>DATECF010000316.1:0-26928 GCA_035287045.1 Gemmatimonadales bacterium | reverse complement strand
CCTAGTGTAGTGTCCCACGAATAGCTTTATTATATTGTCTGGGCATGGTCGGGTCCCCTTTCGCGAATCGGGAGGATCTGATGCCCAGAGGACGGCCGTTGGCCCCGTTGACGTTGTCTCCGTCCGCGCGTGATCAGCTCGTGACGCTCACCCGGTCCCGGTCGATGCCCCACGCCCTGGTGACGCGGGGGCGCATTGTGCTGCTGGCCGCTGAAGGACAGGGCAATACCCTCATCGCCCAGCGGCTCGGCCTGGCGAAGCCAACCGTCGGCTTGTGGCGCCAGCGGTATCGCGCGCGGGGGCTGCAGGGCCTCTACGATGAGTTTCGTCCCGGCGGGCCGCGCTCGATCCGTGATGAGACCATCGCCACCCTGGTGCGCAAAACGCTCAAGACCAAGCCGAAGGACGGGACGCACTGGACCTGCCGCTCGATCGCCGCCGAGACGCGCTTGTCGAAATCCACAGTCCAGCGCGTCTGGCACGCGTTCGGTCTGCAACCGCATCGCCAGAAGCATTTCAAGCTCTCGCCCGATCCCTTCTTCGTCGAGAAAGTCCGCGATATCGTGGGCCTCTACCTGGACCCGCCCCAACACGCGCTCGTGCTCTGCGTGGATGAGAAGAGCCAGATCCAGGCGCTGGATCGGACGCAGCCCTTGCTGCCCTTGGGACTCGGCTATGTCGAAGGCATCACCCACGACTATATCCGGCACGGGACCACGACCCTGTTCGCGGCCCTGGACATCGCCTCCGGCCAGGTGCTGACGCAGTGCAAGAGACGGCATCGGCATCAAGAGTTCCTCCAGTTCCTTCGGCATCTGGACGCGAACGTGCCCCCCGCTCTCGACGTCCATCTGGTGGTGGATAATTACGGCACCCACAAGCACCCCAGCGTCCGGCGCTGGCTGGCGGCGCGACCCCGCTATCACGTCCACTACACTCCGACCTACGCCTCGTGGTTGAACCAAGTGGAGATCTGGTTCAACATCATCACCCAGCGCGCGATCCGCCGCGGCACGTTTCGCAGCGTCCCCGATCTCATCGCCAACATCGAGCGCTTCGTCCATCACTACAACAAGCACCCCCGGCCGTTCGCCTGGACGGCCACCGCCGACTCGATCCTCGGCAAGATCGAGCGACTTTGTAAAGCTGTTGCTGGGACAAGACACTAGGCAGTACTTACTCCGCCGGTTCCGTGATGGAACTGCCGGTCCACACGCTCGTCTGGCCCAACGACGCCGACTTCGCCCCCGCCCGGCTATTCGTTTCGCAGCACCGCGATCGGCTGAATCCGCGTGGCCCGGGCCGCTGGAATGAAAGACGCCAGCAGCGCCACGCCCCCCAGCAACAACGCCACGCCCAGATAGGTGAGCGGGTCCGCCGGGCTCACGTCGTAGAGCAACGCCCGCAGCACCCGGCTCAACCCCAGCGCCGCGCCCAGGCCAATCGCCGCGCCACCCGCCACCAGCGTCATCCCCTGCCGGACCACCAGCCCGCGCACCTCGCGCTGTGTCGCCCCCAGCGCCATCCGGATTCCCAGCTCGGGGGTGCGCTGGGCCACCGCGTACGACATGACGCCGTAAATCCCCACCGCCGCCAGCGCCAGCGCGATGCCCGCAAACGTCGCCAGCAACACCAGGTTGAACTGCGGCTGCGATACCGCGCCCGACACCCGTTGCTCCATGGACCGGATGTCCGATAACGGCTGGTCGGGATCGATGGCCCATACCTCGTTCCGCACCTGGCCCGTGAGCCCGAGCGGATCGCCCGCCGCCCGAAGCACCAGGTACATGGTCCCGGGGCCGCCTTGCCGGTACGCCAGATACACCTGCTCTCGGCCCACCGAGTTGAGACTGTAGTGCCTGGAATGCCGCACCACGCCGATCACCTCGCGCCACGCGGGACCCTCCGGTGAGCCGAACCCGCCTATGGCCACCCGCTTCCCCAGCGGCTCCTCGCCCGGCCAGAACCGTCGCACGAACTCCTCGTCCACCAGCGCCACCAACGGCGCGTTGATGTCGTCCGCGGGCGTGAACGCCCGCCCCCGCACCACCTGCACCCCCATGGTCCGGAAATACTCCGGGCTCACCCAGCGGCGGTCCGCCTCGATCCCCGCGTACGGGAAGTCGCCCTGCGCCTGCACCGTCCGGCTCTCATTCACGACCGTGGTGCCGGACGCGTACGAGGCCGAGAGCGGGAGATGCGAGATCACACCCGCCGACGTCACACCCGGCAACACCGCGACCCGCTCCAGCAACCGGTCGTAGAAACTCACGATCTTGTGGGTGCTGTCATACTTCGCCCCGGGCAGCGCCATCCGCAGCGTGAGCAGATGGTCCGTGGCGTACCCCGGGTCCGACCGCAACAGGCGCCCAAAACTCTTGAGCATGAGCCCCGCGCCCACCAGCAACACCAGCGCGAGGGCCACCTCGGCCACGACCAATCCCATCCGGAGCCGCCTGCCGCCCCGGCCGCCGCTGCCGCCTCTCCCGCCCTCCTTCAACGATTCCACCAGCGATTCCCGGGTGCCGTAGAGCGCGGGCACCAGACCAAAGAGGAGCCCGGTGACCAGCGCGGCGAGGCCCGTGAACCCCAGCACGGACGCGTCTATGCCGATCTCGTCGCGGCGCGGCAGGCCCGGCGGCGCAATCGCCCCCAGCAGCTGGATCAACCCGAACGCCAGCCCCAGTCCCACCACCGCGCCAATGGCCGCCAGCACGGCGCTTTCGGTCAAGAGCTGGCGCACCAGCCGCCGGCCGGAGGCGCCCAGCGCCGAGCGCACGGCGATCTCGCGCTCGCGGGCGGCCGCCCGCGCCAACTGGAGGTTGGCCACGTTGACGCAGGCGATCAGCAGCACGAACCCCACGGCGCCCAGCAGGATCACCAGCGCCGGTTTGACGTCGTTGACCAGATCGCCGTGCAGCGAGATGACCGTGATGCCCCAGCCGTCGAAGTCGTAGTAGTCCGGGGAGCGCTCCCGGATCAGCGCCGCCGCGCGCGCCATGTCGTCCTGCGCCTGGGCCAGCGTCACCCCGGGCTTCAGGCGCGCGAAGGCCCGCAGGAAATGGGAGCCGCGGTTGAGCTCGGAATAGTCCGTGCCCAGGAGCGGCACCAGCGGCGCCCACACGTCCACCACCGGCGGGACCTGGGCTTCGGGATGGTAGAGCTTGAAGCCGGCCGGCATGATGCCGATCACCGTGTACGCCTGGCCGCTCAGGTTCACGGTCCGCCCCACGATGGCGGGATCGGCCCCGAAGCGGCGGCGCCAGAAGCCGTCGCCCAGCACCACCACGCGATCGGCGCCGAGACGGTCGTCGTCGGGGCCGAACAGGCGGCCCTGCGCCGCGTCCACCCGGAGCACCCGGAAGAGCGCCCCGGACCCCCCGGCCGCGGTGATCTGCTCCGGCTCGCCGCTGCCCGTGAGGCCCAGCGTGGTGGGCGCCACCACGGCGATGTCCTCGAGCTGGGTCGCGAACTCCCGCATCTCCGCGAACTCGGGGCCGGAGACCCAGTTTTGCGGCAGGTCGGGGCCGAACGCGGTCCAGAGAAGGGCCACCCGCTGGGGGTCGTCGTACGCCAGCGGCTTCAAGAGGATGCCGTTCACGACGCTGAAGACGGCCGTGTTGGCGCCGATCCCGAGGGCCAGGGTGAGCACGGCGACCAGGGCGTAGACGGGATTGCGTCGCAGGCCGCGGAGCGAGTAGCGGATATCCTGGCGGAAGTCACTCATGGGGAAACCGGCCTCGGCGTTGGGGGGCTACGCAGGGTTGGACAGGCACGGGGTCGAGAGGGTTTACGGGGTGGGGGGTGGGGTGGTTTCACGTCCCGCGAGTACTGCTCATGGGACGGTGGGGGCTATGGGCCGTAGCGGATGGTCGAGAAAGAACGCCCACATAAGGCTGGTGGCGTCAATGCTGTTGCTTGTGGGCCCGACCCACCATTCCGGCAAGGGCTTGCCGCCGGGCCAGGTATGGCCTCCTCCCTGGACGGTGTAGAGCACCACGGCAGCGTCGTCGGCGCAGTCGGTGTACCCGCGACGGAGCACATCCATCGCCACCGCCGAATCCGTGGGGTTCGGCGCGCACCGGTTTCGCCCTGCCCAATTCGCGACCCACCTGGAAACGTCCGGCCACCGTTCGTCGAAGATCCACGTCGTGCCGCCGTAGTACGGAACCTGAGAATCGGCCGTCCCATGAAAGGCCATCATCGGGACCGCCCGATGGTCCGCACACCACTTCCACGGCAGGGTTTGTGCGGCCGCCACCATCCCGACCGCCGCGATGCGATCGGACAGGGTGCAGGAAAGGACGAACGCCATGCCGCCGCCGTTGGATAGCCCGTTGGCGTACATGCGTGCCGGGTCCACGTTGTAGGCCGCCCGCAGCGTGTCTATCAGCTCCGAAATGAACCTGACCTCCTTCATGAGTCCGGGCCCGTCGTTCACCTGCCAGACCCTGGGCCCCGCTCCCGCCGCGCCCGACGGGTACACGACCAGAAACCCGTGACGCTCGGCGACCCTGTTCCACTGGCTCGTTTCCTTCTGAGCGGCGCCCCACATCCCCGCGCCGTGCATGCTGATGACCAGCGGCGTCGGCTTGGTGCGGTCGTAGCTCCGTGGGACATACAGCAAGTACTCCCGCTTCTGCCCCGACGACACGATGGTTCCGTTGCTCCGATTCCGGACGTGGAACAATGCCGCCTCGGTCACGGCCAACACGACCGGGAGCCCGATGAGCGCCAGCACGGCGCCGAGGACCCAGCTCCGGCTGGTCGTGGCGGTCACCGATGCCGATTCCACGCGAGTACCAGCGGCGCGGCGGACAACCGCGCCAGGGGAATCGCCAGGATCGCGACCAGCACCAGCAGGTAGCGCGGGAAGAACGGCGTGGACAAAAACCACGCGAGCACACCGTAGAGCGCCAGCACGGCGACACACCAGAGGGCCGCCCCGCCGACCAGCGTACGGTCGCCGAGCAGCCGGCTGTGGTAGAGGCGGACGGCGACCCAGCCGGCCGCGCCCATTTTCACACCCACGAGCACAGCGAGCATCCCGGGAATCGCGTCCCAGAGCGCGTCCTGCACCCGGTTGTTGCTGTAGATCCAGTCGGCGACCGGCCCCAGCACGGAAAGGAACGCGAGCGTCAGGAACACGCTCGCCTTCACGATCCAGTCGCGCCCGGTGAGGCCGATGTACAAGGTCTGCACCAGCTGCTTCCACGTCGAGGCCATGCATCCCAACAGGATCAACAGCAGCAGCACCATCGTGCGTGGCGCGCCCATGAAGTCGATCGCCCCGCGTGCCCGGTCCATCACCACCGGCCACGTATCGGACAGGACCAGCGCCACCGGGATCGCCATGAGCACCAGGAGCCACGCGGCCAGCGTGCTCCACATCGCCATGGTCAGCTTGGCGGCGATGAGTGCCGAACCGGTCAGCGGCCGGGTCGCGACAAACGGCGTCATGCCATAGGAATCCGTTGGATTGGCGCTCGACGTGCGCACGGTCGCCGCGACGAACGCGGCCATGAACGGCGGCGTGAGCAGCACGCCGAGCAGAAGGGTGAAGACCAATGCCGGTGCATTGCCGGCGGCGAACAACAGCGCCAGCTCGAACAGCAGGAGCATGCCCACCAACGCCGGGAGCGACCGGCCATGTTGCCGCCATTCGAACCAGGCTTGAGCGCGCGCGGGCGAGGCCAACCGGCGCGGCCGGCGGCCGGCCGGCCGGTCCGCGATTCGTCCCAGCCAGGCAAACGCGCCGCGCCAGTCGGGCACTACGCCTTGGCGGGCGCGTGCGACGGCGAGCCGGGCGGCGAAGTAGGCGAGCGGCATCTGGGGCGCCAGGATGGCCAGCATCACCGTTTCGCGGGCCTTGAAGTGCAGCGCCAGGAGCACGATGGTGTCGATCACAGCGAGCCAGAGCACGGTCACGATCACCCGCAGTCCGGGCAGGCCGTAGGGCATCCATGTCAGGGCCTGGGTCCAGGAGAGCATCGCCGCCGCCAGCAGCGCCGGCCAGAGCCATGGGATGTCGAATCCCGACGGCCATACCACCAACAACCGGATTACCAGCCAGAGAGCCGCCATGGCGAGGGAACCGTATAACATGGGCCATCCCGCGAGCGCGGTGGTGGACACCGGCAGGGTGAACATCCGGGCGGGATACATCGAGTGCCGCGCGGCCAGGTCACCGGTCAGGCCGTAGGTGAACACCGCCAGCAAGTACATGCACGTCGATGCAAGCGGCACGACGACAAAGAACGCGAAACTTGCCGCGTCATCGAGGGTGACGACCTGCCCCCGCGCGGGCAAGACGAGCTTGATCGTCGCGAGGATGATTACGTAGCCGGTCAGGGCGATCAGTCCCCAGCGATGCCGTTGCCGGAACTCCCAGCCGATGGCGGCGGCGGGCGAGGTCGGCGAGCGCACGGAGTTGCGGCTCACGCCGGCGTCGCGGCGGTCCCCACGCGGGTCACGAAGATCTCATTCAGAGTTGGGACCCGCCCTTCGATCCGGTGCGACTGCCTGATGTCGTCCAGGGGCCCGCTCAGCACGATTCCGCCCTGGCTGATCAAGGTGACGTGATCGGCGACCTCCTCGACTTCGTCCAGCAGGTGCGACGAGAACAGCACCGTGCGGCCTTCATGGGCGATGGTGCGAATGACGGCCCCCAGGATGTCGCGGCGAACGATGGGGTCGAGGCCGGAGGAAGGCTCATCCAGCACCAGGAGCTCGGGCCGATGGGCCAGCGCCAGGAGCAGTCCCAGGCGGGCCTTCTGTCCCCTGGACAGGTCCTTGATTCTATGGGCGGGCTCGAGCGCGAACGCCTGCCGCAGCTCCTCCGCGTAGGAGTCGTCCCACCGGGGATAGAACGCGCGCGAGTACCGAATCAGCTCGTCCACCCGCATCCAGCCGGGAAGGTCGTTTTCCTCGGAGAGATAGCCGATGCGCGACAGGACGGCGACCGGGTCGGCCACGGGATCGAGCCCGAAGATGCGCACCGACCCGCTTTCCGCGCGGAGCAATCCTAGGATGTGCCGGATGAGCGTGGTCTTGCCCGCGCCGTTGGGGCCCACGAGGCCGTAAACCCCGCCGCGGGGCAGGGACAGGCTCACGGAGGCCAGGGCCGTCTTGTTCCCGAAGCGGCGGCTCAGCTCCGTGAGGTCGATGACCGGCAGCGCCGCCCCGGCGGCAGGAGCGTTAGCGGACGTACTTGTTCAGGAACGTGATGGTCCGCTCCCAGGCCAGCCTGGCCGCCGCCTCGTCGTAGCGCGGCGTCGTGTCGTTGTGGAAGCCGTGCTGCGTGCCGGGATAGAGATGGCGCTCGTAGGTCACGTTTGCCGCCTTGAGCGCCGCTTCGAACGCCGGCCAGCTCGCGTTGATGCGTTGGTCCACCTCGGCCGACTGCACCATCAGGGGAGACCGGATCTTCGCCACGTCTTCGGTGTTCGGGGATGAGCCGTAGAAGGGCACGCCGGCGGACAGGTCGTTTCCTAAGCGCGTGGCCAGGTAGTTCACCATGCCGCCCCCGTAGCAGAACCCCACGGCGCCGATCTTGCCGGTGCACTCGGGACGCGCCTTCAGAAACGCGGCCCCGGCGACGAAGTCTTCGCGGGTCTTCGCCTGGTCGAGCTTGGGAAACAGCTCGCGCGCCTGGTCTTCGGTGCCCGGGTAGCCGCCCAGCGGGAAGAGCGCGTCGGGCGCGAAGGCCACGAAGTTCTCCAGGGCGAAGCGCCGAGCGACGTCCTCGATGTGCGGATTGAGCCCGCGGTTCTCGTGGATGACCAGAATGCCCGGCAGCTTGGCCGTAGCCGCAGCGGGGGCCACGAAGTACCCCCGCATCCGGCCGTTGCCGTTGGGCGAATCGTACTCGAGGTACTCGGGTGCGATCCGCTGGTCGTCGGTCTTCACCACCTGGGCCTCGGCGAACCTGGGGCTCAACTGGTCGAGCAGCATGGCGGCCGTCACGCCACCCACGGCATACTTGGCAGCCTGGTCGAGAAACCCGCGGCGGTCGAGCACACCGTGGACGTAGGCGTCAAACAGGATGAGCAGCTCCTGATCAAAATCGTGCGCGGTCTTGTGTTCCATGGGTGCAATCCTCCAAGACTTGGGAGAGGTACGTGTTAAGCTGCGGCCGTCATGCGGGCCGGCGCAAGATTGGGCGGCCCGCTACTCGAGGTGTTGCGCCCAGACGGTCAGTAGGAAGGCCAAGATCGCGCCTTCCGCCAGCAGCACGCCGCTCCACAGCGCCATATGGGCGGCGTCTCCCGTGAGGCTCATGCTGGCGAAGGCCAGGAGCACGCCGGTCGCGTACACGGTGACACAGCGCGCCGTGAAGCGCCGTACCTGCCGTTACCAGGCCGCGGCGAACGCCGCCTGTTCCTCGGCCTGCCGCACTTCGGTCGCGATGCGCTCCTCAGACAGGAGTAGCAGAGGTGTCATGGTGAGGTCGTTCTTGGCCGTCTACGGGATACTGCTCAAGGTGCTCGACTCTCCACGAAGCGCAAGGTTGTCCCGAGGCCGGACGTGCGGCATCTTAGCTTCGGCCCCTACCCGTGTTCCTATTGGGTTTGCATCGACGGAGTCGACGAGGCCTGAGTGAGCAACGTCTTCCTCCTCTACATGCCCCCTGGAAACCGCCAGGCGATGGTCCACTATCAGGACACCATCGTGAACCGGGTTTCGCCGGAACGCCTGAGCCGATTCGTCGCCCCCAACCTCGGGGCGCGACTGATCGGGCTGTTCGGATCAAACCCCATCGCCGTGTGGGGCTCAGAGGCTGGTCCCAGGAATCGAAGCAACTTCGAGCGAATGTCTCCCGGGGATGACATTCTCATTGTGGAAGGGGAGCGTATCAGGCTGATCGGGAAGATCGCGGGAAAGGCCGAGAGCCGTTCGCTTTCGCAGGAACTGTGGAAGCCTCTGTCGGAGCACGAATCGACGACCTGGGAGCTGATCTACTTCATCGCCAACCCTCGCGAACTCGATCTGCGGTTCACGGAGTTCTGCCGGCTGTTTGGGTATGCACCTACCTACCGGCTGCGTGGCTTCACCAGCGTGGCCACCGAGAAGCTGGAAGAGTTCTACAAGCGGTACGACGATCTCTACTCGATCCTTGAACGACTACAGAAAGGGCAACCGATCGCAGAAAAGGGAGCCGTCCCCGCTCCTACGCAGAAAGGGGCTGGCGAACCAGGGGAGCTTGTGGAGCTCCATCCCGACCAGATTGATGAGGTACTGCAGGCCGAGCTCGTGTCTGATCATGTGAGAATGCAGTGGAAGCTGGCCCGTCTGGGGATCAAGGCAGGGGAGCGAGTGTGGGTGCCTGCGGGTGATCAAGCCAAGCTCCGAAGGCATTTTCAGTTCGATTCGTTCGATCCGGAATTCGCAGCGGGTATTGACCTGCCTCACTCGTATGTCGCCAACATCGACGTGGTATGGAAACAGGAGTTCCGGATCGGGGCGGCGTATGAGATCGAGAACTCGACATCGATCTATTCAGGGTTGCTCAGATTCGCCGATCTGAACATCCTCGCCCCCAATACCCTGTATCCGATGTTCGTGGTAGCGCCGGCCGATCGTAAGAACCGCGTGAGGGAGCAGCTTCGACGGCCGACCTTCAGGCGGCTGGGCTTGGATAGAAAGGTGAGGTTCCTTTCGTACGAGAGCATTGATGAGATCGACCAGTTCTTTGCCCCCGCTGAATCCGGCCTCAGTGTGGAAACGATCGTCGGAAGGTCCGAAACGGTCGTTGAGGGCCCGTAACCCAGCCCGAGTTTCCGTCCCCGCAGCGCGCAATCGCGGAGGTACAGCGTTGACCACCCTGAACAATCGTTGGCTCCTCCGATTGCACACCACGCCGTCGCTTGACGCCATAACAATATTGTTATACCCTGAGGAGGGCCGGCGTGCCGCCCACAACCGTTGTGTTCTTTCAGGATGACGACGGCAGCGCCCCGGTCGGCTTGTGGCTGGCGGAATTGCGGCGGGCTGAGCCCCGAGCGTTCGCCAAGTGCGTGGTCAGGCTTGAAAGGCTCCGCGAGCTGGGCCACGAGCTACGTCGGCCCGAGGCCGACACACTACGGGATGGCATTCATGAGCTGCGCGCACGGCTCGGCCACGTCCACTATCGCATCCTCTATTCGATGCACGGACGCGTGGTGGCGGTGCTGCTCCACGCCATGGCGAAAGAGGGCGTCGTGCCGGAGGCCGACATCGATCTCGCCGTGGTGCGCAGGCGTGGGTTTGCCCGCGATCCCGATGGTCACACGTTCCGCGGCCCGTGGCCATAAAGCGCGCGCGAGCCGCGAGGAGCCGGTATGAGCACTCGTAAGACCAAGAGGGTGTCGCGTGGCGCTGATGCACTCGGGATGCTGGAGTCGCTGATTGGCGACGATGCGGCACTGCGGGAGATGCTGGCGGAGGAGCGGAGCAACGCCGCCGTGGCGCGGCAGATCTACGAGCTTCGCACGGCCAACGGCCTCACCCAGAAGCAGCTGGCGGAGCTGCTCGGGACACAGCAGCCGGTCATCGCCCGGCTCGAAGATGCAGACTACGAAGGGCACTCGCTGGCGATGCTCTACCGGATCGGCGCAGCGCTCGGATGCCGCGTCGCCGTGCTGTTCGTCCCACGCTCCGCGGCCGTCGCAAGGAGGGTGCAGCATCCCTCCGTTCGGTCACCGGCCGCCCGCCGGAAGGCGTGAGGACAAGGGTTGCTCGTCGCCGCGGCGTGACGGTCACGGTTGCATCCTGCGCTGTCTGGGCACTATCCGCAACGATTCGATGCTACGCCGGATGGAAAATGGCCTTAGCGTGCACTCGCGATCATGCCCCAGACTGTGGTTTACGAACGCATGGTGATCGCGGGATCGATCCGTGCCGCGCGCAGCGCCGGAATCCAGCAGGCGACGATCCCGACAGCCGCCATCGTCACCGCCACGCCGATGAAGGTGACCGGATCGTGCGGTGCCACACCGAAGAGCAGCCCGTGAATGACGCGGGTCGCGAAAAAGGCGCCGCCCACGCCCAGCCCCAGGCCGATCGCCAGCAACACGCCTCCTTCACCCAGGATCATCCGCAGCACCCGGCCGCTGTCGGCGCCCAGGCTCATGCGGATGCGGATCTCGTTGGTCCGGGCACTCACCGAGAAGGCCAGGACCCCGGCGATCCCCACCGCCGCGATGATCACCGCCAGGATGCCGAACGACGAAATGAGCGCGGCATTCACCCGGCGGGGCGAGACACTCTGATCCTTGATCTCAGCCACCGTCATCACGTTCTCGAGGGGCGCCGTGGGTGCGATGCGCCGGACGATGCTGGTCGCCGCGGGCACCAGCGCGGCAACGTTGCTGTCGGCGCGGATCACCAGCCCCCCGCCAATCGCCAGCATCTGCGCGAAGGGCATAAACACCACCGGTCGCGGCTCGGCGTCCAGGCCACCATCCCGGGTATTGCCGGCGACGCCCACGACGGTGCGCCAATCGCCGCTGATGGGTGTAAACCGCAACACGTCGCCGGTCCACGCGATCCGCTTCCCCACCGGGTCCTCGCCGGGGAACAGCCGGTCGGCGAGCGTCTGGTTGATGATCACGACGTTGCCAGAGCCCTGCCGATCCGTGGTGGAGAACGGGCGGCCCCTCAGCAGCGGTATCCCCGACGCGCGGAAGAAATCCGGGTTGGCGGTGCGCAGCTCGGCGCGCGGCGCCGCCTCGCCGACGGCGAGGGCCTTGCCTTCCGCCTTCACCTCTAATCGGACCCCCGAGCTACGGAGTGGCAGGGGAGAGCCGATGCCCACGTCCACGACACCCGGAAGCGCCGCCATCTCGTCGCGCATGCGATCGTAGCGCTCCTTGGCCGCGGCGTCGGCGGCGGGATTGAAGAGCATCTCCGTCGGGGTCAGGAGCGGCACCTGCATCGTGAGCACTTCCTCGGTTCTGAGGCCGGTGTCCACATCCGAGAGCCGGATCATCGTGCGCGTGAGCAGTCCGGCGCCCGCGAGCAGCACCACCGTCACCGCGATCTGCACCACGACCAGCGCGCGCTGCAGGCGCTGCTTGCCCAAGTTGCCGCTGATCCGGTGCGCGCCCGCCAGGATGCTGGATGCGAGACTGCCTTCCCGTGGCAGCGAGGCGAGGAACGACAGCAGGAGAGCGACCATGACCGACAGCGCGAGCGTAAAGCCGAAGACCACGCCGTCCAGACGGATCTCGTCGGCGCGTGGCGAGTACCGCGCGACGAGCGCCGTGAGCAGCCTGACGCCGCCGCCCGCGATGACGACGCCGAGGATGGCGCCGGTGATGGCCAGCACCAGATTCTCGACCAGCAGCAGCCGCCGCAGCCGCCCCACGCCGGCGCCGAGGGCGGCGCGCACCACGATCTCGTGCTCCCGACGCGCGCCGCGCATGAGCGTCAGGTTGGCCACGTTGGCGGCCGCAATGATCAAGACGAATGCGGCGGCGCCCATGAGCAGCCACAGCGTCAGCCGGGCGCGTTCGCCGATGACCTCGCGAAAGGGAATGACGGCGATGCGATGATGGGAACCCGGATCGTAGGCGTCCGTGAACTCCCGCTGAATCCTGGCGCTGACCGCGGCCACCTGGCTTCGGGCCTGCTCCAAACTGGCGCCGGGGGCGAGCCGGGCCACCATTTCCGTCATCCGATGGGTACGGCCCTCCACCATGAACGCACTCAGGTGATGCTCGCTGATCACCATGTTGAGCAGCGCCTCAACCCGGTTGGGAAAGAACGGCGCGGGTTGCAGCACGCCGATGACCGTCACGGACTGCTTCTCCAGCGTCACCTGCTTGCCGACGATGCTGGAGTCACCGCCGAAGCGCTTCATCCAGCCCTCGTGGGTGAGCACCAGCACCGGTGAAACGCCGGGTCCGTCGTCGCCCGGCTCCGTCAGCCGGCCAAGCACCGGTGAGAGGCCCATGACCTCGAAGTAGTTGCCGGTGACCAGGCCGGCGTTAATGCGTACGGCCCCGTCCTGACCCTGGAACACCAGGGTCCACGGAGAGTATTCCGCGATGCCGGCGAGTGATGGCGCACCCTGGCGGAAATCGCGCACCTCCGGGACGGAGAAAAGGATGTTCGCTCCCCCGGGTCCGTCCATGGAGTGTCGCAAGTAGACCAGGCGATCGCCGTCACGGTGGGGCAGGGGCTTGAGCAGCACGCCGCGGACCACGCTGAAGATCGCGGTGTTGGCGCCGATGCCGAGCGCCAGGGTGATCACGACCACCGCGGCGAACGCGGGGCTGTGGCGCAAGGCGCGCAGGGCGTACCGGATGTCGGCCGCCACGCTCTCGATCCACGGCAGTCCGCGCTGATCGCGCACCGCCTCGACGGCCTGGGTAAGACCTCCGGACGCCAGCATCGCCTGGCGGCGCGCCTCGTCCGGAGGCATGCCCCGCCGGATGTTCTCCGCCGTCGCCATGTCGAGATGGGCCTGCAGCTCCTCGCGGAGATCGCCGTCGGCGCGATGGCTGGTGAAGACGCCGGCGATGTGCGCCAGCGCGGCGCGAAGGTGTCTCATGGAGCCTCCCGTCGTGGCGCGAGAAAGGCGGCGATCAGATCGGCGGTCTGGTGCCATTCACGCGCTTCCCGCGCCAGCTGCTTCCGGCCCGCCGTAGTGAGCGAGTAGTACTTGGCGCGGCGGTTATTCTCGGACTGGCGCCACGCCGCCTTCACGAACCCCTCCTGCTCGAGCTTGAGGAGGGCGGGGTAGAGCGTGCCGTAGTTGAGCCTGAGGCGGTGCTTGCTGGTCTCCTCGATACGGCGGGCGATGCCGTAGCCGTGCAAGGGCCCCAGGACCTCGAGGGTCTTGAGAATCATGAGGGCGAGGGTGCCCTGCTTCACGTCGAGCTTTTCCGGCATGTCCAGGTCCTATGGCGTACCCGCGGATCTCATGCGCGGCTCCCGGGACGGAGGATTGGGAAAAGTGTCCTCCCCCTGTTCCGTCCTATGGGATTCCCATACGTTGGGGCCCAACGCCGGGTTTCAGAGTTGCGGTCAGCCCGCGGCGGTGTCGCCGAACTGCTGTTGGGGCAAGGAGTTACGGACAAGCCGCCCTGGCATCGCGAATCCGGCTTCCGGAAACGGAGCCCGGCCGCTTGGCGGAGGTAGCCCTAGCGGACGTACTTGTTGAGGAACGCGATGGTCCGCCCCCAGGCCAGCTTGGCCGCCGCCTCGTCGTAGCGCGGCGTCGTGTCGTTGTGGAAGCCGTGCTGAGTGCCGGGATAGAGATGGCGCTCGTACGTGACCTTCGCCGCCTTGAGCGCCGCTTCGTAGCCTCGAGCGGGGGGTGGCGGCACGCCAGACGAGGATTCTTAAGGATTAACCTTCGCCCTGGCGTCTCAACAGCTCGTCCAGCCGACAGGCGAATCCCGGGAGGAGGTCTTCGCCGTCCAGGGCGTCCCCTTCCGACAGAACCGACTCGCTGCCGTCGGAACGGTACACGCGCGCAATCCGCCGCGCGGGATCAATCACCCATACCAGAGTCGTGCCGGCCTGGAGCCAGTCGGCCACCTTGGCCAATACCTCGCCCGGGCGGTCGTTCGGTGACACGATCTCGGCCACCAGGTCCGGCGCCAGCTCCGCGTAGCCCCGATCCGGAATGCCGTGCAGCCGGTCCTCCTTGATGAACGCCACATCGGGCGCCCGCACCGTGTCCGGCTGAGAGGCGATCTTGAACCCGGTGTCCTGGCTGAACACCATGCCCAATCCCCCCTGTTCACCGAACACGGTCAGACGCGCGGACAATCGGGCCGCGAGCGCGCCGTGCCAGGTCCCCGGTGGCTCGCGCACGATTAACGTTCCGCGGATCAGCTCCGTCTGCTTCCCCGGCAACGGCAGACGCAACAGGTCGTCCGCGGTCATGAGCGATTCAGGCATGGTTCCGGAAAGGTTACGCCGAGCTTCCATAGATGCAATCTGCGCCGGCGCCGTCAACCTTGAAACAACAACGATCGAGCCAAGTCACCAGGGTTGACGTCCACGGTTGCTTCCCGTAACTCCTCACGCGGTTTCCATCCGCCCGGCATCAACCCGGGGAGGTTTACATGCCCGCCCTGCGTCACCTATCGCTTACCGTTGTCCTCATCATCGCCGCCGTGGCCAAGCCGGCTCCCGCGGCTGCTCAATCCCAGGCGGCGGCCCGGCCCGCACCCGAGCAATACGGCGCGCTCCACTGGCGCTTCATTGGCCCTGAGGGGAACCGCTTCAGCGCCGCCGCCGGTATCGCCGGCGATCCCCACACCTACTACGTGGGAGCGGCCTCGGGCGGGATCTATAAAACCACAGACGGCGGCGTAAACTGGCGGCCGCTCTTCGATGCCCAGCCGGTGCAATCCATTGGCGCCCTGGCCGTGGCGGCCAGCGATCCCAACATCGTCTGGGCCGGGACCGGCGAAGGGAAAATCCGAAGCCACATCTCGGTGGGACAGGGCGTGTACCAATCCACCGACGCGGGCGAGAGCTGGACCCTCATGGGATTGGAACAGACCGGACGGATCCCGCGCGTCGTTATCCACCCCACCAACCCGAACATCGTCTTCGTCTGTGCCTTGGGCCACGCCTACGGGCCCCAGCCCGACCGCGGCGTGTTCCGAACCACAGACGGTGGAGCGACGTGGACCAAAGTCCTCTTCGTGGACGAAAACACCGGATGCTCGGACCTGGCCATGGATCCCTCGAACCCGCGGATCCTCTTCGCCGGAACCTGGCAGCTGGAAATCCATACCTGGGGCCGGACCAGCGGCGGACCCGGTGGCGGACTCCACGTCTCCCGGGATGGCGGTACCACCTGGACTCGGCTCGAGGGGAACGGCCTTCCTCGGCCGCCGGTGGGGAAGGTGGCCGTGGCCATCGCGCCTTCTAATCCGCAGCGCGTGTACGCCTTGTTCGAGACCGGTGACGGGATCCCCTGGGAAGGACGGCCCACTCAGGACGGCCAGATCTGGCGCTCCGAGGACGGCGGGCGCCGCTGGACCATGGTGAACCGTGACCGGAACGCCATGGGACGCCCCCACTACTACTCCCGCATGGCGGTGGCCCCCGACGATCCCGACGAGGCCTATTTCCTGACCGCCTCCTACGCCCGTTCCATTGACGGGGGGCTCACGCTGACCACTGTGCCCCGGCCCGAGGCCCCGGGAGGCGACCACCACGACATCTGGATCGATCCCACCAACGCCGATCGGCAGATCGTGGTCCACGACCAGGGACTCTCCATCACCATCAACCGGGGGAAGACCTGGTTCCGGCAGCGCCTCACCAACGCCCAGATCTACCACGTCACCGTGGACACCGAGATCCCCTACAACGTCCTGGGAAACAAGCAGGACGAGCCCACCTACCGGGGGCCCAGCAACAGCCGCCTGGGAGGCCGGGGCATTGTCCGCGGGATGTGGCACCATGTGGGGGGTGGGGAGAGCGGATGGGCCACGCCCGATCCCACCGATCCCAACATCGTCTGGTCCACGGCTTCAGGATCGGGGATGGTCGGCGGGATCGTGGTCCGCTACGAGGAGAACCGGCGCCAGTTCCGGAGCGTGGAGGTCTGGCCCCACCAGAGCCGCGGCGCCGCGGCGGGCGTGCGGTACCGCTTCGTGTGGGACGCGCCGCTCCACATCTCCCCGCACGACCACAACACCGTGTACGTGGGCAGCCAGCACGTGCACCGCACCACCAACGGGGGCCAGAGCTGGGAGGTCATCAGCCCCGACCTCACACTGAACGACCGGAGCCGCATGGGACCCTCCGGCGGCTTGACCGGTGACAACATCGGCGTGGAATACGCCGGCGTGGTCTACGGGATCGCCGAGTCTCCGGTAGAGAAGGGCCTGATCTGGGCCGGCACCAACGACGGGCTCCTCCACGTGACGCGGGACGGCGGGGCCACCTGGACCAACGTCACCCGGAACCTGACCGGGCTGCCCGCGTGGCTCTCGGTTCGCAGCATCGCGCCGTCGCGCTACAACCCCGGCACGGCGTACGTGGCGATTGACGGCCACCAGATGAACGTGAGAGATCCGTACGTCTACCGGACCCGGGACTACGGGCGCACCTGGCAGAAGATCACCGCCGGGATCGCGCCGAGCATGCTGAGCTACACCAAGGTCATCGCCGAGGACCCGGTCCGGCGCGGGCTCCTCTATCTGGGAACTGAGAACGCCATCTACGTCTCCTTTGACGACGGCGACCACTGGCAGCCCCTCCAGAACGACCTCCCGCACGCTCCCGTCTCGGGGATCGTGATCCAGCAGCACTTCAACGACCTGGTGATCTCCACCTACGGCAGAGGCTTTTTCATCCTGGACGACCTCACGCCCATCCAGCAGATGACACCGGAGGTGATGGCGTCGGCGTCCCACCTCTTCGAGCCCCGGGCGGCGTACCGGTTCCGGGAGATCACTCGGCCCTCAACCACGTACGACGACCCCACCACTGGGGAGAATCCCCCGTACGGGGCGTCCATCAACTACTGGCTCAAGGCTCCCGCGGCACAGGCTCCCACCGTCGCCATCCAGGATGCCGCCGGTACGCTGGTCCGCACACTGCAGGGGACCAACCGGGCCGGGGTGAATCGCGTCTATTGGGACCTGGAGGATGAGCCCAGCACTCAGACGCGCCTCCTGACCTCCCCCATGTATGCGGCGCACATCCAGGTGGGGCCCGACGGCCGGCCCGCCCAGGGCGCTTCGCGCCTTTCCATCCTGCAGGCTCCCGGCACCTACACCGTGAAGCTCACGGTGGACGGGGTGGAGCACACCCGGTCGCTGGAGGTTCGAAAGGACCCCAACTCGGCCGGCACGCCGGCCGACATCGTCGAGCAGAACCAGTTGCTCTACGCCATCAAGGCCGACCTGGAAACAGCGGCGGCGGCGGTGCATCGCATCGAGGCCCTGAAGATCCAGCTCCGGACCCTGGCCCGCTTCACGTCGGACGAAGAAGTGAAGACGGCAGCCGCGGCGCTGGAGACCAAGCTGGTGACGGTGGAGACGGAGCTGGTGGATCTCCGCCTCACCGGTCAGGGGCAGGACGGGGTCCGGTTTGAATCCAAGCTGATGGGGAAGCTGGGCTACCTGGCCGGCGGCCTCTCGGGCGCGGATTTCCGCCCCACGGACCAGCAGGTGGAGGTCCAGGGAATCCTCCACCGTGAGGTGCGCGAGCAGGTGGAGGCCCTGGATGCGCTCATGAGCCGGGACGTGGCGGACTTCAACGCCATGCTCCGGGTGAAGGGGCTGGGGATCCTGGGGGGTGGATCGAGCTAGGGAAGAGGGACAGTGACCAGGTCGCGGTGGGCACCGCTTGGGGAGAGTGCCTTCTACCCGAACCTGGGCTCCAACTCGACGCCCAGTCCGTCGGCAATCCGGTTCACGAAGGCGTAGTAACCGGTGATGGCGCAGATGTCGTGAATGGCGCGATCGTCAAACCCGGCCGCGCGCAACGTCTCGACATCCGCCGCGCCGATGCCGTCGGGACGCTCGGTCAGCCGCACCGCGTACTCCAGCATCGCCCGGTCCGCCGGGCTGAGATCGAGCGCGCGAAAGTCCCGCACCAGCGTCGCCACGTATTCCCGCGCCGCCGAGGCTGAGCGTCCGGCCAGCTGCAGCTGCTGACGGAGACCCGCTCCGTGGTGCTCGATTCAGTACCGGCACCGGTTGGCGGACGAGACCACCACCGCGATCATCTCGCGCTGCGCCCGGGAGAGGGGACCGGGGCCCCGCATCAGCTCGGCGTACAGATCGAAGTGCTGCCGCATCGTCCGGGAATGCACCCCGTGGATGCGGACGATGTTGTCCTGGTCCGGAACCCGATCGTCCGGCGGGATCTCGTCCTCGGGGAGGTATCGGATGAACGCCAAACGGGTCTTAGTTGTTCAGGAGCCGGGTCACGAGGTCCCGGTTTTCTGGGCTGTACCAATCGGTCTCGAAGGTCTTCTTCCGGACCACGCCGTCCTTGTCGATCAGGAAGGACTCCGGCACGCCGATGAGCTGGTACGTCCGCTGGATGCCGCCCGTGGGATCGTGGAGGATGTCGAACGTGAGCCGGTACTCCCGGGCGAAGTCGCGAATGTCGGCTTCCGCACCCCCGTCATCAATGCTCACCGCCACCACCCGGAATCCCTTGGGCCCCAGCTCCCGGTAGAGCTTCTCAATGCTGGGCATCTCTCGGCGACAGGGGTCGCACCACGTGGCCCAGACGTTGAGCAGAACGACGGAGCCCCGATAATCGCTGAGTCGTACTACGTGCGTCGGGTCGTCCAGCCTGCTGGCCGCAAACTCGGGAGCCCGGAACCCCACGCCCACCGGGTCCGGAACCCGGATCTTGGGGAGCCAGAGCACGGCGGCCACCACCGCCAGCGCCGCGACGCCGCCGGCCGCGTACCGGGCTCGGCGGCTCACGGAATGGCCTTCAGCGCGTCCAGAATCATGGCGTTGGTCGGCCGGACCCGGTAGTTCACCTCGGTGAACTTCCACCGGACCACCCCTCGCCGGTCAATCACGTACGTCGTGGGATGCGGGATCCCACGTGGATCGTTGGGATTGAGCAGCCCGTACCGGTTGATGACCCGGTGCCCGGGGTCGGAGAGAAACACGTAGTCGGGCGCCTTGCCGTCCTCCTTGGAGATGCGGTCCACCATCTTCTGGAGGTCAGCCTTCGGGTCCACGGAAACCGCGAGGAGTTCCGTGGTTCGGCGCTGCTCCGGACTCAAGAGGGCTCTCAGCTCGCCGAGCTGACGGGCGCAGTAGGGTCACCAGTGTCCCCGGTAGAATACCAGCACCACATTCTTCGCATCCCGGTAGCTCGACAGGGTCGCGCGGCGCCCGTCGAGCGATTCGAGCGTGAAGTCGGGTGCCGGATCTCCGACCGTGACCCGTTCCAGGTCGGTGGGCGGATCCGTGGGCCCATCCTTGGGGCCAAGCGTGGCCGTGCTCTGGCCGTGCGCCGGGTGCAGGCCGCCGAGCGTCAGGAGCAAGGTCAAGGCAAGCGTGGCGATTCTCATGGTGCGCTCCCCAGGGTGGTATCCATGATGCCTGCTCCGCGACCCGACCACAAGGTCAGCCGTGCTGGTGCGACGCGATCAGGCGGCGCACCTGCCCCACCAGCTCCTCCGACGGCCCGGGGACGCGCGCGCGCGCGCCAGGCTGAGGGCAAAGCGATGCACCGCCTCGAGCGCGGCGAGTAGTTCGTCCTCGAATGGGGCGGGTTGGGGATCGGCCATGGGCCTCATGGGTTCATGAGCCTCAATCCGTGGCCGGCCGAAAAAGTTCCTCGCACCGCGTCGTCTTCACGATGGCCGGAAGCGAGCCTGGGAACCGATCCCGGCCCTCCGGGATTCTCCCCGGTGACGATGGACACACCTCAACGAGCAGTCTGGGGAGCTTCCTCGGGATTGGCGCCGCTGCGGGATGGGGCATGCACGTCATGATCGGCGTCGTCCTGGCGGCGATCTATGCCGCGGTGTTCGCGGGCCGTCTGCCCGGGCCGGCGCCGGTGCGCGGCGCGGTGTTCGGTGTCGGCGTCTTCTTGATGGCCCAGCTCGTCGTGACGCCGATGATGGGCGGCGGTGTGTTCTCCGGTGGCGACCTGCTCGTGATCACCGGCAGCCTGATGGGCCACCTGGTCTACGGCGGGATCGTCGGCGGGATCTACGGAAGCGTGGTCGTTCGCGAGCCGGTGCGAGGCCTGGGCCTGCGATCCGGCGCGGCGCGCTGAGGCAGCGCCTCCGAGGAATGGCACCGTGACCGCCGAGCCTCTGGTGCTCGAAGCGACCATCGCGTGCCCGCACTGCGGCCACCGGGAACGCGAGCGGATGCCGGCCGATGCCTGCGTGCACTTCTATCAGTGCCACGGGTGCGGAGCCCTGCTCAAGCCCAGTGCCGGTCACTGCTGTGTGTTCTGCTCGTACGCGGATTCGAAGTGCCCGCCCCAGCAGCGGCCGGGCGGCCGTGAAGGCGGGTTCAGTGGAGGCTCGACGGCGACATCCACCTGCTGCTGACGGACGTGGTGCTGCCCCGGACCTCTCGTAAACCCGCCGGCGAGCTCCTGCGACGGACGACTCAACTGACGGGCTCGTCCACCCCTTGATCCATGGGCTCGCCCAGCGGATGCGCCCGCAGCTCCTCCCGGAGCTTGGGATGCTGGCGCCAGAGGTAATAGCCCATCCCCGCCGCGGCGATGGTGTTGCCGATGGCCACGTTCCACCAGGCCAGGGCTCCCAGCAGCGGGCTTGCCAGGATCGCGACCACCACGTAGAACCCGAACTCGAAGACCGCGAAGAACACCACCACGATGAACAACGCGTGCGGGAACAACTCCAGCTCGTAGGCGAGGAATGCCGCCACCATGCCCACCAGCACGAACGCCAGCACGTGGACCATGGTGTAGCCGATCACGGTGGGGAAGGCGACGTGGACCTGGCTGGGGTCCCGTACGCCCCAGAAGAGCGCGTCGCCCAGCATCGCCGGTGTGAAGAACGCCCGGCCCGCGACCAGGTCCACCACGAAGAACCACACCGAAACCGCTACGGCCCCGACCAATCCCGAAACAAATCCTTCACGGACGATGCGCTGGAAATCCATCGGACGGCTCTCCTTGGGGGGAAGGAGGAATCGCGATAGCTTGGGCCCCCAATATATGAGTCGGGGGGATTCCCGCGAGACCGGCCCGCTTCATGAAGACGGGCCCGAACTGCGTAAGGAGTGAGGGGGAAGGGGTGGCCCCCTCACCCCTTCCCCCTCACGAGTGAGTTCCCGACTCCGGTGCTAGATTGCAGGTCGCGACGCGGCCCCTCATTCACCGCTTTTCCAGCGTCGCCCAGCGAAAGGTCAGACAGCCCGGCTGACCCCCGGGGCAGTAGTAGCTCAAGAACTCCAGCTTGATGCGGGCCCCCCCGCGGGTCTGCACCAGGAAGATGTGGCCGTTGGGGCGGAGGAGATGGGTTACGAACCCGTACCGGTACCACCGGGAGAGGGCGGCATTGACGGTGTCGCGCGCGAACACGGTCTCCGTGAAGACGGACGCCGCCGGCTCCGCCGCCCCTTCAAAGGAAGCGTTTGTACCTGCGTCGGCCGCGGACCCGGAGGTGATGGCATGGTAGCGCCGAAACGCCAGGTCCCAGTCGGCGGTATCCGGCGGGCTGATGGCGCCGCGCTTGACGCTGTAGAACTGCCAGCGCGAAGGGTCCCGCGTGTCGAGCGTGACCGTGTCCGGCCCGGGCCCGCCGGACGGCCAGGCACCCGGCGGCGTGGGCGCGAACTCGAGCTTCTGGGGCCGGACCAGGGACGCGCCCACGATCGCGGCGATCACCACCAGGAACGCGGCAAAGCCGAAGATCAAGGGAAGCGGCGGACGTTGCGTGGTCATGGGATGCGGACAGTACGCCATTCCCCGGGGACGCGTCAACGGATGCATCGACGGTCGGAGCGACGCCATGGTTGATTGGCCTGAAGCTCGAGCGAAAAAATTCCGCCAGGCGGCGTGGGTGTATCTCCACGTCGGCGTGTTGTACGAGGGCGCCACGTTCGCCATGTGGCGCCGAGGGTTGCTGCCGGAAGGACGGGGCCCGGGTGGGCTCTGGATGATCGCCGGCGCCGGGATCGTGGCCGCGGTCTTCTGGGGGTTGTGGCGGTGGCAAAACGCCTGGTTCGCGCGGGTGGTGTGGGTCATCGCGGCGCTGCGGATCCCGGTGCTCATCGGGAATACGTTCTTCCCGGCGGCGGAGCACCGCCTGTCGCCCGCCTTCTACGGCACCGCGCTGCTGGTGGTCATGATCAACCTCTGGATGCTGGCGCGCGCCGGGTGGGACCTGTGAGCTTCCGCACCTATTTCGACGTTCCGGACGCGGATCGTTCCGGCCTGGGAAGCCAGATCGCCGAGCAGCGGCGCCGTGTGGCGGAGCGCCTGGCCAAGGTGCGTCGCGTGGTGCTGGTGATGAGCGGCAAGGGCGGCGTCGGAAAGAGTTTTCTGACGGCGGCGCTCGCCAGAGCCATGGCGGGGCAAACCCGAAGCGGGGTCGGGGTGCTCGATGCCGATCTCCGGAGCCCCACCGTGGCCCGTCTCCTTGGGGCCAGCGGTCCCTTGAGCGTGCTCGACGACGGCGTCCGCCCGGCGGTGGGAGTGGACGGCATCAAGGTGATGTCCACGGAATTCCTGCTGGCCGAAGGAAGGCCCCTCGAATGGCGAGGGCCGGCCGAGGAACGTTTCGTCTGGCGCGGCTCACTCGAGGTGGGAACCCTGCGCGAATTCCTGAGCGACGTGCTGTGGGGGGAGGTGGATGTGCTCTTCATTGACCTCCCGCCCGGCGCCGACGGCGCCGTGGAGCTGGGCGGCCTGATTCCCAACCTCACCGGTGCGGTCGCGGTGACCATCCCGTCCGAGGAATCCCGCCGGTCCGTGAGCCGCACCCTGCGCGCGGCCCGCGAGGCCGGCATTCGTCTGCTGGGTGTGATCGAGAACCTGAGCGGCTACCGGTGCGAGGGCTGTGCCGCCACCCAGCCGCTGTTTCCGGGGAACGCCGGAGCCCAACTGGCGGAAGAGTTCAAGGTGGCTTTGCTGGGGCGGGTGCCGTTCTCGCCGGAGGGGAACGGGGTCGGGGACGGCCTGCGCGACGCCTTCATGAAGGTGCTGGCATGAAGTTCCTCTGTATTGGCTGCAACGAGGCCATGGTATTCAGCGAGCGCCAGGAGCCGGGCGATGGCACGTTCGCAGCGGGGTTTGCCTGCCCCAAGTGCGGCCACGCCATCGCGCTCCTGGCCAATCCCATGGAGACCCAGCTCGTGGGGGCACTCGGCGTGAAGATCGGGGGCCGGACGCTCGATCAGGCCCCTCTGGAATTCGTGCGCAGCAAGATGGTAGGCCAGGATGGGGCGTTCGTTGATCAAGGTGCCCATACGGACAGCGGACAGCGGACAGCAGACAGCGATTCCCCTGGGAAACCCCAATGGTCTTCCGAGGCCCAGGCCCGCCTCGAACGCGTGCCGGGGTTCGTCCGCGGCATGGTGAAGCGGATCTACACCGACTACGCGGTGGAGCGGCGGATCGCCGAGATCACCCCCGACGTGATGGACCGGGCTCGCGCCGAGTTGGGGCTCGAGGGCATGTAAGTGAGCGACTTCACCGAGCGGCAGGTGGGGGGCCTGAAGGTGCGGATTGACCGGGCCCTGTGCGTGGGGTTTGGCGAGTGTGTGACCGAGGCGCCGGAGGCCTTTGGCCTCGACGGCGAGGACATCGCCGTCTTCATAAAGCCCGAACAGGCTGACCGGGAACGACTGTTGAAGGCCTGCGACGCCTGTCCGGTGGACGCCCTTACGGTGTGGGACGAGACCGGGAGGCAACTGGTGCCGTAACGAGCGGCCGCATGGTCGCTTCGGCCTTCATTTTTGTCTCTTGACACACTCCCCCGGGACTCACAAGTTGGGCGCGGTTTTTCGGCCGTCGGGGCCCTCTCTCAGAGGTCCAGGGCCCGTCCCCATGCGGTTCCGTTCGGTTTGGCGTGCGTCCCCCAAGGGAGGGCGAAGCCTTGTACCGTGAAGTGTTCGTGCCGGTGGACAACTCACAGCATTCGGATTGGGCCGTGGATCGGGCCATCGAGCTGTGTCGCATGTCCGGCGGCCGCATCACCGGCAACCACGTCTATGCCGCGCGCCTGCATGACGTCCGATTCCGCCAGCTCGAGACCGGGCTCCCCGCGCAGTTCCAGACTCCCGAAGAGATCAAGAAGCAGCGCAAGATCCACGACAAGCTGATCGAGAAGGGCCTCCAGCTCATCGCGGACAGCTTCTTAGACCAGCTCGCCAACCGCTGCGCGCAGGCCGGCGTGCCCATCACCCGCCAGCTGCTGGAGGGGATCAACTACGAAGAGATCGTCAACGAGGTGAACCGGGGCGCCGGCCGGCTCCCCGGGCTCATCGGGTTCGATCCCAACCGCTCCGCCGGATACGACGGCGGCGCCAAGGTGCGGAGCGACGTGCTGGTGGGCGAGAACGGCCGGCTGGTAGCGGAAGACGAGGACAGCGCCGCCCGGCTGGTGGGCACGTCGAACCGGCAATACGACTTGGTCGCCATCGGCGCGCACGGGCTGGGACGCCAGCCGTACTCACAGCTTGGTGGTGTGGTGGCCCGCGCGTTGCGGGGGATCGAGAAAGACGTGCTCATCGCCCGCGACGACCAGCCGCTGGAAGGCGGGCGGTTCCTGGTGTGCGTGGACGGGTCGTCCTACTGCTACAAAGGCATGCGCGCCGCGCTGGAGCTGGCGCGCGCGTTCCACGGCGCACTGTTCGTGTGCAGCGCGTTCGATGTGGAATACCATCACGTGGTGTTCCACAACATCAAAGACGTGCTCTCGGTGCAGGCGTCGAAGGTGTTCAAGTTCGAGGAGCAGGAAGAGCTGCACAACAACATCATTGACAAGGGGCTCTTGAAGCTCTGCCAGGCGAACCTCAAGCGTGCCGAGGTGATGGCCAGGGAGTTCCCGGACGTCCCCATCAAGACCCAGATCCTGGTGGGCAAGCCGTTCCAGGTGATCATGCAATGGGCCGAGGAGGTTAAACCCTCCCTGGTGGTGCTCGCCCGCCACGGCGCCCACCGCATAGACGGCACCGAGCTGGGCTCGCAGGCGGAAAACGTGGTGCGGATGGCGCCGCACAACCTGCTGCTGGTGGGCACCACCGGCGTCAAGCCGGAAGAGATCCCCTGGATCGAAGAAGACGGCGTGGCCGGGCTCCCTTGGGCGCCGGAGGCTGAAGTCAGGATCCTGCGGGTGCCACCGTTCGCGCAGGGCATCGCCAGGCGCGCGGTGGAGGAGTTCGTCCTGGAGCAGGGCGGGGACATCGTCACCAATCCCCGGCTGGACGAAGCCATCCGGAAGCTCCTGCCCACCCACATGCAGCTCATCATGGGCATCGGATCCGCGGAGGAGATTGCCTTAGCCGAGGTGAAGGCGGAGGAGCAGCTCAAGGCTACCAAAGTGCAGGGGCATGACGCCGACGCCGAGCCCGATGCCGAGGTCGAGGTCCGCTGTCCGGTGACCGGCGCCGTGAGCCGGCGCCCGCGCAATGCGAAGGACCCCATCACCTGGACCGAAGAGGCCTGGAACCGCCTGCGCAACGTGCCCCTGATTGCCCGGCCGCTGGCGCGCAACACCGTGGAGCGCTTCGCGCGCAACCACGCCATCTGGCGGGTGACGACGCCGGTGATGGACGACAATAAGCAGGCCATGATCGCAGCGGATGAGTTCGACGCCGAGACGATGATGGTCATGTTCACCGAATTGCGCGCCAAACAGATTCGTGCCGGCGCGCAAAGCGGGACGGGAGAGCTCTCATCGGAGATGCGGAAGTTCATCGAGGAGGCCAAAGCCGCCGGCATCACGCGGTGCCCGGTACGCGATCTCGAGACCAAGATGTCGGCCTGCCCGGTGGACTTCAAAACCGTGACGCCCGAGGAGGCCAAGGCGGCGGTGGAACGGCTGCTCACGCCCCAGGCGGGAGACGACTAGCGTGGGAATAGCCCTCGCCCAGCGGTTGGACGGCGCCACGGCCACCCCGGAGGCGCCGGGCCGTTACGTGCCCCACGTGGTGGCCTGGAATCTCACGCGCCGCTGCAACCTGGAATGCGCCCACTGCTACATCTCCGCGGGTCCGGAGGAGAGCGCCGCCTCTGAGCTGACCGGCGAAGAATTCCGCCGGATCGCCGACGAAATCCTGGCGCTGAACCCGGCCCCGTTGTTCATCCTGTCGGGCGGCGAGCCGCTGCTGCGTGACGACCTCGCGGACCTGGCCCGGTTCGCCACGGATCGCGGGGCGACCGTGGTGGTGGGCACCAACGGCACCCTCCTGACCGACGAACGGATCACCGAGCTCAAGGACGCCGGTGTCACCGGCGTCGCCGTGAGCGTGGACTCTCTGGAGCCCAAGCACCACG
>DATECF010000315.1:0-3451 GCA_035287045.1 Gemmatimonadales bacterium | reverse complement strand
TCCCGCCGATCGCCTCCGCCCGCTCCCGCATCGTCTGCAACCCGAACCGCGGCCATTCTCCGGATTGGAGCCGTTCGGGATCAAACCCCAGACCGTCGTCTCGCACGCTGACCGTCAGCACGCCGTCCCGCTCAACAAGCCCCACCCACGCGTGGTCGGCCATCGCGTGCTTCCGTACGTTGGTGAGGGCCTCTTGAATGATGCGCATCAGGTGGAGTTCCGTCGTTGGGCTGAAGACATAACGCGCCGGGTCCCCTTCGGCCACCAGCTCCGCGCGCACTCCGCTCAGTTCGCTGAACCGGCGCACGTACTCGTGCAGCACCGGAATCAACCGCCGGTCCGGGCCGGTCTCCGTGCGCAGGCCCAGGATCGCCTCCCGCAGGTCAGCGTAGACCTCCCGCGCCGCCTGTTCCAACTGCGCCAGTTGGGCCTGCGCCTCCGTGGTCCTCCCCGCGTCAAGCAGCACCTTCGCCGCCTGAGCCTTCGTGTTCACGTAACCCAGCACCTGACCCACGCTGTCGTGGATCTCTCGCGCGATCCGCTCCCGCTCCTCCAGGACGGCCAGCGACTGCACGCGCTCTTGCAGGCGGGCGTTCTCCACGGCGATCGCGGACAGGTTGGCCAGCCCGGAGAGTACTTCCCGTTCCTCGGCCGAGAAGACGCGTGCCGCCTGCGTTCCGACGCAGAGAGCCCCCACGGTCTGGTCGCCGATCATCAACGGCGCCGCCAGATGGGACGTGCGATAGCGCGCGTCCAGGATGGAGCACTCGAGGCACGCCGGTGCCGCGCCCGCCGCCCGGAGGGGAAACGGGTGCGGACCCGAGCGCACGGCATCCGCGGCGCCCGCCAGCGCGCTGACCCGCGCCATCTTCCCGGACTCATCGACCAGGCAGAGGACGACCGCGTCTGCACCCAGGAGCGAAGCGGCCCGACCCACGACCGACCGGAGGACCGCGTCGCGATCCTGCAAGCTGAGCACGTCTTTGCCGATCTCATAGAGCGACTGGGAGGCGCGGACCCGTCGCTGGATCTCCTCCAGAGACGCCAGCAATTGTACCCGCATCGCTTCGAAGCTGGTCGCCAGCGCGCCAATCTCATCGCTCCGCCGCACCGCAATCTGCCGCCCCAGGTCCCCCGCGGCGATCCGCTCCGCCGCCTCTTTGAGCAGGCGAAGGGGCGCGGCCACCATCCCGGTATCGAGCCAGGCGAACAGGAGCGCGATGGCGAGGACGGCCAGGTCAAAGAGAATCACGCCGTCGCGCAGGCGGCGGATCGGTCCGAACGTCTCCTCCTCATCCTGCCCCACGGTCAAACCCCACGGCGCCACGGTGAGCGGCGCAAAGGCCATGACGTGACGCTCCGGCCGTCCACCTGGACTGGTCCCTTCAGCCAGATCAACACTGGCGCGCCGCTCGGTGATCAGCCGGGACAGGAACTCAGGATGCTCGCCGCGGGTGAACAGTTCCTCGGGCTCGGTGCTCGCCAGGACCATGCCGTCGTCGCTGACGATCGCCGCATGCCCGCTCGTGCCCACGGCCAGCCCGTCCACGAACACCTGTAGGGCGGGGCTCGGGAGGAGGATGACGCCCCCGATCGCGCCGGCGACCGCCCCCTTCTCATCGCCCACCGGCACCGCAAAGACCAGGGCGGGGACGCCGCCGGACACGTGCGCGAGCCCGCTGATTCCTGGCCGCCCGCTCAGTAGTGTCTGTCTGACCGCGTCCACCGCGCCCGGCGAGAGTGAACCAAGCGGGTGTACCGTAGGCTCGCGGAGGACGAGCCGGCCCGCGCGATCGACGACGAAGATCTCACTGGAAAAGAGCCCGAGTGAGGGCGCGGCCGAGGCGACGGTGCGCCGCATACCGTCCAGGTCACCCGCAGTCCACAGCGGCGCGATCCGGCGGCTTAGTTGGTCAAGCTGGCGCAGGCCCTGGGTGAGGCGTTCGTTCAGGTGGCCGGCGGTCACCCGCACCATCGCCAGTCGCTCCCCGAGGATCCGGTCGGTGGCGGCGCGGAGCATGCCGATCCCCATGACCCCCAGCGGGGCGGTGGCGACGATCAGACCGATCGCCACCAGGAGCATTATCCGCCGGCGCAGGCTCATCCCAGCCACCGTCCCCGCAGGCCCCGAGGACCCTGCCCGTCCTCCTCAGTGGCAGGCGGGTGCCTGCATCCTGCGGGCATGTCTGAGGGTCCGTACCATCAAGGCGATGCCGATGCCGTTGGCGGCCAGGCTGAGCAGGATCACCGGCACCTTGTACTCGATCAGAAAGGTGGCGGCGCCGGACAGTCCCAGGAAGGGCACGACGTCGGAGAGGTGGTGCAGGCAGCAGGCCACCATCGCGGTCGTGGATGTGGCCGTGCCTCCGGCAGCCATCGCCGTGGCCCGGCCGTCGCCGCGGATCACCCGGCGGACGTGCTGGTAGAGCCCCATCTGTGTGCCGAACCCGGCGGCCACCAGGACAATGAAGAGCGCATCGAGGCGCCACTGGTCGAGCAGGTGGGCGAAGGACCGGGAGGAGAGGGCGATGATCAGGCTGTAGGCGATCACTAGGGCTGCGGCCGAGATCAGGCCGATGATCCAGGGCCGCCGGCCGCCCGGCAGGATGCCGACTGCGGCCACGCTCACGGCGCCCACTGAAATCTCCGCACGGGAATCCCGGCGACGGTCTTGATCAGCAGTTCCACTGGAAACGGCGGCTGGATCTTGGGGAAGACCAGCACGCCCGACCGGTGATGGGCGTTATCGCTGGTGCTCTGCCAGCGCAGCGGCGCGTACCGCTTCCCGCCGGCGACCAGTTCGCTGATCTTTACCATATCGTAGCCGATCAGGCCCACCGTGTGCGTGTTCATGGCGACCACGAACACGGCGTAGCGGTCGGGTTCGTATTTCTGCAGCGCCTTATCGTTGCTGGAGCGGGCGTATTCCGGCGTGACGTAGAGTACCTCGATCTCCACGCCCCCTTCGCCCCGGTCCCGCCGCAAGAGGTTAGAGGAAGCGGCGTTTGCGCCGGGTTCTGCTCCCGAAGGTCCGATCAGCAGCACGAGCGCAAAGACCGCCAGCCCTACAATCAGAGCTCCGAGCACAACACGCACGGCTTTCGCCTCCTACTGCTTCACCAGTGGCTGCACCGCTGCGACGAGCTCTGCCATGGGCACGACGCCGGGGAACTTGCGCACGAGATTGCCGCGGCGGTCCAGGATGAAGATCTCGGGATGCGCTTGAATGTCGAAGTCCCGGTTCACCTGGGCGGACTCCGGCTGGTTGAACTCATGATAGTGCCAGGTCACTTTGTCGCCGAACTTTGCTTTCAGTGAAGCCATCACGGGCTTCATCACCTCACACGCCGCTCACCCATGAGGGTGATGCAGCGTGGGGTCGGACCAGACGAAGACGACCGTCGGCCGCTCGCCGTCTACGTACCGCGCGTAGGCGGCGGTGCGGGGCCAG
>DATECF010000314.1:0-4741 GCA_035287045.1 Gemmatimonadales bacterium | reverse complement strand
GAAGCGGTGCAGGAACGTTCGCACCGGAAACATGCCGCCGAACACCTGGATCAGGGGCGTCTCGGGGAAGAGCAGGGGGACCCCGGTCACGATCAACACCGTGAAGCTCACCATCAGCACGATGTGCTGCACCCGCTCGGCCAGGGTCAGCCGGATGACCACCGTGCGGTCGAGGTCGCCCGCATAGGGTTCCCATTGGGGCCCGCGCGTCTCCGGCGTGCGGTGCTCAGGCATGGCCGTGCCCTCGGCGGCGGGGATCCACCACCCGATGCCGATACTGATCCAAGGCGATCATGCCGGCGGCGAAGAGGATGATCCCGGCGATGAGCAGGTAGTAGAACCACTGCACGCCGTAGGCGAACAGGTTGATGTCCTCCCGCACCGACGCGACGTGGATCTTCCCCTCGGTCACGCGCGCGCCGATGCCGGGGTGGCACCGCCCGCAGGTGGCGACCAGGTTGGCGGGGGCGACGGACGACGTGGAATCCGACGACGGCCGGATGTCGTGGGACCCATGGCAGCTCTCGCAGTTGGCCGCCGTGAGCTGGCCTGACACCATCGCGATCCCGTGGAACGATCCCAGGTACGTCTGCCGGCGCGCGGACGGCAGCCCGTACCGGGCGTTGAGATCCTCCCGCTCGTGGCAGGCCAGGCAGGTCCCGGCAACGCGCGACGGGTACACGCTCGAGCCCGGGCTGGTGATGGACTGGATGGCGTGCTCGGTGTGGCAGTCCACGCAGGTGGGGACGTCGGTATTGCCTTCCGTGAATTTCCGGCCGTGGATGCCCTGGCGGTAGGCCGTCACGATGCCCTGGTGGCACCTTCCGCAGGTTTCGATCACGTGCGCCCGGTTCATGGGGGATGCGGGGCTGGCGACGATCTGGACCTCATGCGCGCCGGTGCCCGGCTGGCCGTGACAATCGGTGCACACGGGGGCCACCGACAGGCCCTTGTGGATGAGCGCCCGCCCGTGCACGCTCTCGATGTAGGTCGGCACCGCCTCGACGACTCCCTGTCCGAATCGGGCCATCCGCGCCGGATCGCTGTGGCAGCTCGCGCACGCCTGGAACTGGGTGAGCCGGTACACGGCGGACTGCGGATCGACCGGGCGGCGGATGTCATGGCTCCCGTGGCAGTCGGCGCACGTGGCCGGGACCGTTCCGCTGGTGGGATGTACCCGGCCGTGCACGCTACCCTCGAGCTCGTCCTTGGCCGGGCCGTGGCAGCCGCCGCAGTCCACCGGCGTCACCCGCTCGTGCGGATAGTCCGAGATACTCTGGTGGCACATGGTGCAGGTGAACCCCATCTGGCCGTGGATCGAGCTCTGGAACCCCGCGGGATCTACGAATAACCGCGCCCCGGCAGCGGAGTCCGCGGCCAGCGAGGAGGCCATGGCGCGGTCTCCATGGCAGCCGGTGCAGGCTTCCGCCTGGGCGCGCGCGCCCGAAGGCGCCGCCAGGGCGGCACCCGCGGTGGCCAGGAGCCAGAGCGAACGAAGACCCGGTCGGTTCACAGTGAGGAGTTTCCCCCGCCGCAATCAACCAACACGGCCCTCGGCGTTGGTTCTAGAGCTCATGAAGAGTCGTTTAAGCCCAGGCACATGGGCTGGCTGGCGTCCTGGAGATTCATGAACCAACCTTCATAATCGTTTGGACGCCCCGTGGCTAGGGCGGGGCGATGCTAACGTGCCGACAAATGGTCCATCCTCGGAACGCGGTGGAGGTTAGCGGAGCACGGTGGGGGATAGGCGACGTGTGCTTCAAACGGCAATCGTGCTCGCCGGTGTGCTCTCGTGGGCGCCGGCGCGATCGGCCCCGGCGCAGGAGGGTGACGCATGCCTGATATGCCACGGGGACCGCGAGGTGTTCCGCGAGGTCCCGGGTGGAGCCCGCCTGGTGGTGGACTCGGCGCGCTTCGCGCGATCGGTGCACGGGGCCGCCGGGCTGCCATGCACCGTGTGCCATCAGGGGGTCGAAGCGCCGCATGCGGATTCCCTGCCGCGGGTGGATTGCGCGGCGTGTCACGGCGAGGTCGCCGAGCAGCAGGGGCGTTCGGTGCACGGGCAGGCCCTGGCGCGGGGCGACCGGCTGGCCCCGCGGTGCGCGGATTGTCACGGGACGCACGAGATTCGCGCCCATACCGACCCGCAGGCCCGCACCGCGGTGGTGAACGTTCCCGCCCTGTGCGGTTCGTGTCATCACGAGGGGTCCCCGGTCTCGCGGATGCGCAACATCCCGCAAGACTCCATCCTCGAGAACTACTCCAACTCCATGCATGGCGAGGGGCTCCTGCGGCGCGGCCTCACGGTGACCGCGGTCTGCACCTCCTGCCACACGGCGCACGACATCCTCCCGCACACCGACTCGCGATCCAGCATCAATCGGAACAACGTCGCCCGCACCTGCCTCCAATGTCACGGGCAGATCGAGCAGGTGCATCGGGCGGTCATCGAAGGCCGGTTGTGGGAGGCGGAGCCGCACAAGATCCCGGCGTGCGTGGACTGCCATTCGCCCCACCGCATCCGACGGGTCTTCTACGAGGCCGGCGCGGCCAACCGCGATTGTCTGTCGTGCCACGGCCAGCCCGAACTCCGGGGCCTCGCCCGTGGGGATTCGGCGTCCCTGTACGTCGACGAAGCGTCCTACAACGCTTCGGTCCACGGCGAGACGGCCTGCGCCCAGTGCCACACCGAGGTGACCGCCTCGCTGATGCGCCCGTGCTCCACCATCCGCTCGAAGGCGGACTGCTCGGTGTGTCACGCCGAGATGGTACAGCAGTATGCCACGAGCCGGCACGGCGCGCTCGCCGCGGAGGGGGACCCCGACGCTCCGGGATGCGGGGACTGTCACGCCAAACATGCCGAGACCGACCGTCAGGTCGCGGCGTCGCCCACGTTCCCGCGCAACATCCCCGACCTGTGCGCCCGCTGTCACCGCCAGGGGGAGAAAGCCGCGAAGCGGATCGCGCTCAAGGACTCGGCGCTGGTCCAAAGCTACGAGGAGAGCATTCACGGCAAGGGCCTGCTGGAGAGTGGACTCCTGGTGACCGCCACCTGCACCAGTTGTCACACGGCCCACGGCGAGATGCCGCCCGACGATCCCCGCTCCACCGTGCATCCAGACAACGTGGCGAGCACCTGTGGGAACTGCCACCACGGGATCGAGCAGCAGTTTCTGGCCAGCATCCACGCAGCCGGCGTGGGCGAGGCCCAGGGCGACATCTCGCTGCCCACCTGCAAGGACTGCCACACCTCACACACCATCAGCCGGACCGACCTGGGCAACTTCCGGCTCCGTATGATGGATCAGTGCGGGCGCTGTCACCAGACGGAAGCGACCACGTTCTTCGACACCTTTCACGGGAAGGTCTCTCGGCTGGGCGATCTGGGCGCCGCCAAGTGCTACGACTGCCACGGCACGCACAATATCCTGCCCGTGACCGAGCCGGCGTCCACCCTGAGCCGCCGCAACATCCAGGGGACCTGCTCGCAGTGCCACACCGGCGTCAATCGGCGCTTCGTGGGCTATCTGACGCACGCCACCCACCACGACGTCGAACGCTACCCGTGGCTCTTCTGGACCTTCTGGGCCATGACCGGGTTGCTGGCGGGCACGCTCACGTTCGCGACCGCGCACACGCTGGCGTGGCTGTGGCGGCTGTGGCGCTCGCCCGAGCTGCGCCCGCACCGGGGCGTTTCGCGCCATGCCAAGCAGTACCAGCGCTTCGCGCCGTACCAGCGCACCATGCACCTGGTGATGCTGTTGAGCTTCTTCACGCTCGCCCTCACCGGCATGGTGCTCAAGTTCTCGTACATGGGGTGGGCCCAGGGGTTCTCGGCGCTGCTCGGCGGATTCTCCACCACCGGGGTGCTGCATCGGCTGGGAGCGGTCACCCTGATCGGCGTCTTCCTGGTTCACCTGGCCGACGTGTGGCTCCAGAAGGGCCGCTCCGGGAAGACCTGGCTCCAGTTCATCACCGCCGCGGACTCGCTGATCTTCAACTGGCAGGACGCGCGGGAGCTCTGGCAGTCCATCAAGTGGTTCTTCGGCCGGGGCCCGCGTCCGCGCTACGGCCGCTACACGTACTGGGAGAAGTTCGACTACTTCGCCGTGTTCTGGGGGATGCTGATCATCGGTTCCACGGGACTGCTGCTTTGGTTTCCGGAGATCTTCACCCTGGTGCTGCCTGGCCAGGCGGTGAATATCGCCACCATCCTGCACAGCGACGAGGCGCTGCTGGCGGTGGCGTTCATCTTCACGGTGCACTTCTTCAACACGCACTTCCGGCCGGACAAGTTCCCCATGGATCCGGTCATCTTCACCGGCCGGGTTGCTCTGGAAGATCTGGAGCGAGACAAGCCGCGGGAGTACCAGGAGCTGACGCAGGACGGGAAGCTCGAGGACCAGATGGTGGAGCCCTACCCGTGGCAGCTCGAGCGGGTGGCTCGGATCTTCGCATACGGTTCATTGGCGGTGGGGATCTCCCTCATCGTGCTGATCGTGTACTCGATGTTGTTTGGTTACCGCTGACCCACACGCCCGGGTGTCCGGGCGGGAGAGTGGAGGCGTCATGACCCGAAGAAGGAAGTGGATCCTGCCGGTCGCCGTGGCGGCCGCCGCGCTGTGGTCCGTGCCCCTTCAGGCACAGGGCTACCGCGTGCGTCTGGATACGCGGTTCCAGTCGCTGTCGTTCCGCGGCGTCGCCGTCGACAGCGTCTTACGAGCCGCCGTCACCGGTGGGC
>DATECF010000313.1:0-6201 GCA_035287045.1 Gemmatimonadales bacterium | reverse complement strand
ATTAGAGTCCACGGTGGTACCCTCCCGTGCTGGAGTGGAAACGAAACGGCCGCGAGCACCTGCCCACGGCCGCGCACGGAAGGGCGCTATGGCTTCAGCGATCCATGCGCCGGGATGGGCAAGGTGCCACGCCCGCCTGGGTGACTACAAGACCCATTACCCATCCCTCCTTCCCGAGAATACTGACCGGCGTTGCAGTGCGCTCATGCTACCACACGCAACGCTTCGCGGACAACACGCTGATGCTGAGTATGTATGTTCACGGCAGCTTGCGCTAAGGACGCAGCCGGACGTGCTTCAGTTCCACGTAGGGCTCCAGACCGTAGCGCCCCAGCTCACGTCCCACACCGCTCGCCTTCCACCCACCGAACGGCATCCGCAGATCCGTGATGTCGTTCACGTTGACGCCGACTCCGCCGCTCTCCAGCCGCGCAGCGGCGTCCAGCGCAGTCTTCAGATCCCGGGTGTAGACATAGGCGGCCAGGCCGTACTCGGTGGCGTTCGCCATCGCCAGGGCTCCGTCGAGGGTGCTGAAGCGGGCGATCGGCGCCACCGGTCCAAAGGTCTCCTCGGACATGCAGCGCATCGCTGGCTCCACGTCGACCAGCACCGTCGGCAGGTAGAAGAAGCCCCGGGCGTATTCGTCCTCCTCGGGTTCCCGGCCTCCGGTGAGTACCTGCGCTCCTTTGGCGATGGCGTCGGCCACGTGCTCCCGCGCGTGCTGCCGGGCCGCTTCGCTGATCATCGGCCCCATGTCGGCGTCGGGGACTTTCAATCCGTCGGCGACTACGAGGCGTCGCGTCCGTTCAACGAACCGCTCGGTGAACTCGGCGAACAGTCGGTGGTGCACGTAGATACGGTTCACGCTGATGCAGATCTGTCCAGCGTGAGAAAAGGAGCGGCGCACCGCGTCGGGGACGGCCCGCTCCAGGTCGGCGTCTTCGCAGACAATGAACGGAGCACTCCCGCCCAGTTCCAGCGTGACGCGCTTCAGTTGCTCTGTGGCCAACGCGCCGATCCGGCGCCCCGTGATCGTGGAGCCCGTGAAGGCGACCTTCCGCACGAGCGGATGTGTGACCATCGCCTCGCCGACGGTGCGGCCAGGCCCGGTGACCATATTGAGGACACCTGGAGGGAGCCCTGCATCGGTGAAGCACCGGCCCATCTCCAGGACGGCCAGTGGAGCCTCGCTGGGCGGCTTGGCCACCACGGTGCATCCGGCCGCGAGCGCCGGTGCGATCTTCCAGGCAAGGAGTTCGACGGGAAAGTTCCACGGACCGATGGCCGCCACGACGCCCACCGGCTGGCGGAGAACGAAGCTGAACGTTTCCCCCGTCTCGCCGGGGAGCGCCTCCCCACCGATGCGGCGGGCTTCTTCGGCGTAGAGGTCGAGAACGTCCGCGGTGGTCGCGAGCTCCTTGCGGCTGTCGCGCAGCGGCTTCCCCTGCTCGCGCGTGAGGAGCACCGCCATCGCCTCCAGGCGCTCCCGCAACAGCGCGGCGGTCCGGTGCAGCACCGCGGCCCGCTCCCGGGAGGGCGTCGCCGCCCAGCGCGGAAAGGCGTCCGCAGCCACCACTACCGCGGTGGCGACATCTTCGGCGATGCCCTGCGTGGCCCGAGCCACCTCTTCCTCCGTGGCCGGATTGATTACAGCGAAACTGGCCGCCCCGATGCGCCACTCTCCACCGATCAGGTGCCCGTATGTGACTGCCGCCGTCTTCATCGCTTCACCAACCTTCTACCGCTTCCACAACCTCATCAAGTAGGCGGAGACGTACTCCGACCGGAGTTCGGCCGGCACCGCCTGGCCCTCCCGGTCGATATGCCCGAGGACGAGCGGACGCTCGCCCCGCGCCGCCAGCAGGGCGGCCGTCTCTGCGATGAGCGCGTGCACAGCGGCCACGGCCAGTGGTGTCGAGACCGGACCCACCCGCATCTCAAGACCCGGCACCTCAACCACCGCGTCCCCGAACGGCGCGCCCGTGTCGATGACCACGTCGGCCACCTCGAACAGCCGACGGCCGCTGCTGTGTCGCGATGGAGCACGTCGGGAATGCTCCAGCGATGTAACGGCGATCAAGGGCAGACCCCGCTGCTGCACCAGCAGCGCCACCTCGACGACGACCGCATTCACGCCGGAGTGCGATGAGATCACAAAGGCGTCCCCGGCATGAATGGGCTGCGCCTCCAGCAGCGCCCGGCCGAACCCCTCCGCTGCCTGCAAGAAGCGGAACTGGTGTACACCGCCCTCTCCGCCCACGCGAAGGTGTGGGCTCAACCCCGGCTCCACGATAGGATGCCAGCCCACGAAGGAGCCGGTGCGGGGAAAGGCTTCCAGGGCTGGGATGCTGCCGTGCCCGGTCCCGAAGAGGTGAACGAGACCTCCGCCAGCGATCGCCCGGGCGCATTGCTCCGCGGCGCGATGAATGGCCTCGGACTGGCTCGCCCGGAACTGCTCAAAGCGGGCGATCAGGTCATCGAGATACCGGCGGGCAGTCATCGCTCACCGACGGCAGCGCGAAGTCCCCGCAGGACCGCCGCGACCAGCCGCCGCTCCGCGTCCTCTCGCTGCGGGGGCTCAAGCATCCTGCGGGTGTGCCCGTCCACCGTGGCCACGCAGAGGCTGACCGTGCGCAGACCGAGTCTCTGTCCGATGGCGAAAATGGCGGAGGTTTCCATGTCCGCGCCCAGGACGTTCCATTCGAGGAGATGTGGAAGCAAGTGCGCGTCAGGCATCCGGCCGTCCGGCCGTGCCACCAGGTGCGTGTAGAAACCATCGCTGGTGGCCACCAACCCGACGACATGGTCAAACCCCGCCGCGGTGAGGGCCTGGCGCAAGCGCAGGAAGAGCCCGGCGTCGGGTACGGCCGGCACCTCCGGCGGTAGGTAGGCTGCGCTCGTCCCCTCGAAGCGGCACGCGGCCTGGGCCAGGATCAGATCCCCGACCTTTGCCCGGAAGGCCATCATCGTCCCGGCGCGGACGACCACGGAGACGCCGAGTTGCGCCAGTTCCTCCAGGACGATGGCCGCGGCCGGGGCGCCGATGCCGGACGCGGTCACCGAGAGCCGCAGGCCCTCATAGGTTCCCGTGATTGTAGTAAATTCCCTGTCGCGCCCCACCACCTCGGCACCCGACATCGCTTCCTTGAACAACTGCAACCGGGCGGGGTCACCCACCACGATCACCGCTTGGGCGATATCTTCCGGCCGGACCCGCAGGTACCACGCTTTCGTTGCCACCGCTAAGCCTCCCCGAGTAGAGACAGGGTCTCCGCCAGGCTGATCACCCGGCCCATGTACCGCTCGATGTCCTCCAGGCTGGCCTCGTGCAAGTGTGGGCGGTTGGACCCGGTGCAATCCCGCACCAGCAGCGCCTCGTACCCAGAGCCGAAGGCGTCCTGAATCGTCGCCCGGATGCACACGTGGCTCTTCACACCGACGATCAGGAGCCGGTCGATCCCCCTCTCCCGCAGCACCAGGTCCAGGTCGGTGCCGAAGAACGCGCTGTAGCGACGCTTGCGCACCACGACCTCGCCGTCGAGGATCTCGATCCCCTGCGCCGGCTCGGCGTCGTGTTCGCCGACGATGCAGTGCACGGGAAGCTTGCGGTGTTCGAAGTCGACGCCCGGGCGGTGCCCTTCCATGCAGTGGATCACCGCGATCCCCCCCCGACGCGCCGCCGCCAGCACCCGCCGGATGTTGGCCAGGATGGGCTCGTACGACGGATGGTAGTTGCGGCCGACCGGATCGAAGAAGTCGTTGATCACGTCGATCAGCACCAGTGCTGTGGCCATGCGTCACACCCTCCCTGGCAGCCGGCCGAACACCGTCTCGTACCGCGCCACCGCCGCGTCCCAGCTCGGCAGCGCGGTCTGACATCCCCAGGCTTCGACGACAAATGCCGCGACTACCGCGCCCAGCTGCGCCGCCTCCCCCGGGTTCCACCCGTTCAGCATCGCCGCCACGACCCCGGCGGTGTAGGCGTCGCCGGCTCCCGTGGGATCCACCACCGTCGCCGGTGCCGCCGGTACGACCCGTGATCCGTCGGCCGTCAAGACTTCGCTCCCCTCACGTCCGCCCGTGATGAAGATCGCTTCCGGCCCGCGCCGCAGGAGATCCACCGCCGAGGGGACCCCGAGCACGTCGGCGACATAGTCAGCCTCCTGCCGATTCATGAAGACGAACCGGCTGCCGGCCACGAACCGCCGCACCAGTTCGGGCGGATAGGCGCTGAGATCTCCCTTTAGTTGCCAAGCGAGGGGTACTCCTGCCGCCAGCGCCTGCGCGGCAAACTGCTGGTTGAACTCCGGTGGGCCGACCGTCAGGACCACGAGGCGGACTCCGCGCAGATCCACCTGGACGGGCGCCCTCCATTCCGCCGCCGCCCCCGGATCAAAGAACAGGCTCGTGGGGCTCTCCGGCGGGACGAACAGGTATGTGCGCGGTGTGCGGCCGCCGGGAACCACATGCACATGCCGCGTATCCACGCCTTCGGCTTGCAGCGCCCGCACGTACTCCCGGCCCTCGGAATCGTCCCCCACGACCATGGCCACCCCCGTGGAGATCCCCAGGCGGGCCAGCCCTACCGCTACGTTCGGGCCGCACCCCCCGCGGCTTGGCTCGGGCGCGACCTGCTCGATGATCCCCGTCCAGCCGGGCTCCACGGACCGGCGGATGCGGGCGATGATGTCGATGCCCGCGTAGCCGGTGGCGAGGATCTCAGGCGGCCACGGGGCGCCCACGGTATCTCCTCCATGAGACCCACGTCAGGACGACGACGATGGAGAGAAAGGGAAGGATCTGCGTGATCTGCGGCGGTACACCCACGGTCGTCTGCAGCCGGATCTGAAGCGCGTCGAAGAAACCGAAGACCACACTTCCCAGTGTGGTGGGCCATGGCTGGGCTTGACCGAAGAAGACGGCGGCCAGGGCCATGAAACCCCGGCCGTTGGTCATGTTGTAGACGAACAACTGCAGGTTGCCCAATGACATCTGTGCACCGGCCAGCCCGCAGAGGCCCCCCGCCGCCAGCAGCATCCCGTACTGCAGGCGGCGCACCGGAATCCCCACCGTGGCCGCAGCCTCCGCCTGCTCACCGACGGCGCGGACGCGGAGACCCGTCACCGTGCGATTGAGAAAAATGGACGTCAAGATGACCAGACCCCACGTGACGTAGACGAGCGGGGAGTGGCCATCCAGGATCGGCCCGAGAATCGGAATCTGGGACAGACCCGGAATGTGCACTGTGCCCAGTCCGCGCAGCCCCGGTGGAGCGAAGGCACCGCGCGTCTGGTAGAGCACCTGCAGCAGGTAACCGGTGCCGCCCAGGGCCAGGATGTTGGCGGCGAGTCCAGCGACGATCAGGTTGGCGCGAAAGCGCAGCACGAAGACCGCGAACACGAGCGCGACCAACATCCCGGTGACCACCGCTGCCCCCACGCCGGCCAAGGCGTGATGCGCATAGAACGACCCCAGAACCGCCGCAAAGGCGGCGGCCAACATCATCCCTTCCAGAGCGATGTTGATCAGCCCGACCTGCTGGCTAAGCAGCCCGGCGAGGGCCGCCAGGATGATCGGCGTCGTCAGCCGCAACGTGGCGAAGGCCAAATCAGTGAACGCCTGCATGCCGCCTCCGGGCGAAGTCCAGTACAAACTCCGCCGTGACGAAGAATATGATCGTCGCCTCCAGGATGAGGATCAGGTCCTTGGGGATGTCCACGAATAGCTCCAGGGTCGCGCCGCCGCTGCGCAGCGCCCCCAACAGCACCGCGGCAATCAGGCTCCCCAGCGGCGTGTTCCGCCCCAGTAGGGCGATAGTGATCCCGTCGAACCCGTATCCGGGCGAGAAGTTGTCCACGAAACGATAGTTCACCCCCAGGACTTGGCCGGCACCGGCCAGCCCTCCGATGAAGCCGCTGAGCAGCATGACCTGCAGGATAACCGCCGGGACGGGCACCCCAGACCACCGGGCGAAGATGGGGTTACTGCCCAGGGCGCGCAGCTCGTAACCCAGCGTCGTGCGGCTGAGCAGCCAGTGCACGAGGGGAACGAGGAGCAGAGCGACGATCAGTGCCAGGTTGAGCTGGGAAGGGGGCAGCAGGCGCGGCAATTGCGCCGCTAAGGCGATTTTCGGGCTCATGGCGTTGGCCAGCCCTGGGACCGCGTACGGGTAGTTCACCAGGTACGAGGTGAAGGAAATGG
>DATECF010000312.1:0-12585 GCA_035287045.1 Gemmatimonadales bacterium | reverse complement strand
AGACGTTGTACGTGATGGAGGCGGGAAGCGGAGACGCGGTCGTCCTGGTGCCCGGCCTGTTCGGCTCGGCGTTTGCGTATCGCCAGGTGGCTCCGCTCCTGGTCGCCGCCGGTCGCCGCGCGATCGTCATCGAACCGCTCGAGGGCGGGATCGCGGAGTCCGCTACCACCCCCGGGTTCCGTCGGGCCATGAGGTTCGCGCCGCTGCTCAGACTGTTCGGCGGCATGGGCGCGATCCGCGGAAGCATCCGCAAGCAACTCCTGGCGGCGTCGGCCGACACCGGCTGGGTCACCGACCAGGTGGTGCTGGGGTACACGGCCGGCGCGGCACGGGATCCGGGCGCGACCCTGCGGGCGTTCGGCGCGATGGGGCGGTCCGTGGAGCCCGACTCCCTCGCCCCCCGCCTCCGCGAGGTGCGATGCCCGGTGCTGCTGCTCCTGGGCGGCGCGCCGCATGAGGGCGGCCCCCCGACCACGGAAACCGCGCTGCTGGCCGACGGCATACCCTGGCTCGTGAGCGACGCGCTTCCGGGAGTCGGCCACTTCATTCATGAAGAGGCGCCGGCGCAGGTGGCCGCCGCGGTGGATCGGATGCGGGTCACGATCACGGTGCTCGGCCCACTGTTCCACCCCTGAGCTTGACGCGGGCTTGACGGCCCTGTGACACCGTGGGCCCGCGTCGTTGCAGGAGGTACCTATGCGCGCCGTCGTGACCGGAGGAGCCGGGTTCATCGGGAGTCACTTGATCGAGGCGTTGGCCTCGCGCGACGCCGACGTTGTTTGCCTGGAGCGCCGCGGCGCGTCCCGTCGGTGGCTCGAGCGGGTCAACCTCACATGGCTGGAATGCGGCGTGGATGACGAAGCCGCGTTGGCTCGAGCCCTGGACGGTGCGGACGTCGTCTTCCACCTCGCGGGGCTCACCGAGGCGCGCTCCGCCGCGGAGTTCTATCGCGTCAACACCGAAGGCACCGAGCACGTGTTGCGCGCCGCTGCCCGCCACCACGGGCGGGCGCCCCACGTCATCCTGCTGTCGTCGCTCGCGGCCATCGGCCCCTGCAAGAACGGCGCGCCGCTGTCGCCGGAAACGGCGCCATACCCCCTCTCTTCCTACGGCTGGTCGAAGCTCGAGGCGGAAGTGCTGATGTATGCCTTCGGCGATCGGGTGCCCGGCACCGTGGTGCGCCTGCCCGCCGTGTACGGCCCGCGCGAACGCGGGGTGCTCAAGTTCTTCAAGCTGGTCCAACGCGGGATCGCGCTGGGGGTCGGCTCTTGGGATCGCGAGCTGAGCATGATCTACGTCACGGACGTGGTGCACGGGCTCCTCGCCATCGCCGGCCAACGGGTGCGCGGCGTGCGCACCTACTGCCTGGCCCATCCCGAGGTCATCTCGTGGCGGACCTTCGCGGGCACCGTCGGCCGGGCCCTGCACCGCCGTCCGACGCTGGTCTCCCTGCCCGCCGCGGTGGCGCACGTGGTGGCGGTCGCCGCCGAGGCGTGCGCCGCGTTGCGCGGACAGGCGGCCGTGCTCAATCGCGGCCGGGTTCGCGAGATGACGCAGCAGCGCTGGGTGTGCGACGCGACGCGCGCCATGCGCGAGGTCGGATTCGCCCCCCAGGTCCCCATCGCACGCGGCGTCCCCGAGACCGCCGCCTGGTATCGGGAGGCCCAATGGCTGTGACCCGCGCGGTGTTGCCAGGGGACGTCCTGGTGGCCGCCTACAACCTGCTGCTGGGAGCGATCTGGTGGGCCAACTGGCGGCAGGCGCCCCACGCACCCTGGATCGCCGCCGCCCACCTGACCGCCGCCGCCTTGCCGTGGCTGCTCGCCCGGGCGCCGCGCCGGCGCTGGGACGCCGTGGCCGCGGTGCGCGAGATCTACCCGCTCCTCATGCTCCTCGCGTTCTGGACGGAGCTCGACCTCTTGCGCGGCGTGCTCGGACCCCACGGTTTCGATGAGCACATCCGCTCGCTCGACGTCGCGGTCTTCGGCGTCCACCTGCATGCCGTCTGGCTCCCGCGGATGGACGCGTTGTGGATCAGCGAGTCCATGTTCTTCATGTACTACGCCTACTACGCGCTGATCTTCCTGCCGCCGCTGATCCTGGTGCTGCGGGGAAACCGCCCGGCGTTGCGGGATGCGACGCTGCGTCTGATGGCGGTGTATTTGACCTGCTTCCTGGTGTACGTCGCGTTCCCGGTGTACGGACCACACTTCCTGGAGCCCCACCACCAGGGTCCGCACACCGCCGGGCTCTTCTTCAACCTGGTTGCCGCCGCTCAAGCGGCCGGAGACTCCCACGGCTGCGCCTTCCCCAGCTCTCACGTGGCCGGGGCCGTGACGATCGCGTTCCTCGGATGGCGGTGGTTCCCGCGCGGTGTGGCGGCCCTGTTGACGCTGGAGGCCCTGGGCGTGGTGGTCTCCACCGTGTATACCCAGAACCACTACGGCATCGATTCGCTCGCGGGCATCGTCTGGGCGCTGGCCATCCAGCTGGGCGTCGTCCCCGCGCTCGTCTGCCTCCTTGGCGCGGCTCGGGCCCGACGGCTCGCGCCGGCTTCGCCTGACCTGTCGCCGGCCTTCCGCACCTCGAGGTCCCTGGGTGGCGCCCCATGACACCCACCACCTTCGTCACCGGAGCCACCGGGTTCATCGGGCAATACCTGCTCCGCCGGCTGCTCACCCACGACCAACCGGTGCGGGTGCTCGCGCGCCGGCCCGACTCGCTGCCGGCGAGCATCCGGCGGCGCCTCGAGGTCATCGTGGGCGACGTGCGCGACCGCGCCGCGCTGGCTCGCGGCATCGCGGGCGCTCATACGGTGCTGCATCTCGCGGCATGTGCCCGAGCCTGGTCCCGCCATCTTGAGGACTTCACCTCGGTCAACGTGGATGCCGTCCGCACGCTGCTCGAGCTGGCCGAGGCCGAAAACGTCGCTCGGCTGGTGCACGTCTCCACCATCCTCACGCTGCCGCCGTTCCGCCCCGCGTCGGTGAACGGCCGCTCCCGGCTCGCGACCCCGTACGAGCGCTCGAAACGGGACGGAGAGGCCTTGGTCGAAGCCTACGCGGCCGCGGGACACCACGCCGTGATCGTGCATCCCACCCGGGTGTACGGTCCGGGACCGTTACACGACGCCAACGGCGTGACCAAGGCGGTGGCGCTCTATCTGCGGGGACGGCTGCGCGTCCGGCTGGCCGACGGCGACGTCCTGGGGAACTACGTGCACGCCGACGACGTCGCCGCGGGCATCATCCTCGCCGCGGCACATGGTCGGAGCGGCGCCCATTACGTCCTCGGCGGTGACAACGCCTCCTTCCGCGATCTGCTGGAGCTCGCGACGCGGATCACCGGCATCCCGAGAGTGGTGCTCCCGCTGCCCGCGCGCGCGGCCCTCGGCGTGGCCCTCGCCGCGGAGACCCTGGGGCGCATCACCGGCCACTGCCTGATCACGCCCGGCTGGGTCCGGGTCTTCCTGGAAGACCGCCGGGCGGACGTCTCCCCCGCGCGCGAGGACCTGGGCTACCGGCCACGGCCGCTCATCGAGGGTCTGCGCGAAACACTGGCCTGGCTGGCGTGCGACGCCCAGGATGGGGAAGCATGACCGGCGCGCCGTTCCCGCCGCGGCGCTCGCGCTACGGCGCCGACCTGCTGGTCCTGCTCGCGGCGGGAGCGCTTTTGGCGTTCTACTACGTCGCTCGCGCCGACCTGATCGGCGTGTCGTCGGCGACTCGGGGCTGGGCGGCCATGACGCTCCGCGCCGTCCCCGCCGGGGTGCACTTCGTGGCGGCGGCGTTGCTCCTGGGGGTGCTCCCCGTGGTGCTGGCGCGCGCCCTCACCGGTCGCTCGCTCACGCAGCTCGGTCTGGGGTTGGGCAACGTCCGAGCCGGGCTGATCCTCCTTGCCGCCGGCACACCGCTCGCGATCCTCGCCGGCGCCATCGGCGCGGCCTCGCCCGCCATGCGCGCGGTGTACCCGCTGTTCCCCGGCGCGGCCGGCGCCGGCTTCGCGGGCTACGCGGCCATGCAATTCCTCTATTTCGGCGCCTGGGAGGTCTTGTTCAGAGGCGTGCTGCTCTTCGGGCTCCGGCCCAAGCTGGGTGACACGACGGCCAACGTGCTGCAGACCGCCCTTTCCGTGACGGCGCACTTCGGCCGCGCCATCAATGAGACGGCCGCGGCGCTGCCGGCGGGCCTGGTGTTCGGCTGGGTCGATCTTCGTGTGGGGTCAATCTGGTACGTCGCGATCCTGCACTGGATCGTGGGCGTGAGTATGGACTGGTTCCTACTGCACTGAGCGGCGGGCGATGGGAGATGCGTAAGGGGTGAGGGGTAAGGGAAGGGGTAAGAGGTGGCCCTCACCCCTGACCCCTCACGACGTTGCCGTCACCTCATGGCGTTGCAGTCACCGCGTCCCCGTGGCCCTCGGTGGTGCCACCGGCCTCGGCAACGGCTTCCTCGGCAGTTTCTCGTCCCGATTGGCCGTCTGGTACACGAACGTCGCCACGATCACGGCGTTCTGCATCATGTCAAACGGCTGGATGCGCTCGTACGTGTCCATGTTCGAGTGATGGGTCCGGGTGCCGTACTCGACCGGATCCTGGATGAACTGAAAGCCCGGCAGGCCCACCGCGTCGAACGCCAGGTGATCCGTGCCGCCCGTATTGCGAACCGTGAGCGTGGTCATGCCGAGGTTGGCGAAGGGCTCCATCCACGCCCGGAAGATGGGCGCCACGGCTTCGTTGCCCTGGAGATACACGCCCCGGATCCGCCCGGTACCGTTGTCCACGTTGAAGTATCCGGAAAACCGGGCGTGCTCGGGCTTGAGCCGCATGGTTTGGCGATCGGCGAAGTGCTCGGTCACATAGGCGCGGGATCCGAGGAGCCCCTGCTCCTCACCGGTCCAGAGTGCGATCCGCACCGTGCGCCGGAGCGGAAGCCCGGTGACCTTGAGGATGCGTACCGCCTCCATCATCACCGCCGATCCCGCGGCGTTGTCGGTGGCGCCGGTGGCGCCGTGCCAGGAGTCGAAATGCGCGCCCAGCATCACCAGCTCGGCGGCCTTATCCGTGCCGGGAATCTCGGCCACGACGTTAAAGGTGTTCAGGTCGTCGTCGTAGAACCGGTTCTGGATGTCCACCTGGATCGTCACCGGCACGCGTTTGTCCAGCATCCGGGCTATACGGCCGTAGTGCTCCACGGCAATGGACATCGTGGGAGGGTACGGCGCGGCGCGGGGATCGCGCGGGCCGTTCCCGGTGCCGAACACGGTGCCGCCGTCGCCGCGGCCGGAGTAGATCACCGCCGCAACACCTTCTTCCACGTAGAACTGCATCCGCTTCTGGTTGAACTGCTGGAAGCCGCCGCCGCCGCCGCCGAACGGGCGGGGCGGGGGAGGCTGCAAGGCGAGATCCGCCAGCTCCTGATCCGTCAGGCGGCGCGCCGGCGGGTTCCACACGGGCTGGACCTCGGGCACTCGCTGCGCCAGCACGAACTTGCCTCGGAGCTGGCCGCGGTATTTGGTGAAATCGGGCTCGCTGTCCACGACCGCCATGACCACTTCGGCGGTCACCGGTCCGTTGGTTCCCGGCGTCCACGCACCCGGATATCCGATCAGCGGGAACGGTCGAGGCGAGACCACCTGGGCGCTGAAGCGCTCGTTGCTCCAACCCCGCCCAAACGGACCCCACGACTCCAGCTTCGCGTTGACCAGGCCCCACTCGGTGAGCTTCTGCGTGGTCCACTCGGCCGCCGCCTTGATGTTGGGCGAGTTGGTGAGCCGGCCGCCGTACACGTCGGTGAGGTAGCTGGTGATCTCCATGACCTGCGACCGCTGGAAGCCCTCCTCTTTGATCTGGTAGAGGGCGTCCAGGTCTACGCGATCGGCGGCCTGCGTGGCCGTCTGCGCCGAAAGCGGGAATGTCGCGGCTACGGAGATCAGCAGGGCGCGCCGCGCCGCTTTCGCCAAGAGAATCGGGTTCATGGGAGAATGCTCGCCTTCTTGATGTAATCGAGGTTGGGGAAATTGGCCTGCAGAAAGGCATTGCCCTGCGTCTGGATCATCATCTGACCCTGGCCACTGCTGGGTGCTTCGGCGTACTCGCCGTTGAGGCGATCCACCACGTCCATGCCGTTCACTACCCGTCCGAACGGCGCGAATCTCTGCGGGTCCAGGAACGCGTTGTCCTTGAAGTTGATGAACACCTGGGTGGTGCGGGAGTCAACACCGGACATAGCGAACGTGATCATGCCGCGCTTGTTGCTCTGGGTCACGGGATCGTCGGCGATCCGGGCGTTCCGCCACCACTTGGAGATCGCCGGGTCACCGTTGATGCCGAATTGGACCATGAAGTTGGGTACCACCCGGAAGAACCGGTTGTCGTCGTACCACCCGTTCTTCACCAGGTTATAGAACCGGTCCGCGCCGCGCGGGGCCCAGGTCCGCGTGACCTCGATCTCGAAATCACCCTTGCTGGTCTCGAACTTCACCCGATAGACGTCGGGCGCCGTGGCATTCAGCTCCGGGGCGTTCGGATCGGTGAGCGGACTCACTGGGGCCGCCGCAGGCGCCGCTGACTGTTCTTCATTGTCCTTCTCCTTTCCACTGCAAGCCGTCAACAGGGCCGCCGCGCTCACCATGGCCAGCGCGGCGCTCACGGACCGGGTAGTCATGCGGTACATCTCCTCTGTGTGATGAGTGTCACTGCCTGGCGCGCACAACCGTATTCCGCAGCACGCCCACGCCCTCGACTTCGACTTCCACCACGTCGCCCGGCTGCAGGGCCCGGGTGCTCTGCGGCGTGCCGGTGTAAATCACGTCGCCGGGCAGCAGGGTCACGTACCGGCTCACGTAGCTGACGATCGTCGAAACGTTGAAGATCAGGTCCTTGGTGCGCTCCGACTGCCGCACCTCGCCGTTCACCCGCGTCTGGACCAGGAGATCGTCGTAGTTCAATCCCCGGGCGATGACCGGGCCCAGGGGCCCGAACGTGTCCGACGCCTTGGCGCGGAACCATTGAAGATCGCTGCGCTGCCAGGCGCGCTCGCTCACGTCGTTCCCCGCCGTCACCCCGAAAACGTACCCGAGCGCCTCCGCCACCGGCACGTTCTGCGCCTTCCGGCCGATCACCAGCACCAGCTCCCCTTCGTAATGGAGGTCCGTCGCATCCGGCGGCATCACGATGTCGGCATCCGGCCCCACCACGGACGTGGGGTACTTGGCGAACAGCCCGGGATACTCGGCCACCGGACGGTTGCCCAGGTGGCTCCGGTAATTGAGGCCCACGGCGATCACCTTGGACGGCTCCACCGGCGCCAGGAGCTTCACGTCAGCCAGACGCAGGGTGCGCCCGGTGGCGCGAGACGACTCGAACGGGCTTCCCGCCAGCTCCCGGATGGTCTCGCCCTCGAGCATGCCGTACGCGGTGCGGCCCTCGTGGGCGTACCGAACGTACCGCGTAACGCCCGGCTGCGCGCCCAGCGGGGCCGCCACCAGCGCCACCACCAGGGACATCGAAAACACACGACGCATGCGGCTCTCCTCAGGCCAGCGGAATGTCGTCGTCAATGACGACCTTCATGGGTAGCCCGTCAATGGTGAGCGTGGCGCGCGCCTTCAAGGTTTCGGACCCCTTGAGCTGGCCGTCGCGGACGCCGTCGTCCACCGCTTTCTCGATCTCGCGTTGCGCCGTGACGCCGAACTTCTTCAGGAACTTGCGCACGCCGAGGTTGAAGGATTCTTCGTTCATCATCGCCGGCTCCTTGTTCGCCGCTGTCCAAAAGAAGGTACGGCGGGGGGAACCGGTGGCAAGCGCGCCGCTGGACAAGACCGCGCCCGCGGCGCCAACGTCCTGCCACGCCATGAGCCAACGAAACCGGATCCGGGTCACCTACGAGCTGACCGCGTCGAGTCGAAGCGCCGCGATGGCCAAGGCGCGCGAGATGACCGTGGAGCAGACGGTCGAGGTCCCGGCCCAGTGCGTGCCTTCGGCGAGCCAGCCCATGGTAGGAACCATCGAGCGCCTGGAGCGCGCCGGCCCGCGCTGGCGAGTGACCTGCTCGTACGACCCCGCGATTGTCGGCGACAGCCTCCCGCAGCTCTTCAATCTGCTCTTTGGCAACATCTCGATGCAGCAAGGCATCAGGCTGGAAGACGTCTGGCTCCCGGACGTACTCCTCAACCGGTGGCCGGGACCGGCGTTCGGGATCGAAGGGCTGCGCCAGCTCTGCGGGGCCCAGGGCCGGCCGTTGGTGTGCGCCGCGGCGAAGCCCATCGGCCTTTCCTCGGCCGAGCTGGCCAAGATCTGCTACGAATTCGCCGCCGGCGGCATCGACATCGTGAAGGATGACCACGGTCTCGCCACCCAGGATGCCGCGCCGTTCGCCGAGCGCGTGGCCCTCTGCCAGGAAGCGGTGGCGGAGGCCAACGAGCGCACCGGCGGGAAGACGCGCTATTTCCCCCACCTCTCGCGAGGCACGGGCGCGATCTGGGAAGACCTGGAGTATGTCCGCTCGCATGGTTGCCGCGGCGTGCTCCTCAGTCCCATGCTGCTCGGCCTGGACGCCGTGCGCGCCGTCGCGGTGCGCGGTGAGGTGCCGGTCCTGAGCCACCCCAGCTTCACCGGGGCGTTGCTCCAGCGCCGGCATGGCATCGCGCCGGAGGTGCTCTTCGGCCTCCTGTTCCGGGTGATCGGGAGCGACGGCGTGATCTACCCCAACGCGGGTGGTCGTTTTCCTGTCTCGCTCGCCGCCTGCCGTGCGATCCATGCACGCTTGCGCGCGCCGCTGGGGACCATGCGACCCGCGTTCCCGGTGGCGGGCGGCGGGGTGGACGCCGAGCGCGTGCCGTACTGGATCAAACAGTACGGCAACGACACGATGTTCCTGGTGGGTTCGAGCCTGTATGCACAGCGCGATCTCCGCGCGGCCACGGCTCGTCTGGTGGATTCGATCAGGCGGTCGAGCGATGGGTAATCCGTCCAAGGTCCTGAAGTGCCGCGCGTTTCGCTGGGACGGCGTTGAGCTCAAAGCCTACAAGCGAGCGGATGCGCCCTACAAGGAGGTGACGCGTCAGACGCTGCTGGGCGAAGGGCCGGGCGAAGAAGTCTTCCGATTCATCACCCGGTACTTCGAGGTCCAGCCGGGAGGCTATTCCACCCTGGAGCTGCACCAGCATCCGCACGCCGTCGTCATCTTGCGGGGAACGGGGCAGGTGGTGCTGGGCGACGAGACGCAGGACATCGCGCCGTTGGACTGCGTCTACGTGGCGCCGGATACCAAGCACCAGTTCCGGGCTAGCGGGACCGAGCCGCTGGGGTTCTTGTGCGTGGTGGACCGAATAAGGGATCGGCCACAGGTGGTGGGATAAGCGAGAGGCGCCGGGCGGATTCGAACCGCCGAATAGAGGTTTTGCAGACCTCTGCCTTACCACTTGGCTACGGCGCCGTGAGGGCCTGTAACTTCGCCGGGGCCGGGCACTTTCTCAACCCTACAGGTGAACGTTGCGGCCGAACGCCAACGCCATCACCAGGCCCGCCGCACCCACCAGCACCGCGCCGACCAAGCCTACGGCGAACGGCTTCATCCCCACGTTCTTGAAGACCGAAAAGCTGGTGTGGAGGCCCACGCCGGCCATGGCCGTTCCCAGGAGGTAGCGGGAGCCCCACGTGTCGCCAATCTGGCTCGTGATCGTCCTCCAGGCCGCCTCGGGCCACAGGCCGAACGCCGCACCGCCACCCAGCGTGGCATCGCCCACCGAGCGCACCACCGACATCGCCACGAACCCGAGCACAAAAACGGGGAAGAGCTTGACCATGCCGGCCGGCGCCGCAAGGCCACGACCCTCGCGGCGTTGGTGGCGCATATGGACGAATGAGAGCACCGGGACCACGACGGCAAGGAAGAGGTTGCGGGTCAGCTTGGTGACGGTGGCCGCCTTGAGCACCACCTCGTCGTTGAAGACCTCTTGGTAGGTGAGGGCCGCGCCCACGACCTGCGAGGTCTCATGCACCGCCGTGCCCAGGAACAGCCCGATCTGCTCGGAGGTCTGGAGCAAGTGGGGCGCGAGGTACGGGTAGAGGAACATGCCGAGGAGCCCGAACAGCGTGATGTTGGCGACCGCGTACGCCACCTCACGGTCGTCCGCGCCAATCGCGGGGGCCGTCGAGACGATGGCGGTGACGCCACAGATGCCAGTTCCCGCCGCGATCAGCGTGCCGAGGCGCGCCGGCAACCCCAACACTCGGTTGAACCAGGTGATGAACACCAGCCCCGTGGCGATCGCCACCACCACCACGGGGACACCCCAGGCGCCGAGCTTGAGCACGTCCAGGACGCTGAGCTTGATGCCGACGAGAATGATCCCGAGCCGCAGGAGCTTGGTGATGGTGAACTGCACGCCTGGCTTGAGTCGCGGTGGGAGGCCGATCAGCTGGCGCACCACGATCCCGAGAACGATGGCGACCAGCACGCCCGAGACCGGGCTGGCCTTCCCTGCGGGGTCGATCCCCTGGACCGCGAGGAGCGCGTGGCCGGTCAGGTCGGCCAGCGGCAACGCCGCCAGCATGATCCCCGCGGCCAACACCACACCCGGCACCAGGTCCGGGAGCCCGCGCCAAGACACGCCGAACGCGCCGCCCGGCAGCCGCGCCATCATTGGTTCCTTCACACCCATGCTGGTCTCCTGACCCGGTCGCCCCCGGCGGAGGGGCGCCGGACCGTGTTGACGGATTCCTGCCGCGTACGCACTTTGGTACATCGTTCCGGTGACAGCGATGGCCCAGCCCTCTTCACAACTGGACTACGTGCCCAACCCAGGTGGCGAACGCCGCGGGCCAGCCGATCGCCGACTCGGCGAGCGCCGGCTCCAGCTCCTCGAGGTCCCGGCCAACCGCCGCCGCGGCGAGGACCGCCGCGAGCCGATGAGCCGCCGCGAATCCGCCGGCGGCCACATCCGCAACGCCATCCAAGTCCTGGAAACGGCCTTGCTGGAGAGCGAGCAGTCCGGCGACTCGGTGGAACGGAGCACCATCCTCGCCGCCATCGATCGGCTCAAGCAGGCGTTGCGCGAGGTTGATCGCCTCGCCGACGACCGCTCGCATCTGGGGCAACTGCTCCGGGTGACCGAGCGCGGCCTGCCACCCGACATCCTCCCCGGCCTGCGGCCCTGGCAAACCTGACGCCCTAGCCGGCAGACCCCGTGCGCGCGATCTCCGCAATCGCCTCCACGGCAGTGTCGATCTCTTCGGTCGTGTTGTAGTAGTGGGGCGAGATCCGGACCGCGGACGCCGCGTGCTTGGCTTCCATGTCCAGGACTGCATAGGCGCGCAGGCTGGCCGCGGCGTTGATGCCCCGCTCCCGCAGCTTCGCGACCACCGCCCGGGCGTCGCACGTCGCCACCTCGGCCGTGACGATGGCGCAGAGTGACGCGCCCCGATCCAGCACCCGCACGCCGTCCACCGCACCAAACCGCTCGCGGGCGTACGCCGCCAGCGCCGCGGCGCGACGTCCTCCTTCAGTGACGTCCACGCCCAGGGCATACCGCGCCGCCTCTCCCAACCCCAGGTGCTGCGCGTAGGCGAACTCCCAGTTCTCGAACCGCCGGGCGCCGTCCACCAGCGTGTAGTCGTCGGCCGCAGTCCATTCGGCCCCGCGCATGTCCACCAGCAGGGGGTGCGCTCCGGTGGCCAGCATCCGGTCCGACACGTACAGGAAGCCCACGCCCCTGGGGCCCCGCAGGAACTTCCGCGCCGTGGCCGACAGGTAATCACACCGCAGCCGCCGCACGTCCAGCGGAATCTGGCCCACCGACTGGCAGGCATCGATCAGATAGGGCACACCGGCCGCCTCGCAGATTTCGCCCACCGCCTCCACCGGCTGCACCAAGCCGGAATTGGTGGGCACGTGGGTCACCGCGACCAGCCGGGGGCGTCGGCGCTCGATCACCTCCCGCACCGATGCCGGATCCACCCCGCCGTCCGGCAGGTCCTCCGCGCGCACCAGCGCCACGCCCAGCCGCCGGGCCAACGACAGGTACATGATCTGGTTGGAGATGTAGTCGTTCCGCGACGTCAGAATCACGTCGCCACGCCGGAAATCGAAGGCCGAGAGCGCCAGCGAGAACGCCGCCGTGGCGTTCTCCACCACCGCCACGTTCCTGGGGTGGGCTCCGATCAGCTCGGCCACCGAAACGTAGGTCCCGGCCACCTGCTCCGACGCGGCGTCGGCCGCCTCGTAGCCGCCCAGCGTAGACTCTCGCTTCAGATGCGCTACCACCGCGTCTAACACCGCAGACGGCATGAGCGCCGCTCCGGCGTTGTTGAAGTGCACCCGCTTCCGGCACCCGGGGGTATCCCGGCGCCACTGCTTCACCCTGGGGTCGGCGGCGCGGCGCGCTCCGCGGGAGCGGAGCGACGTCATCTGGGGAGGTAGCGCTTGGGGAACTTGGCCACCACGGTGTAGTTCGGGTCCACGATGTTGGCCACACTGCTCTCCGCCAACTGGCCCAGCAGCGCGTACGCGTCCCATTTCCCGAAGCCGTACTCGCCCATCCATTCGATCAGCTCGACGTGCGCCAGCCGAAACGCATCAATCA
>DATECF010000311.1:0-6030 GCA_035287045.1 Gemmatimonadales bacterium | reverse complement strand
CGCGGCGTGAGGCTCGCCCAATACTCCACCAGCCGGTAGGCCCCGGTGATGAGCAGAATAAACAGCGCGGTCTTGGCCACCCCCAACGCGGTCCAGCGCATCGCCGACAGAAACGAGCCATCGCCGGACCCGGCTTGCAGGATCACGCCCAAGGTCAGCAGCGCCGCGATGTCGTGGGTCACGGCGGCGGAGACGATGAGTTGGCCGGTCCGCGTATGGAGTCTGTCGAGATCCATGAGGATGCGGATGCTGACCGGGAGCGCGGTAATGGCCAGGCACAGCCCCAGGAACAGCGCGCGGGTGGCGTCGAGGCCGAAGAGCGCGCCGATCACCATCCCCAGGCTCAACGGCGTCAGGAATCCCAGCACGGGCACCCACACGCCCCGTCCGCGCGTGGCTTCGGCCAGCCGCGAGACCTCCATCTCCATCCCGGCCAACAACACCAGCAGGAATACGCCGAGGTCCGCAATGGCTTTCAGCTCCGGCGTGATCTGCACCAGGCTGAAGACCGACGGACCCAGCAACACGCCCGCCAGGATTTCGCCCACCATGGCCGGTTGTCCCAGCCGCTCGGCAACCTCGCCGGCGACCCGGGAGATGAGCAGGAGGATGAGCAGAGAGGTGAAGAGCGACATGAGGAGGCGTATGCTACCTGCGCGGCGGGCGGTTGTGCCAGGGTGTGGTCCCGTTACCGCTTCGTCACCCGGCCGTTACGTTCTTCCCTAGGCTTTACCGCGAGACCATCCCGTGCCGCGCATGGGCCATCGCATTCTAGTGGTTGACGACGAACGCGACATTACGGCCCTCGTGGCGTACCACCTCGCCAAGGAGGGCTACCGGGTATCCACCGCGTCGAGCGGGCCGGAAGCGCTGAAGTCGGCCACGGAGGAGCGCCCCGACCTGGTGGTGCTGGATCTCATGCTGCCGGGCCTCTCCGGGTACGAAGTGCTTCAGGAGCTGCGGCGCCGGGAAGACACCAGGGAATTGGGCGTCGTGGTGCTCACCGCCCGGCGCGAGGAGGGCGATCGCATCAAGGGCCTCGAGCTGGGCGCTGACGATTACTTGGTGAAGCCGTTCTCCCCCCAGGAGCTGGTGCTGCGCATCGCGGCGGTCTTGCGCCGCCTGGCGAGCCCCGCGGTGGCTTCCGGGTCGGTGATTACCGCCGGCCCGTTGGTGATCGACCGCGGCGCGCATCGCGTGGTCGTGGAGGGCAAGGAGATCGAGCTTACCGCCACGGAGTACAACCTGCTGGTGCTGCTGGCGGAGCGCCGAGGGCGAGTGCAATCCCGGGCGCAGCTGCTGGAGAGCGTCTGGAAGGCCAACCCGGGCATTCAGACGCGGACCGTGGACATGCACATGCAGCGGCTCCGGTCGAAGATGGGCGCGGCCGCCTCCTTCCTCGAAACCGTCCGCGGCTTCGGGTATCGGTTTCGCTCGGCCCAGCCCGCCAAACGCCGCGGCGCGTAACCCCTCCAAGCAACCCACCTTCCCGGCGTTTCCCGTTCGCGGATCGTTACGGCTCCCAGGGTCGGCCGTGACGGGTCTGTGACACGCTAAGGGGATACTGCGGCATGTCGCTCCTCTAACGAAAAGCGCGAACCATGATCCGTATCGCTTTCTCTCTCGCCATCGTTGCGAGCGTTCTCACCAGTCCGCTGGTGGCCCAGGCCGCGTCCCAGGTTTTCAATGGAGCCGCCTTGTGGAGCGGGGATGTCCCCGAGACCGGGCGCGTGGTTGGGCGGGTCCTCGATGGGGGCCAGGGGGCGCCCCTGGCGGGCGTGGAAGTCGTGGTGGATGGCACGGGGCTGCAAACCGTCACCGGCGTGGACGGCCGCTATGTCCTGCCTCAGGTGCCCGCTGGGACGCGGGATCTCCGGTTCCGGCGCATCGGGTACCGGGTCAAACGAGTCGCTGGCGTGCAGGTCCCCCCAGGGGGGGCGGTGCAACAGGATGCCACCCTGGAGACGCAGGTGGTGCAACTGGAAGAGATCCTGGTGGTGAGCGCCGCCGCCGAGCGTGGCACCGTCAGCCGGGCGCTGGAAGAGCAGCGGCTCGCGGCCAACTTCATCAACACCGTAAGCATGGCCCAGATCGAGAAGAGTCCGGACGGCGACGCCGGCCAGGCCGCGCAGCGGGTCAGCGGCGTTACGGTGCAGGACGGGAAGTTCGTGTTCGTGCGCGGTTTGGGCGAGCGCTACACCACGACGACCCTCAATGGCGCCCGCGTGCCCAGCCCCGAGCCGGAGCGGCGGGAGGTGCCCTTGGATCTGTTCCCCGCGAGCTTGCTCGAGGGGATCACCACGGCCAAGACCTTCACGGCGGATCAGCCCGGGGATTTCGGCGGCGCCGAGGTTGGCTTGCGCACGCGCGAGTTCCCGCTCCGTCGCACCATTTCCTTCTCGACCTCCGTGGGGCTCAACGACGCCATCCTGGGTCGCGAGGTCCTCGTGGCTCCGACCGTGGGGCGGGAGTGGCTCGGCTTCGCCGGCGCGGCACGCCAGTTGCCCGACGTCGCCCGACAGACCACCAGCCTCAATGGCGCCACCCAGTCTCAGGTCAACTCCATCATCGGATCGTTCCGGAACGCCTGGTCGGCGGTGCCGAGCAACGGCGGGCCGTCGGGCTCCGCCGGCTTGTCGGTGGGGGGCGAGGATCCCGTGCTTGGGCTCCCCATCGGGTACGTCGGTTCCCTCACGTACTCTCAGGGGCCGGAGATTCGCCAGGGCGAGCGCCGCGCGCTGGCCGTGGCGGACGGCCAGGGCGGGACCCGGCCGCAGAACGAGTATGAGGGTTCCACCGCCCGGACCAGCGTGCTCTGGGGCGGGCTGCTCAACCTGAGCGCCCGGGTCGGCTCGGCGTCGAAGCTGTCGCTCAACAACCTGTATGACCGGAGCGCGGAGAACGAAGCCACGCATCTGCTGGGCGCTAACGAGGAATTCGGCCTGGACTTCGACATCACCCGGTTGACGTTCACCGAACGGACCATCCGGTCGCATCAGCTCGCGGGCGATCACCTCCTGATGGGCCGCCACCAGTTTCAATGGTCCGCCACGCTCTCCGGGGTGACCCGCGACGAGCCGGATCGCTCCGACCTGGTGTACCAGGCCCAGCGCGATGCCTCCACGGGGACGTTCGCGCCGGTGGCGTGGTGGGGCGCGCCACGGTCCGCCATCCGGACGTTCAGCACCCTCGACGAGGATAGCCGTAACGTCGAATCCAGCCTTCGGCTGACGGCCGGCTCCGCCGCCCGCGAAATGGCGCTCAAGATCGGTGGGGCCTATCGCCGCACCCACCGCGACGCGGACAGTCGGGCGTTCGACATCATCAACCTGCGGCTCGACGATGCCGACCGCGCCCGACCGGCGGAGCAGATCTTCGACGGCTCCGCCGCCGCGCAGGGCGATCTCATGTTGCTCCTCAACGTGAACGGCGGGCGGTACACGGCGACCGACGATAACGTCGCCGGCTTCGCGCAGATGGAGCTGCCCCTGGGGCGCGGGGTGCGGGTCATCGCCGGCGCGCGCGTGGAGCGGGCCCAGCTGGACGTGGAGAGCCGGAGCCCACAGGGTCTCATCACCAGCGCCCGGTTGGACAACACCGATGTGCTGCCGGCGCTCTCGATCAACGTGGCCATGGCCGAGCGGCAGAATCTCCGGGTCTCGGTGAGCCAGACGTTGTCGCGGCCGGAGTATCGCGAGCTCTCCCCGGTCAGCTACTTCGAGGTGGTCGGTGGCCTCACCGTGTTCGGCAACCCCGGGCTGAAGCGCGCCCTGGTCCGGAACGCCGACCTGCGGTGGGAATGGTTCCCCAACGCCGGTGAGGTGGTGAGTGTGGGGGGCTTCGCCAAACGGTTCGAGAACCCCATTGAGCGGGTGATCGTGGGCACCACCGGCGCGTCCGCGCTGAGCTACGTCAACGCGGACGCGGCGCACAACTACGGGGTGGAGCTCGAGCTACGCAAATCGCTGGCCGACTTGGGCGAGGCGGCGTCCCCGTTCTCGGTGTTCGGCAACCTGACGCTGATGCGGAGCCGCATCACGCCCGGCAACGACAGCATCTCGGCGCTCACCAGCACCGACCGGCCCATGGTGGGGCAGGCCGAGTACGTGGTGAACGCGGGGCTGGGCTACACGCACCCCCGATCGGATCTGAGCGCCACGCTGCTCTACAACGTGGTGGGCCGGCGCATCGCGGAGGCCGGCGTGCTGCCGCTCCCCGACACCTACGAGGAGGCCCGCCACGTGGTGGACGCGGCGCTCCGCGTGCCGTTGCTCCGCGGCGTGTCCGTCAAGCTGGACGCCAAGAATCTGCTCGATGCCCCCTACCGGACGGTGCAGGGGAGCGTGGCGCGGCGGGAGTACCGGTCCGGTCGCACGGTGTCCCTGGGGTTCAGCTGGAGCCCCACCCGCTGAGCGCGTGACGCCGTTACGCGACCCTACGGAACCCTTCATCGGCGAGGACTTCAGGATGCGACGTCAGCAACGAAGGAACGGCCTTCTGGCCGCGACGGCCATGGCGTTGGTGCTGGTGACGGCCTGCGAAGACACGGTGGAGCCCCCCCTGCCTCCGGCGGCCCCGGCCAATCTTCAAGTAACCCAGTTGACGCTGACGTCCGTACGGGCTACCTGGGACGCCGTATCGGACGCCACCGGCTACGTGCTGGAGCGCGCCGACGCGAATACCCCCGGGACGTTCAGCCAGGTTGGCGGGACCCTCACCGAAACCGCGTACGACGACAGCGGCCTCACCGAGGGACTGAACTACAGCTACCGCGTCAAGGCGGTCGCCGCGTCCTTGGAGAGCGACTACTCGCCGGTGGCCTCGATCGCCACCGGCGTGCAGACCGCGACCCTCAGCGGCAACATCAGCGCCAACCGTACCCTGACCGAGGACACGGTCTATACCCTCAGCGGCTACGTGAAGGTGACCAACGGCGCGACGCTCACCATCCAGCCGGGCACCAGGATCGTGGGCGACGGGGCCGTTCCGGGGAGCTCACTCTGGATCCTGCGCGGCGCCAAGATCATGGCCGTGGGCACGGCCGACGAGCCCATCGTGTTTACTTCGGCGCGACTGCCCGGGGATCGCGCTCCCGGCGACTGGGGCGGACTCATCATCATCGGTAACGGCATCATCAACCGGACCGGGTCCAGCATCCTCACGGAAGGCCCCGCCAACGCGGCCGAGAACTACGTCGGGGGCACCGACAACGCCGACAACAGCGGCGTGCTGAAATACGTCCGGATCGAGTTCGCCGGCTACGACGTCACCCAGACCGGCCAGGAGCTGAACGGCGTCTCGTCGTACGCGGTGGGCAGCGGGACACAGTACGAGTACGTGCAAGTCCTGGCGGGCCTCGACGACTCCTTCGAGTTCTGGGGCGGCGCCGTCCAGGGACGGTATCTGGTGTCGTACGAGTCCGGTGACGACCACTACGATTGGAGCGAGGGTTGGGTGGGCAAGCTGCAGTACATCATCGCGCTCCAGACCCAGAAGCTCACGCCCCGCACCGGAGCCGGCGGCGTTTCGTCGGACCCGCGGGGCATCGAAGCCGATGGCTGCGACCCGGCCGTGAGCGGGTGCACCGTCAGCAGCACCGGGGCCAGCGAGCCGTACTCCAACCCGACCGTCGCGAACTTCACGCTTGTCGGCACCGGCCAGCTGGGCGGCTTCGCGACCGACGGGAACGGCGTGGTCCTGCGTCGCGGCACCGCGGGTTGGCTCCAGAACGGCATCATCACCCGGTTCAAGGGCATCGGGCTCAACATCCGCGATGCCTGGACCGACTCCCTCCGGGTGCGCGATTCCCTGGGGGTCAAGAACGTGATTCTGGGGGAGAACGGCCAGCACTACGACACCGGCTCGAACTTCGGCCAGGAGGCGAAGTTCGCCACCTCGAATCACCGAACCGTGGCGACGGCGGTCGAGTTGTTCGTCGCCAACGGCCTGAACCCGGCGAGCCTCGACTGGACCCCGGCCGGCGACGCCACGACCGGCGGAGCGGATCTGCCCACCGGGCGGGCGGCGGGG
>DATECF010000310.1:0-13219 GCA_035287045.1 Gemmatimonadales bacterium | reverse complement strand
TCCTCCAGCCAGGTAAACTCGTTGGCCAGGACTCGCTGCGCCGCCCGATAGACCGCCACGTCGTCGTTGTCGAACAGGCGGTCGAACCGCTCGGCGATGCGGCGGCGCCCGATGCGGCAGAAGAGATCCGCCAGGTAGGTCGCCGACTCGCCCTGCGCCCGCTCTTCCGGTTTCTTGCTGGTGTGCAGCGCCTGCGCACGGGAGCAGGCCGCGCTCATGGCGAACAACTCGGCCCCGATTTCCACCAGCCGCGCCAGCACCGCCTGCCGCTTCTCCAGCTTGGGGCCGAACCGGACGATCGCGTGGAACAGCGCGCGGGCCAGTCGCCGGGACGTGCGGTTCACGTACCGCAGGTGCTTGGCCAACGGCCCCAACCCGCTGTAGCGAGGCCACCAGCCCCAGCCGATCCACTTGGCGGGATACCACGTGGCGTAGTACAGGGTGGTCCGGAGCAACGCCGGGACCTTGGCGCCGAACGACGCCTTGGGATCCACCAGCGCGCCCGCCACCTTGAGGTGGGTGTCCACCGCTTCGCGGGCGATGAACAGGCGCATGATCTCGCTGGAGCCTTCGAAGATCAGGTTGATCCGGAAGTCCCGCATGAGCCGCTCCACCGGCTCGCCCTTCTCGCCGCGGAGCCGCTGGCTGGCGGCGGTTTCGTAGCCCCGCCCGCCCCGGATCTGCATGGTCTTGTCCACCATCTCCCAACCCCGCTCGGTGTTCCACATCTTGGCCATGGCGGCCTCGAGGCGGATATCGAAGCGGGCCTGGTCCGCCATCAGGCCGGCGAGCTCGGACACCGATTCCATCGCGAAGGTGACGGCCCCCATCCACCCCAGCATCTGGGCCACGGCGTCATGCTTGCCCACCGGCTGACCCCACTGCACCCGCTCCTGGCTGAACCGCCGTGATATGTCGAGACACACCTTGGCGGCCGCCGTGGCCGAGGCCGGCACGGTCAGCCGTCCGGTATTGAGCGTCACCAGGGCCAGCTTCAGGCCTTTGCCCTCCTGCCACAGGAGGTTTTCCTTGGGCACGCGCACGTTGGTGAACCGGATGACCCCGTTCTCGATGCCCTTGAGCCCCATGAAGGTCAGGCGATGGACCACCTCGACGCCGGGCCAGTTGGCCTCCACGATAAAGGCGCTGATCGCCTTGGGACCGGTCTTGGCCATCACCACCATGAGCTCGGCGATGGTGCCGTTGGTGCACCAGAGCTTCTCGCCGTTCAGGATGTAGGCTTGCCCGTCCGGCGTGAGCTGGGCCGTGGCGGCGAGCCTGGCCGGATCGCTGCCCACGTCCGACTCGGTGAGCGCGAACGCGCTGATGGCGCCCTTGGCGAGCCGCGGGAGGTAGCGTTGCTTCTGCTCCGGCGTGCCGAACAGCTTGAGCGGCTGCGGCACGCCGATGGACTGGTGCGCCGACAGCAGCACGCCGATGGAGCTCTCCACGGTGGCCGCCAGCGCCAGCGCGCGGTTATAGACCGTCTGCGAGAATCCCAGTCCGCCGTACTCCCGCGGGATCTTGATCCCGAAGCACCCCAACTCGGCCAGCCCCGTGATCACGTGCTGCGGGATCTTGGCGTCGCGGTCAATCGCCTCGGCATCCACGTTGTCCCGGAGGAAGGCTGCCAGCCGGTCCAGCCACGGCTTGGCCCGGGCTTCTTCGTCCGGATCGATCGTGGGGTAGGGATGAATGAGGTGGAGGCGGAACCGGCCTTCGAACAGCTCGCGCACGAAGCTCGGCGCCTTCCATTCCTGCTCGCGCGCCGCTTCGGCGACTTCGCGGGCGTCGCGTTCGCTGACGTGGCCGCCAGGCGGAGTCGAAGGCACGCGCTTGGGTTCGGTGGCTGAAGTCATGCCTAAATATGCAGCCCGGGCGACGGTCCGCGCTACAGGACGACGGCATAACGGCATTACGGCATAACGGCATAACGGCATTACGGCATAACGGCATAACGGCATAACGGCATGCCGTCGTGCCGTCGTCTCAGTTGCGCAGATAGGAGCCGCCTGACAAGATTCGTTTCGCCATGACCGCACCGCCTCCTGCAGAAGCGCTGTACCCCTCCCGCGCCGCGGCCGGCGCTCTCCTGGGCCGGCAGCTGTACCAGCGGTGTCCGTCACCGGTCACGCTGCTCGGCATCACACCCACCGGCGTCGAGATCGCGGCCAATGCCGCGCAGGCCATGAGCTGCGGGTTCGACGTCATCGTCGGGGCGCATGTCCGCCTGGAAGGAAAGGGCATGGTGGGGGCGATCGCGGAAGACGCGGACGCCGTCACCGATCCGGATTTCAACCCCGGGTTCGGACTCATGGAGCAGCTCAACGCGGCCCTGGATTCCGCGCGGCGGGCGGTGAAGACCGAGCGCCTGCTGTTCCGGGGCCAGCGGCCACTCCGCACCCTCGAAGGCATCAACGCGGTCGTCGTGGATGGACACCTGACCTCGCCGTGGAAGGCGTTGGCCGCTGCGGCCGCCGCGGAAACCATGGGCGCCCAAAAGGTCTGGATCGCGGCCGCCGCGTGTACCCAGGCCGTGCAGGAGCGCATTCGTGCCCGCAAGTACGACCTGGTCTGTCCTTCCATTCTGCTCGACCCCGGCGGACACCCCCGGCCCTTCGGCGACCCGCAGGACCCCAGCGCCGAGCGGCTGCGAAGCATCGTTGTTGCCAGGCAAGCGGCGTAGCGCGGGCTGTCCGTCTTTCCGCCCTGGGTGGCGTTGGGCCATGGCCAGCGCATTGCTGCTAGCAGGCGCGGCACGGCCAGCGGGGGGGCAGTTAGCCCCGCCAGCGACCGGCGGGGTGGTCGAGCTCGATCGCCTCCTCCAGCGCATCGCCGAGACGCGGCGGATCCTGGTGATCGGGGCGCACCCCGACGACGAAGACACCGAGCTCCTGGCCTTTGCGGCACAGGGCTACGGTGCGCGGGCCGCCTACCTGGCGCTCTCGCGGGGCGAAGGTGGGCAGAACCTGATCGGGGAAGAGCTGGGAGAGGCGCTGGGCCTGCTGCGCTCGCGCGAGCTGCTGGCCGCGCGCGCCACGGATGGCGCCCAGCAGTTCTTCACGCGGGCGTACGACTTCGGCTTCTCCAAGGCGCTCGAGGAAACCCTCCGGTTCTGGCCCGCGGACACCCTGCTCAAGGACGCCGTGCGCGTGGTGCGCCGGTTCCGGCCGCACATCATCGTGTCCGTGTTTTCGGGCACGCCGCGGGACGGGCATGGACAGCACCATGCGGCGGGCCTCACGGCGCAGCGGGTGTTCGACGCGGCCGGCGACCCGGCCGCCTTTCCTGAGCTGCTGCGGGAGGAGGGTCTCCAGCCCTGGCTGCCGCTGCGTCTCTACCAGTCCACTCGCTTCGATACCACCCGCACCACCGTGCGGCTACCCACCGGGGCCCTGGATGCGCGCACCGGACGCTCGTATCACCAGATCGCGATGGCCAGCCGCAGCCTGCATCGCTCGCAGGATATGGGCCAGCTCCAGCGACTCGGACCCGCGCAGGCCCGGATAGGCCTGATCAAAGATCGCGCCGGACTCGGCAACGCCGCGACCGGGAATGACCTGTTCGCCGGCGTCGAGCGCGAGGAAACATGGCTCACGGCGCTGGCGGACTCGCTCCGATCCGGCGCCAGCGCGGGGCGCCTGGCACAGGCGGGGCCGGGGCTGGCGAACGCGCTGAACCGGCTGGCGCGAGGGCCGGCGGTGGGCGATTCCGTGACCCGCGCCGAGGTGGAGCGCGCCCTCGCCGTCGCCGCGGGACTGGAGATCGACGCGCTGGCCCCCACCGAGGAGTTGGTGGCTGGGGATGCGGTGAGCGTGCTGCTCCAGGTGTACAACGGCGGCGGATTCGAAGTGCGGCTGGACTCGGGCGCCGTAGCGGCGCCGGCCGGATGGCGCGTCGAGGGGCTCGACCGCACGCCGGTTACCCTGGGGCCCGGCGCGCTCGACACCTTGCGCTTTCGCGTGACGGTTCCGGCCGAGGCGCGGCCGTCGCGGCCGTATTTCCTGGAGCGCCCGCGGCGGGGCGGCCTGTACGACTGGAGCGACGCGCCGCCCGCGGTTCGGGGCACGCCGTTCGAGCCGCCGCCGCTCATGGCGCGGGCCACGGCCTCGGTGCTCGGAGCTTCGGTGTCGCTCGAGCGGGAAGTGAGCTACCGATTCAACGACCAGGCGTACGGAGAGATTCGGCGGCCGCTGCGGCTGGTTCCCGCGGTGGACGTGCGCCTGGATCCCGAGGTCGTGGTGTGGCCGGCGGGCGCGGCGCCCAGCCGCCGGTTCACGGTGACGCTCACCTCACATGCCCACGTCGCGGTTTCCGGCGACGTCCGCCTGGTGGCGGACGGGTGGCCGGCGCCGCCCGCCGTGCCGTTTACCCTGGAGAAGGCTGGAGATTCGCGCGTCCTGACGCTGGATCTCGCGCGACCCCGGAACCGGGCCCGCGCCGAGGTGACGGTGACGGCGATCGCGCGCACCGCTGACGGGCGGGAATTCCGGGAACGCACCGAGCTGGTGCGGTATCCCCATGTCCGGCCCACGCCGTACGTCCGTCCCGCGTCCGCGGTGGTACGGGTGGAGCCGCTGGCTCTCCCTCGGGTCTCGCGGGTGGGCTACGTCCGGGGCGCGTCCGACCGCGTGCCCGAGGCCCTCCAGCAGGTCGGGCTGCCGGTGGTGATGTTGACGCCGCAGGACCTCGGTGATGGAGACCTGTCGGGTTTCGACGCCATCGTGGTTGGGAGCCGCGCCTACGAAACCGACACCGCCCTCGTGCGTCACAACCAGCGGGTGCTGGCGTACGCGCAACGGGGCGGCCTGGTGCTGGTGCAATACCAGCAGTACGCGTTCATCCAGGGCGGCTTCGCGCCGTACCCGTTGACCATTGGCCGGCCCCACGATCGCGTGGCCGACGAAACCGTCCCCGTGAACCTGCTGGCACCGGACCATCCGGTCTTCACGACGCCCAACCGGATCGAGCCCGTGGATTGGGAGGGGTGGCCGCAAGAGCGGGGGCTCTACTTCGCGCGCACCTGGGACGCGGCCTACACGCCGCTCCTGGAGATGAACGATCCGGGTGAGTCGCCCAAGCCAGGCGGGTTGTTGGTGGCCAAGGTAGGCGCGGGCACGTACGTGTACACCGGGTTGGCCTTCTTCCGGGCGTTGCCGGCGGGCGTGCCGGGGGCGTTCCGATTGTTCCTTAATCTGCTGGCGCTGCAGTGAAGCCACGGCATAACGGCATGGACGGCATAACGGCATGGACGGCATGACGGCATGGAGGGAGGCGGCTGGGCGTTCATGCCGTTATGCCATTATGCCGTTATGCCGTCATGGCATCCTGCCGCTCCCATGAAACGCATCTCGGTGCTCATGGCCGCCGCCTTCGTGGATATGATGGGCGGCGCCATGATCTTCCCGCTGCTCCCGTTCTACGCGCTCCACCTCAAGGCGGCGCCCTGGATGATCGGGTGGATGATCGCCTCGTTCTGGATCGCGCAGCTCGCGTCCGCGCCGCTCTGGGGCCGCGTCTCCGACCGCTACGGCCGCCGCCCGGCGTTGCTGGTCGGGCTCACCGCCTCCGCGCTGGGGTTCCTGGTGTTCGCGTTCGCGGTGACACCATGGATGCTGGTGCTGTCGCGGGTGGTGCAGGGAGCGGGCGGCGGCACCACCGGCGTGGCGCAGGCGTACGTGGGAGACTCCATCGAGCCCAAGGACCGTGCCAAGGCGCTCGGTTGGTTGTCCGCGGCGACCAACGCCGGCGTGATGATCGGACCGGCCATCGGATCGCTCGCCACCAACCTGGGAATGGCCGCGCCGGGCTTGATCGCCGCGACCCTGTGCCTGGGCAACGTGTGGTACGCGTGGCACTGGCTGCCGGAGTCGTCGCCGCACCGGCGGCCTAGCCAGCAGGCCACCGCGCCCGCCGGGCCCCGCCGGCCGGTGAGCGAGGTGGTGTGGGAAGCGCTGAAGACCCCCAAAGCCGACGTGCCCCGCCTGATCTGGATTTACGCCGTGGGCATGCTGGGCTTCATGTCCATGACGGGGGTCCTGGCGCTCTATCTGGACGAGCGGTTCGGCGTGACCGAGAAGACCATCGGGTTGTTCTTCGTCTATACCGGCGGGCTCTCGCTCATCATGCGGGCGCTGATCCTGGGGAAGATGGTGGATCGCTTCGGCGAGACCGGGGTGATCCGGATGGGTTCCATCCTGCTGGCGCTGGGGCTCGCGGGCATCCCGCTGGCACCGAACCTATGGGGGCTGGCGGCGGTGATCGCGCTCATCCCCATCGGCACGGCGCTGCTGTTCCCGGCGACCTCGGCCCTGGTGACCCACCGCGCACCCAAACAGGAGCTGGGCCAGGTGCTGGGGGTGCAGCAAGCGTTCGGCGCCGTGGCCCGCGTGATCGCCCCCATCTGGGCCACCGCGGCGTTCCAGGGGCTTGGCGTGGGGGTGCCGTTCTACATCGCGGGGCTGGTGGTGGCGGTGGTGGGGCTGCTGGCGTTCGGCGTGCGCCCCGCGCCTAAGTTCACGGTGGAGCAGTCAGCCGCGCCGTCCTGAGAGCTGGGCTTTCAGCCTCCAACTAAGAGCAATCTGACATTCACCGCAGAGATCGCAGAGGGCGCAGAGATGGGATTGGATGGGTGTCTCACCCAGTGCTACGCCGCGGCAGCGACAATGACCGGACCGGCGGCGACCAGCTCCTTCCTGACCGGATCGATCTTGAGGTTCAGACCTTCGAGGGAGTGAGCGCCCAGGAGGCTCAGGTCACCGGCCTCGGCGAACACGACCAGGTCCGGCGCCTCTGAGCCGGCGGCTCGCACCAGGGCATAGCCAACGTCTCGGTCGATGCGGCGGCCGTCGGCGACGATGAACCCTTGCTTCCGTTGGGCCACGACGCCTAGCGCTTCGAGGACGGCGCGGGGAACCCAGGTGTACTCGCTGCCTGTGTCTACCAGCATCTCGGGCAAGGAGCGCCGTACCCCGCGCCGCTCCAAGTTCTCGATCTCGATCGTCGTGCGAAAGAGTCCCACGGGGTCCACGCTAATATCCTCCACCTAACAACCCGCCACCGTTTCATCGCTCACGACATCGAATTTACGCGCTCGGCGACCGGGCTCGAAAGCCCAGGACTACCGCCCGCCGCCCGGTAACCGCTGCATCACCGTCCCGTGCTCATCGAGGAACGCGAGGCTCGGCGCGCCCAATGAATCGACCGTCAACTGGAGCCGCGGGCGGCCCTGAGGGTCGGACAGCCTCAGCACCGCGGTCCGGCTTACGTCACGCCCCAGGTAGACCCGCGGTGCGTTGAGCGGCACGCCGTTGCGCGGGCCACGCAGCCGTTCCAGCGCCGCCGTTTTGGTCGGGCCGTCCGCCAGTTTCATGATCGAATCGCGCTCGGCCACCAGGTCGAAGATGTTGACGTCCGCGCGATCGGAGAAGGCCAGTCCCATTCGACGCTGCCCGTTGTTGTCGCTGTAGTTGAGCACCACGATCTGGTCCTGATCGAACTGGTCGAACGACAAGTGGTGCCCCGCGGTAAATTTCCCGTCCGGGCCGCGGCTCCCCTGGAACGTGAGCCCGCCGTTCTCCGTGCCTTCGTCGTTGAAGAAGATGATCCCCGGCCGAGTGCCGCCGGGATATCCGAACGGCTGGCCCTTGTAAATGGGCCCGATGGACCGCGGCCGGTTGGAGATCACCATCCGGAGCTTGCCGTCGGGCTCCACCACGTTGATCCGCTCCACGTCAACCTCAGTGAAGCGGGTCCGCTGCTCCTGGCGAAAGGCGGCCAGCGCGAGGACGACCAGCAAGGGCGCGCTGATCGCGGCGTGCGCGCGCAGCCAGCGAAGCTCGCGGTGGGGGGAATCATGCATGGCTTGCTCTCGCGTATCAGGAGAGGTGATAATAACGCGCACTCGGCGATCCATGACAGCACACCCGACCCTTCCCGACGCCGGCTCACACCGCTTCCGGCGCACGCTGCTCCGCGTGATGGCGGTGCAGGTGGGCACCCTGCTGTTGCTCTGGTTGCTCCAAACCCGCTACACCGGATGACCGGCACGCGGTGCACGCGCTAGACTGGACCATCATCGTCGTCTACCTGGTGTACGTGCTGGTGGACGGCGTACGCCGGGCAAAAGGCACCCGGGAGCTGGAGGGCTACTTCCTCGCCAACCGGAGCCTCCCGTGGTGGGCGGTGGGCCTGTCGGTCATGGCGACCCAGCTGTCCGCGATCACCTTGATCGGCACCACGGGGCAGGGCGCCACCGACGGCATGCGGTTCGTGCAGTTCTACTTCGGGCTGCCCGTCGCGATGGTCATCCTCGGCGTCACCCTGGTGCCGTTCCTCCACGGCGCCAAGGTGTTCACCGCGTACGAGTTCCTGGAGCGCCGCTTCGACGCCAGGACCCGTTCGCTCACCAGCCTGTTGTTCCTCGTGGCCCGCGGCATGTCGTGTGGCACCATCATCGCCGCGCCCGCCGTGGTCATTTCCGCCGTGTTCGGCCTGGACCTGGTCTGGTCGGTGGCGCTGATAGGGGTTCCCACGGTGCTGTACACCATGATCGGCGGGGTGCAGGCCGTCACCTGGGTGGACGTGAAGCAAATGGTGCTCATCGTGGTCGCGCTGGTCGCGGTGGTCGTGGTCCTGCTGGTCCGGCTGCCGGTGAGTCCCGACGACGCCCTGGCGATCGCGGGGGCCGCCGGCCGGGCGCGGGTGTTCGACTTCTCGTTCAACCTGAACGAGACCTACACGTTCTGGTCCGGGGTGATCGGCGGGACCTTCCTCATGCTGTCCTACTTCGGCACCGACCAGAGCCAGGTGCAGCGCTACCTCACCGCGAAATCGGTGGACGAGGCGCGCAGCTCGTTGCTGATGAGCGCGTACTGGAAGATCCCGCTGCAGGCGCTGGTGTTGCTGGTGGGCGTACTGGTGTTCGTGTTCTACTTGTTCCAGGCGCCGCCCATGCTGTTCAATCCGGCGCATGACCGCGCGGTGCGCCAGGCGGAGCCCGGCGCGCTCGCCGCGCTGGAGACGCGCTACGGCACGGCACTGGCCGGGCGTCAGGCGGCGGCCGAGGCGGTGGCCCGGGAACGGGACGGGGGTGACGGGCCGGCGGTGACCGTCGCGATAGAAGCCTTCAAGGCGCGCGCGGCGGACGCGGAGACCATTCGGGGGGAGGCGCTGGCCCTGGCGGAGCAGGTGACGGGCGAGTCGTCGCGCGATGTGAACTACGTGATGCCGGCCTTTGTGCTGCACCACCTTCCCCTGGGGCTGGTCGGGCTCTTCATCGCCGCCGTGCTGGCGGCGGCCATGTCCAGCATCGCCGCCGAGCTGAACGCGCTGGCCACGGTGACGGTGATTGACTTCTACCGGCGCTGGGTGCGGCCGCAGGGGAGCGACGCCCACTACCTGCGGGTGTCGAAAGCGGCCACCGGGTTCTGGGGCGTGTTTGCCTGCGTGGTCGCCACCTTTGCCGCGACCCTGGGATCGCTGATCGAGGTGGTGAACCGATTCGGGTCGTTCTTCTACGGCTCCATTCTCGGCGTGTTCCTGCTGGCCATGATCCGGCGCGCGCGGCCGGTTGGCGCCTTCCTCGGGCTGATCGCGGGGATGGCGACCGTGGCGACGGTGAACTTCGGCGCGCCGGCGGTGTCATTCCTGTGGCACAACGTGATTGGGGCGGTGACCGTGGTCGTCGTGGGGATGGCGCTCAGCGCTCGTCGCGCCGCACCCGCTCATCCTACGGCGTAGGCCTTCCTTCCAGCTCCGCCATCGTCGCCGTCAAGAGAATGATCTGCTTGGTCCCGATGTTCGCCGACGGCACGTCCGCCCACTCGCTGAGCGTGTGCTGGTCGCCACCGCGCGAGCGGCCCACCGAGATGGACGGAATGCCGCGCACCACGCCCACGTTGGAGTCGGTGGAGCCGCTGGGACTGGCCTCCCGGCCGGCCGGTAGCTCAACGCCGAGATACCGGAGCACGTCCACTGCGGTCTGGACCAACGGGTGTGCCCGCCGGTCCGCGAGCTGCTCCGGCCGCCCCCCGGCTTCGTTCTTCTGGATGAACTCCCGCTCGAAGCCCACCTTCTCGGCTTCTGCCGCGCGGCGGCAGGTGTTGACGATGGCGGTGTCGAGCTGCGCGAGCAGGGCAGGGTCAACCGTGCGGAGATCCACCGTGAACGAGATTTCCTGCGGAATGGCATTCACCACGTGGCCGCCGCGCCACATCCCCACGTTGTACACCGCGCTCACGGGCGCCCCGGGAGGCGGCAAGGGAATCTGGTAGATGTCCTGAATGCACCTGGCCGCCGCGCGCGCCGGATGGGGCCGACCGCGTGAGTTGTTGGTGTGTGCGCCCTCGCCGGTGAACACCATGCGGGACCAGTAGATGCCCAGCGCGCCGTAGCTCACCGATCCCAAGCCGCCGTCCAGTGCCACCAGCATGTCCGCCACGTTGGGGTTGTGGTCCAGCCAGTAGGCCATGCCGCGCAGGCCCAGCTCCTCCTGCACCGTCCAGACGAAGACCACGTCGCCCTTGGGTCTAACGCCGGATGCGAGCAGCGCGCGCACCGCCTGGAGCGCGTTGGCCACGGACGCGCTGTTGTCGAACACGCCCGGCGCATGGAGCCGGTCGCCGCGGCGGGCCACGGTCACGTCGGTTTCCATGGGGTGCACGGTGTCCAGGTGGGCGGCGAAGACCAGGGTGGGGCCGCCGCCGGTGCCGCGGAGCCGGGTGCTGACATTGCCAATGGAATCCACCGTCACGGGCAGGCCCAGCGCTTCGAGCTGGGCCTTGACGTAGGCGGCGCGGCGTTCCTCATGCTCCGACTTGGCCGGCATCTCGGTGATCCGGATCCATTCGGCGACCTGCGCGTCGAAGTGTTGGTCCACATAGGTGAGCGCATCGCGCACTGCGGGCGATTCCGCCACGGCCGGCGAGAACCTGGTCGGGTACGTGGGCTGCTGAGCCGAGGCAGGGACGGTCCACAGCAGCGGCATCAAGGTGATCACGAATCGGCGCATGTGAACTCCAGTTGGGTTACGGGTTGCAGATGGCTCGCCTCACGGCTCACCGCAGCGTCTCGGCGAGGAACCCCAGGAACTTCCTGCGATACTCTTCCCGACCAACGTCGTACGTCTCGTTGTGGCCCGCCCCCTTGATGAGCACCAGTTCGCGGGCATGCCCGGCCTCGGCGACCGCCCGCCCCATGCGGGGAAGGGCAATGTTGTCCTCGGTGCCGTGCAACACGAGCAACGGCGCCGTGAGCCGGCCGGCGCGCTCCAGGTTGTCCATGGAGAGGCGTACGATGAACGACGGCAGGAACCGGTAGTGCACGCGGGCCATGTCAACCGCGCTGGAAAACGGCGACTCCAGCACCACGGCCCGTACCGGCTGCGTCGTGGCCACATAGAGTGCCGGGACCGAGCCCACGGAGCGCCCGTACACGGCGATGCGGGACGGGTCCACGTCCGGCCGGCTCGTGAGATAGGCCCACGCGGCGTCCGCGTCGGCGTAGAGTCCCTGCTCCGAGGGCGATCCGGCGCTTTCGCCGTACCCGCGGTAATCCAGGATCAGCAGGGCGACATCCGGCGGCCGGAGCCATCGGACGATCGGCGCCAGGCCGGTGACCGTTTCCATGTTGCCGTAGAACCAAAGCAGGCCCGCGGCGGGGCCCGGACCCAAAGCCGGGGGCAGGTACCATCCTCGGAGGCGCACCCCGTCTGCCGTGGTGACGTCCACGATCTCCCCGGCGACGCCGGCCTGGCTCGGTGGGATCAGGCGCCCGCGAGCGCCCGGCAGGGCCATGCGGTGCTGAAAGCGCCACGCGAGGAGCAGCAGCGCCGCGTACGTGATACCGAGGCCCAGCAGGACGCGCAGAAGGGATTGGAGCACGCGGGTCACCGCTCGCAGGCCTTCGACGCGGCGCGCACCCAGACGCGCACCTCGGCCTCCGTGGGGCGCCGGCCCAACCGTGGGTGGATGGTGTGAAGGCGCCGCCAGAGGTCGGTCGGATTGGAAGCAGCCAGACTGCAGACCGAGGGCACGCCGGCGCGGAGCAGCTCCCGGGCGTGGGCGGACCCGATGCCGCGCAGGGTCATCAGTCGCGCCGACTCCACGATCGCCGCCGCCGCATCGGTGGACACCCCCAGCTGCTCGGCAACGGCCGGCGGGGTGAGGCGGGAGACCTCCCAGGGCGAGGTAAGCCGCGGCGCCGCCGGCAGCTCGATCGCCGGCACCGTGGAGCTGATGGTCCAGCGCTCCATGGCGGCCAGGGTACCGAGGCTGAACCCGATAGCGAGGGTGATGGCGAGCGCGGACCAGCGCAGGCGAGCGCTGACGAACACGGACGAGCGCGGACGAGCACGGTCGAGCGCGGACGAGCCAGCAGGCAGGGCATCTCGCTCGTCTGAGCTCGCCCGAGCTCGTCCATGCTCGTCCGTCACCGGCACCGCTACGCCCAGCACCGCCAGCGCGTGGTACATCGCCCACGCTTCGAGCGCGAAGAAGGGGAATCCCACGAACCCGAGCGGTGGCATCTCGAACCACTTGAGTTGCTCCAACAGCGGCACCGTGTAGATCCACTTCCCCCGCGCGACGGCATTGTATCCCTCCCAGATGCCGCCGATCAGGACCCCGCCCAGCATGAGGCGGCCCACCCGTCCCCACTCACCCCGCTCCAGGTCCGCCATGAGCGAAAGCTCCGGCCGGCGGCGGTACACGACGGGGTCGGCGATCAGGAGCGCCGCGCCCCAGGTCAATGGATAGAGCCAGTGGGGAAACAGCAGCACCAGGGCGAGCGTGATCCCGCCGGCCCACTGCAGCCGCCGGACGTCGCGGACGCCGGGAGGCACGGGCCGCGTGCGCCACCGCTGCCCAACGCCCGTGGTGCGCCAGAAGCGCTCCGCCAGCACCACGGCGGGCACCACCGTGGCGAACGACAGCAGGATGCCGGCCCAGCGCTCGGGTGGGTCTCGGGGCAGGAACACGTAGTACCAGTTTGCCAACCTGAGGTTGACCGCCTCGAACGCCAGCCAGATCGGCGCCGACCAGGCGAACAGCGAGATCGCCAGCCGCCAATCGGCCAAGAGGTAGCGGCCCCGGTCCAGCCGGCGCGCGATACCGTCCAGCAGGAACAACGTGGGATACCACGCGAACACGTAGAACCAGGTGGGCACCGGCTCCACCTCGAGCAGCAACAGCACCCAGGCTGCGCCAAGGGCGATGAGCGG
>DATECF010000309.1:0-23723 GCA_035287045.1 Gemmatimonadales bacterium | reverse complement strand
CCCGGTTGTAAGTCATGCCGACAACCAAGCCGGTGAGTCCACCCGCGACGAGACCCTGTACCACACCGAGAACGCCGCCGAGGAAACTCGGTCCCACGCCCAGGAGCAGTGGCATCACCGGGTCGGGACCTCCCGCGACGGCGTACAGCGCGAAGCACACCGCCACGAGGAGCCCGCCGGCGAGTACCCCGGCGACTCCCAGCGCCAGAGTGTTGAGCTGCGAATTCATCACGATCCTCCTCACGCCCGTTCGGCCAGAAGATACCTTACAGGCCGGTGTGAAGAGCACGGGATGGGCCGCCGGACTTGACCACGCCAACTACTTGTTGGGCCGGCGGTTAAGAGGGCTCGGCGACACCAGCCTTGCTAGGGAAACGAGGGAGGCAGCGCGCCAACTGGGGCAAATGCCCCAGCTAGCGCCCGCTCACGAGCCTGGGCGACAGGAAATGGTAGGGCCGGTCCCGGAACGCCAGGACAACCTCTCCGGTACCGCGTAGTCAATCAAGACTCGAAGCAAGGAGCCGTCTTGGTAGGGCGTCACTTCGAACCGCATTCGGTACGAATCAATGACCAAGCGTCCGGGGGGCACCGTGCCCCAGGACGACCCGGTCATGCGCGACGACACGCGGCGACGGTCATCCAGGCAGGCGGAAACGCGTTCCACGGGCGACGAAACAAACACGGTGGTCTCTTGGTGACAAGGCAATGCGTTCATTCAACGTCACCCCCCGGCACGGGGCGCGATCCGGCTGGCAGATCAGGCCCACGCCCACGCCGGCCTCAATGGCCGCGCATTTCATGCAGCGCCCGCATGGGCCCTTCCATCTGCCGCATCACGCTGCTCAGGTGTTCCTGGAACTGGTTCATCGCGCGCAGCACCTCCTGGTCCATCACCACGTCGCCCTCATGCTCCATCCCCTGCATCCCTTCCATCATGTCCCTCATCTGCGCCGCCATCTGTGCCATGACCTGGCCCACCCGCAGCATGATCTCTTGATGCTCGCGCATCCCTCCCTGCGTCCGTTCGACGCGCGAGGCCAGGCCGGCGTTCTTCTCACCCAGGCTCAGGATGATGGCGTTCAGGCGCTTGATCATGTCCTGCGTGTGCTCTTGCTGTGCCGTCTGGTGTTGTTGGCCCATTTGGGGTGGGTGCCCCATGTGCTGGGCGGCCGCCGCGGGTGGCGTGGCCAGGATCAGGCCGCCAGCCAGATAGGCGACGAGGAAACTCGGTCTTTGCATGGCTCAACTCCCTTGCGAAGTGATTGGATTCCGGCACCACATCCCACGGCACCTCTCTTGGCACCTAGCAGCAAGTTGTGGGCGCAACTGCTGAGCCGCTGATAGCAGCCGGGTAACGCGCCAGATGGCGCGGGGTTACGCGTGTCACGCGGGCCCTCGGGTTCTCCCACCGGCGGGGGCGTTGGCCCGACGGTTGGGCGAAATGGCCCGACTGGCCGGGGAAGCTGGAAGGCCCAGAGGTCGGCGCGGCACTTGCTCCGTAACGGGTAGCGAAGGCAACTTCCAAACCGGGCGCCTGGGCAGGGTAAGTGACTCCGTCACCGAGGTTTGACCCAATTCAAGCGCGGTCCGAGCGTGGGCTCTTGCGGGGGCGGTCGCCCAAACGGCGGGGCAGTTGACCCACCCCCAGGCCCCGGCGGCCAACCAGGACCAAGGCCGTATGCGCCTGGGGTTGCGCGGCAAGCTGCTCGGGCTGCTGCTGGCCTTCGGCCTGATCCCTCTCACGCTGGCCATCCTGATCGGTTACGCCGCCGGCCGCGCCACCATCACCGAGCAGGCCGAAGACGCGTTGCGTGAGGTGGTGGAGCGGCAAGCTGCCCAACTGGCCACCGAGATCAGCCGCGAACGACTGCTGCTGCGCACCATCGCCGGGCAACTGCCACGCTCTGGCGCCTTGCTGCGCGCGCCTCAGGACCTGCTGTCACGCCTGCTGATTCAGAGTTTGCCCGAGGACGGCGTGTTCGACGGGTTGCGCATCGTGACCGGGGGGGGCGGCATCCTCACGTCGGTGGCGCTGCGCAACACGGCGCCCCATTGGCCGCCGACTGCCCCGGCCACGGCGTGGACCGAGAATCACGTCGTGGTCCACCGCAGCGGGGCACAGGCGCTCGCGTACCTCCTGGCGGTTCCGGCCACGGAGGCGCCGATCGAGGCGTGGCTCGAGGGCCACGTTCGGGCCGAGGACTTCCGCCGCATCTTTGCGATCCCGGAACATCTGATGGGAGGAGCAGAATCCGGCCTGCTCGACAAGAGCGGCGGCGCGGTCATTATTACGCACGAACACGCAGAACCTGATCTGGCTGCCGCCCTGCGTGAGTTGAACACGATCCAGGCACCGGCGACCGTCGCCCGAGGCCGGATGGGCGGGGCCGATGCGCTCGTGGCCACGGCGCCGGTCACCGGCACCGACTGGGTGCTGGTCATCGCGCTTCCTGTCAAGATCGCGCTGGCGCCGCTCGCTCGCTTTCGGAATGCCGCCCTCGCCGGCGCCGGCTTGTTGGCGGTCCTCATTCTGCTCACCGGCATTCCGGCCGCGGCCACCGTGATCACCCCGCTTCGCGCCCTTGCCACCGCGGCGCGGCAGTTCGGCGAGGGCGGCCGCCCCCAGCCCCTGCCCGGATCGGGCAGCGACGAGGTGGGAGTGCTGGTCCAATCCTTCAACCGCATGGCAGCGGACCTGGGGCGCTCCCGGGGGGAGATCGAGCGGCTCCACACCCAGGACCTCGAGCGCGCGCAACAGCTGGCGACGGTGGGCGAGATGGCGACCGGGATCGCGCACGAGATCCGCAATCCCCTGACAGGGGTGCTCGGCGCCGTCGAGTTGGCGCTGCGGCGCCTGCCGGAGGGGGACTCGGCCCGACCACTGCTGCACGAGGCGCAGACGCAACTCAAACGGATCGAGCGAACCACCACCCAGCTGCTGCGGTACGCCCGCCCTCCCGAGCTACGGGCGGTACGAGTGGATGCCAACCTCCTGGTGGATCGCGCCGTTCGCGTGGTTGAGCCACAGGCAACCAGCCGCCAGGTCCGGCTTCGCGGCCAGCCGGCTCCGGAGCCGGTCCCGGTGGACGTCGACCCCGAGCTCATGGTGCAGGTCCTGGTGAACCTCTTGTTGAACGGGATTGACGCCACCCCAGGGGGTGGCGCACTCGAGGCTTGGACCTCCCGTCAGGCGACTGAGGTGAGGCTTGGTGTGCGGGACACCGGACCCGGAGTCGCACCCGAGCTTCGCGCAGAGGTCTTCCGGCCTTTTTTCACCACCAAACATCAGGGCACGGGCCTCGGGCTGCCGATCTCCCAGCAAATCGTTCGCCGTCACGGAGGTTCCTTGCTCCTCGAGGAGACGCCCGGCGGGGGCGCCACCTTCATTGTGGTGTTGCCACTGGCCGAGTCCGCAGGGGGGGGGGATCGTGAATAAGGAAAGCCGAACGGTTCTCGTGGTGGACGACGAGAACCTCATCCGGGTCTGGCTCGAGGCGCACGTAGGCGATGCCGGATACCAGGTGATCGTCGCCGAAGACTCGGCGAGCGCGCGCAAGGCGTTCGGCGAAGCCGCTCCCGACGCCGTCCTCCTCGATCTCAAGCTCCCGGACGGTAACGGCATGGATCTCCTCCGCGAGTTCCGCGAGAGCGACAAGGACCTAGTGGCAATCATCCTCACCGCACACGGCGACATCAGCACCGCAGTCCAGGCGGTGAAGCTGGGCGCGTACCACTTCCTCGAGAAACCGCCCAAACTCGAGGATCTCTTGATCACGCTACAACAGGGCCTCGAGACGCGACGGCTGCGGCGAACGGTTTCCGCCCTCCGGCGGCAGACAGGGTGGCAATTCGCCGGCGTGCAGGTGGTTGGGCGCTCGGCGGCCATGCGTCACGTGGTCGAGCTGGTGGGGAAGGTCGCGGCCAGTGAAGGCACGACCGTTCTGGTGCGGGGCGAGAGCGGCGTGGGCAAGGAGGTCGTGGCGCAGGCCATCCACGCGCGCAGCGCGAGGGCCGAGGCCGCGTTTCTCGAAGTCAATTGCACCGCGCTGCCGGAAACGCTGTTGGAGTCGGAGTTGTTCGGCCACGAGCGGGGCGCGTTCACCGACGCCAAGGAGCGCAAGCAGGGTCTGCTGGAGCTGGCCGACGGTGGGACCATCCTGCTGGACGAGATCGGGGATCTGCCGCCCGGCGCGCAGGCCAAACTGCTGCGCTTCCTTGAGACGCGGACCTTCAAGCGGGTCGGCGGGGTGCGCGATATCACGGTGGACGTGCGCATCGTCGCCTCAACCAATCGGGATCTCGAAGCCGCAGTGCGGGACGGGGGCTTCCGGCGTGATCTGTTCTACCGTCTTAACGTGGTCCCCATGATGATCCCCACGCTCCGGGAGCGGCCCGAGGACGTGGAACCCCTGGCGAAGTACTTCCTGGAGCAGATGGCCGGGAAGATGCGGCGCCCCGCCCGGGCGCTCAGCGCGGAGGCCCTGGCCATGCTGGAGCGCTACTCCTGGCCCGGGAATGTGCGCGAGCTCAGGAATGTCATCGAGCGGGCCGTGATCCTCGAGGAAGGGGACGAAGTCCTTCCGGAGCATCTGCCGGACGAGCTCAAACCTGGGGCCCGCGTCCTGGACCTGGAGCCGGGGTTCCGGTTGCCGGCCGGCGGGGTGCAGCTCGAGGAGCTGGAAAAGGACCTGCTCCGCCAAGCCATCGCCCAGGCCAGGGGCAACAAGACGCGGGCGGCCCAGCTCTTAGGGCTAACCCGGGACACCCTGCGCTATCGGCTCGAGAAATACGGCCTGGACGCGCCGCAGTCCGCCGAAAGCTAGCAGGTTATCCCGTCAACCAATTAGTCGGTGGTAAACACAAACACCATGCCGTAGGTCCCGTTGGCATGGCGCCACCCGCTGCCCATCATGCTCGACCGCTAGCACGACAGCGCGCGTGCCCGGCACCCGAACGTGTGGCTCGAGCACCCGATCAACCAGGAACGGAGGGAGCGACGCTGCCAGATCTCGGTGCTTCCCGTCCTCGCCGTCGTACACGCCCGCTGGGTGTCGGCTGATCCACTGGCACCATCGGTGGAGCCGCAGGCCCCCAACCGTTGCGTGCCCCGGCAGTTCGGGATCACCGATGAACCACAGGTGGGTCAGATGCCCCGCGTCACGTAGCGCGTCGCCGAGGCCGGTAACACGGCTCGCGATGCCACCAGCGCGTGAGTAGGCGTCGGGTCCCTCGGCACAGCGAGATCCTCCGCTGTGGGCCTCTTCCCCCGATCCGAGGGCCTCTTCACCCGCCCGCAGCGGGCACGCTCGCTCAGTCCGTTAGCCCAACAGCAAGCAGGTCAGCAGGTTCGCTCAATCTGCGCTCCGCGGTACACCCCATGCAGTAATGGCACGCCGGAGGCAGAAAGGAGCCTCTATGTGGAGAATGCTCTGGATCACAGGACTCGTGGCAGGTTGCGGCGGACTACCGACGCTGACCCCAATTGGCTCGACGCTCCTCGTGCGTAACGAAGGCTTGGGGCAATTGGTCCTCCGGGACAACATCGGGCGACTCGCGACGCTGACGCCGGGACAGCAACGGTGTGTGGCGCTTCGACGGGTAGAGGCCGCCCAATCCCTCGTGGTCGTCTCCGAGGGACGGTACTACCAGGCGCCCGTCTTCGTCCCCAGTACGCAGTCTGGATGGAAGCTGGTGATCGGCACGGCGCCACTCAATTCGGTCCTGGGGCTGGTTCCGGTAGACTCGCCGTGCAATCCATGGGCACGACGCGCGACAGCGGAGGTGCGACGATGAAGGCTTCAGCCTGGCTCATAGGGGCTGCCGGGGCATGGCTCGCGGCCAGCCCGTTCCTCGGGTTCGTGCCACCGGAAACTCGGTGGAACGATCTCGCGGTTGGGATCATCGTGAGCGTCCTCGGCGTCAGGACCGCCCGAGCGAAGCGGACGTACGGCTGGGTTGCCGCTGCCATCGGCGTATGGCTCCTGGGGGTCGCGTCGCTCTCCGCCAGGGCCGCCTTGGGTGCGGTGTGGCACGACGTGGCGGTGGGGGCCGTGCTGGTGGTCGCCGGACTGGTCGGAGTCGCGAGCGAAGTTCCCGCGCCTCCGATAGACCTGTTCCCGCGCCTGCCCGGAGTTGGTACGGCGCTCCATCGCCACCAGGCGCGGATTCCCTGACCTGCGGGTGCGTGATGAGAGAGGACGGGACCATGGCATCCGAAGCACGTGTCTTCAGGGCAAGTGCCCAGCGTCGAACCACCGCGGCCCGGCTGGGCGACTTCTCGGTGGACGAGGTCGAAAGCCTGGTGTGCGTCGAGTGGCTCGGAGCCCGATCGTACCAACGGCCTCACAGCCGGCGTCTGGTGCGGGCGCTGATTGCGTACGCCCTGGCCCCGGACAGCCCGATCCGCGACTACATCGTCGAGCGATATGTCCACCTGGAACTCCTGATGCTGGGCACCTACGGCATGGGTCGCCCCGCCGTCTTGAACGAGTTCGCCGCGCTCGCGCGCGCGGTACGTAATGTGGTGGCGGAGATCGGCGCCTGGCCAAGGCTCGCCGACCGGATCGACGCCCGGCTCCAGGAGAGCCTGGCTCCCCTCGGCAAGTGGGAGACCAGCGGGGCGCGCGTCGCCTAGCGTGGTCTCGAGCCAGCTATGCGGCGGCTCATCTCGGTGCTGACCCTGTTATGCCTGGCCACCGGGCAGGTGGCGAGCGCCCAGTACTTCGGCCAGAACAAGGTCCAGTACCGCCGACTCGACTTCTCCGTCATCCAGACCGAGCATTTCGACGTCTACTACTACGCCGCGGAGTGGGAGGCGGCACTCGACGCCGCCCGGATGGCCGAGCGTATCTAAGCCACGTCGAGGCTCCGATAGCAGCCTCCCGCAGCGCCTCGTCAGGCGCGACTGAGTCCGGGCCGACTGCCCCGCCGGCCGGGTGAGATGCCCCACTCGGTGGGCTGCTCGGCAAGCACGCCGCCCTGGGCCGCAACCAAGGCACAGGCCACCCAGGTGGTCGTTCTGCAACACATTACCACCTTACGCCTCAACCCCCCGATCTCCGCGGTCCGGTACGCACGCCACTTGCAATGGAGCCAGGCGGGGGTCGCCCTCTGTCCATGCGTCCCCGTTGCCGAGCACTCTGGTTCGGAGAACGATGACCGCAGACCCGCACGCCGGCGGCCGTTCCACGCCGCACGCGGTGGCCCAGCGCCTCGCGCTCGGGGCCCTGGACTATCCGATCCCCGCCCGGGCCAATCGGCTCGATTTCATGCTGGGGGCGCTCACGCTCACGACGCTGGTGGTCCTGGCGCTTACGGGAATCGTGCTCACCCAGTTCTACAACCCCGCGCCGGTGGCCGCGCACGACTCGGTTCGGTACATGATCACGTCGCTGCCGCTCGTCACCCTGCTGCGCGACCTGCACGTCTGGAGCGCTTCTGCGGCGATGGTGCTGGTCTTCGCCCACCTGGCCACGGTGTTCTGGCGGCGGGGCTTCCGGCCACCTCGTGAAGGCTTGTGGTGGAGCGGAGTGCTGCTGCTGGCGCTGCTGTTTGGGCTCGCCTTCACGGGCACGGTGCTCCGCGCCGACCAGGAAGCGGTGGAGGCCCTGGCTCACGCCACAGCCGGCGCCGAGCTGGCGGGACCCCTGGGCGCTCCGCTCAGAGCAGCCTTCACGCCCTCGAGCCCTTTGCTCACACGAACGTACGGGCTCCACGTCTCGGTCCTGCCGATCGCACTGCTGGCCCTGCTGGCGCTGCATCTCTGGCTGATCCGGCACCTGGGCGTGAGCGCCCAGGGAGAGACGCGGGTGGCGTTCCGTACGCACCTGCGCCCACTCGGCGCCTTTGCCCTGATCTTGGTCGCCGCGGTTGCCGCGCTGGCGCTGGCGTGGCCGGCGGACCTCCTGGCTGCCGGGATCGAGGGCTTCGAGGTCACCAAGCCGCTCTGGGCGTTCCTCTGGATCTACGCGGCGGAGAACCTGTTTGGCATGGCGGGGATGCTGGTCGCGCCGGCCGTCCTGTTCGGCTTTCTCGCCTTGGTGCCGGTGACCGACCGGCGCGACGGACTCGGGGCGACGGCCACCCGGGTCGCCGGGATCGTCCTGTTTCTCGTGATGGTCGCGGCGATCATCTACGCTGCGGTCGCGCCGGGCCAGACGCACCTGAACATGTGACCGGCAAGGAAGAGGAATACGTCAGATTCTGGTTCGGACAAACGGCAACGAAGGAGGGGTTGTGCCCAGGTTCGATCGTGGTATTACTCGATGGCCATTGCTCACCGCCGGGTTGCTGATCGCGCCGGGCGCAGCCGGTCACGCGGCCGTGGCCCATGAGGAAGGGGTGCTCAGGCTGGCCCGTCGAGAATTCGCCGCGGGCGACTCGCTCCCAATCGCCGGCGAGAAGTTCTCGCGGAACAGCCGACTCAGCTTGTCGTTGGTGGGGGTTGAGGGGAGAATAGCTCTCAGCGACGTCCAGGTAGATACCGCCGGGACGTTTCGCGCGGCCCTGCTGGTGCCGGCCACGGTGGCTCCGGGAGCGTACCGTCTGGTGGCCTTAGCCGACGACGGGGACGAGGTGGCATCGCTCGACGTCACGGTCTCCGCGGCCACGGCGGAGCATGCGAGCATGCCCGGCCACGAGACGATGGAGATGGATGAGCCGTCGAACGAACCACTCGCCCTGGAGCGCGCCAGGAGCCCGCTGGTGACCTGGAGCGTCGTGGCCGGGATCGGGCTCGCCGTGGTGGCAGGTGCCGTGTTGCTGCGGCGCCCGGCCTCTGGCGGTCGGTAACCAGCGTACGCCAAGTTATTCGCGATCATGGACGGAGAACCAGCAGCACACCGAAAGGAGCCACCACATGCGACACCCCTCCGCACTCACGGGTCTCATGGCCTTGGCCGTGGTTGGACCCGCTGTCCTGTGGACCAGTGCCAGCCGCCCCGCCGTGGTCCACGAACGTAAGGTCGTCGCGGGCCTCGCCGTCGTGTTCGGCGCCGAACCGGAGCCCGCTCTCACCGACGAGATGCAATTTCTGCGCTGGCGGATCAGCTCGGTGGCCGACTCCGCGGCGTACACCGACCTTCAGGACGCGACGGCGACGGTCACCCGGGACGGGCAGCAATACGGCCCGTTCACGGTGCGGCCGGTGCGCCGAGATCCGGGCTTGTACCAGACGCAGCACATTTTCACAGCGGTCGGCGAGTACCAGTCGGTCCTCAAGTTCCGCAAGGGCCAGGACCCCACGGTCCACTCGGTGGACTTCACATTCCGGATCCAGAACCGCGCCAGCCTGGAGCTTCCGCCCCGCCGGCCCGGGCCGTGACGCAGCCCGGTTCGGGAAGGCCGGCACCCCGTTGCGAAACCACGGGCAGGCAAACAACCACACACCACCGAGGTCCCTCATGCCGCGGACACCAGGAATGCCGGTAATGCTGGCGAGCCTCACCGGGTACGCCCTGTTAACCACGGTCCTCCACGCGCAGACACCGGTGAGTTCTGACACCGCCGCCGTGCGCCGCGTCATCGAGGCCGTGGCAGCCTACTCGCAAACCAGGAACTACAGCGCGATGGATACGCTCTACGCCCGGGGTGGCGGGGTGCACATCATCGAAGGGGCGGGAGTGAACCACGGATGGGAAGACTTCCGGGACAACCACCTCGAGCCCGAGTTCGCGGAGTTCCAGAACATCGCGTACCGGTATTACGCGGTCGAACCCGTGATTCGCGGGGACGTGGCCTGGGCCTCGTTCCGCTACGATTTCGCCGTGGACGCCCCGAGCGGCCACGTCGAGTCCGAGGGCCGCGGCACGGCGGTGCTGGAGAGGCGCGAGGGGCGCTGGGTCATCGTGCATCAGCACACGTCGGGACGGCGCAAGACTCCGCAGCGCTGATGCGCTACTTTCGATCGGGCCCGACCGCGAACTGAAACGTCCAGAGATAGGCCACGACCGCCCAGGTCTGTTGGTCGGTGAGGATGGGTCCCCAGTTGGGCATCCCGGTCCCCATGCCGCCGCGCTGCACCTTTCCGTAGTGCAACGCAGGGCTGGCGGCGGCCGGACTATGCGCCCGATAGTAGTCGAGGGCGATGAACTCCGTCGGCACGGAGCCCAGGGCTAGAGCGCCGCGTTGCGCCGAAGGCGCCCGCTGCGGGACGGTCCCCGCGGCCCGCCCCACATCGCGATAAGCGGCCCCGGCGGGTCATCACGGTCACGCCGTCGTGAAGACGAACACCATACCGTAGGTCCCGTTGGGGTGCTGCCATCCGGTACCCATCATGTTGCCCGTCCCGCCCATCATCGAGCCGCCCATCATGGACCCGCCCATCATCGTCCGGGTGGCCCACTGCCCGCCGTGCTGGTTGGTGCAGTGATCGAGGTTGAGCAGGTTGCCGCTGCTATCCATCATGCCGCCACCCAGATGCAGCGTGTACCGGGTCTGCGCCTTGAGCGGCGCGGCGGGTGTGAAGGTGAGCGTGAGGCCGTCGCTCGACCAGCTCCAGGTCCCTTCTACTACCGGCCCGGTCACGTCTCCTTCGTGTAGCGCCGCGTACTGCTCCAAGCCCATGCGCATGGCATGCGAGAACTCGAGCACGACGGGTGCATTGGGGTCCACGTTGGTGTTCCCGCCCGTGGGCACCACCGACAGAACCGTGGTGTCTCCCACCGGCGCAAAACTCTCGTGACAACCGGCGACCAGCGCCGCCATGGCAACCACAAGGACCGTCTTATGCATCTTGATCTACCTGACCTTTCCAAGGACTCAGCGGAGCCGATTCGTCGCGCACTCAACTCGCCATGCGAAATTCGCCGTTGAGCCGCCAACGTCGCCCTCCCTCCACTCGGATGCTGACGCTATTCGGTTCACCCTGAAATCCGGCTCAGTCTAGCATGAGCATCTCCTTACGGACCGTCCGGCGGCGACTCTCGCCACACGATTCCGTAGCCGTAGAGCGACCGGCAAGCCGCGCCGTACCGAGCGTTGACAGCCCAGAGAACCCGCGTGCATCTTAGTTTTATGAGACCGCAACCACGGTGGCAACCTGTTGCAGCAGCGGTGCTTGTGTGGGCCGCGACCGCCAGCGTGGCTCCTGTCCGTCTGTGCTCGGACCACGACATCCGCCACGTCGAGGCGGTGGAAAGTTGTCACGACGCGGGCATCACGGAATTGGCCGACCGGCTGAGCCAGCGGATCGCGACCGACGTGCCGGCGTTGCCATCGGTTGTGGTCACGCTGGATCAGCTGCCGGTGCGCTCCCACGCGCCGCTTCTCATTCCCTCCATAGCCCCGCTGGGCCGGGATCCGCCCGCGCGACAATCCCGCGCCCCCCCTATCCCCAGCCTCTAGCCCGCCTGTGCCGCCACGCGGCACGGAACGTGGGCGCGCAGGTTCTCCAACAACTCAGCGACATCAGCCTCTGGACCCTTCCATACGGTCCGGGCAGCCCGCAGCGTAGCCGGAGGTGACAGTTGCAAAGGATCGCGAAAGCATTGGCCGTAACCGTGGCTCTCACGGGCGCCGGAAAGTTGCTCGTGGCTCAACCAACGCCCGAGCATGTCGATCTCCGGACCGCGCTCCAGCGTGCCCTGGCCCAGCATCCGCTGGTGGAAGCGGCACGCGCCCGCGTCCGCGCGGCGCAAGGCGCAGGGCTCACGGCGCAGTTGCCCCTGAACCCCGTCATCACGTATGAAGTGGAGAACGCCCGCTTCCCGGGCGGGGCCCCCGTCCCGGGGCTCGATCGCGAGACCTCCCTCTACGCCACGCTGCCTCTGGAACCGCTGTTTCAGCGCTGGCCCAGCGCGCGGCGCGCCGGCGCCGAGGTCCAGGCCGCGGAGGCGGAGCTGGCGCTGGCGCGGCGCGACGTGGCGCTGGCGGTGGCGCGGGCGTTCTATCGCCTCGCCACGGCCCAGGGCACGGCGGAGGGAGCCGAGGAGGTCCGTGACCGCCTGGCGGACCTGGCGGCCTACAACCACGCGCGGGTCGCGGAGGGCGTGACTGCCGAGGGAGACCTGATTCGCATTCAAGTGGAGCTGGACCGGGCCGAGGCCGGCCTCGCGCTCGAGCGGGTGGAGCAGGCCCGCGCCCGTGCCGAGCTTGCCGCCCATCTCGGCCCGTCACCAGCCGAGGGCGGGGGTCCCGGTCTCCCGATGATCGATTCCTTCCGTATCACGGTGGAACCCGGCCTCATGGCGGATACCGTCTTGCCGCCGCTCGAGGTGGTCCTGGCGCGGGCCCGGGAGGTCCGGCCCGATCTGGTCGCCTCCCGCGAGCGGGTCGCCGCCGAGCGGGCAGGGGCGACGTTACAGCGCACCGCGATCATTCGACAGGTCGGCGCGACCTTCGGGGTCAAACGCGTCGGCGGCACGAACACGATGATTGCCGGACTGAGTCTTCCGATCCCGCTGTTCGACCAGAACGTGGGCGAGATCCGCCGCGCCGGCGGCCAGCGCGCCGCCGCCGAACAGGAACTGGCCTGGACCGAGCGCCAGGTGCTGGCGCAGGTCTCGGGGGCGTACGCGGCGGCGCAGCTCCTGACCGAGCAGGTCAGGCGTCTCGATCGGACGTTCCTCTCCCGCGCAGAAGAGTCGCGCGCGATCGCGCTAGCAGCGTACCAGGAAGGAGCGGCGAGCCTGCTCCAGGTGCTGGACGCATCGCGGGCGCTGGCCGAGGCCCGCGTGACCTACTATCGAGTCCTCTTCGCGCAGCGCGAAAGCCTCCTAGAGCTGCGCATCATGGCTGGAACGGAGCTCCTGGAGGCCATCACCGGCCCGGTCGCGGGATCCGTCACTGGGGGCTGGACCTTTGCCGACGGAGAGCCCCGATGAGCCGGAGAGCTCCGTTGAGACGGCCCCGCTTGCCGAAGCCGGTCGTGGCGGCTTGGGTGCTGCTCACCGGCACCGGGCTCGCGGCCTGCGGTGGGCGTTCGAGCGATGCGGAAGCAGAGGCCGGCGCGGGGGCCTCCCCAACCACGTTGACCTTCACCGCCGCGCAGGTGCAGCACGGTAATGTGCAGTGGGCGCCGGTGGAGATGAGTGAGCTTCCCACCCTCCTCGAAGTAACCGGTCAACTGGTCCCCAACGAAGACCGGACCGCTCGGCTCGGCGCCCCAGCTCAGGGACGCGTGCTCAGGGTGCATGCGCAGATTGGACAGCGGGTTGGGCGTGGCGCGCCGCTCGTCACCCTGCAGAGCCACGAAGCGAGTGCCGCGCACGCGGACCACCTGAAGGCGGTGGCCGAGCTCCACTCCCGGCGCGCGGCGGCGAGTTATGCCCGGACGGCCCGCGAGCGGGCCGAGCGCCTGCTCGCCGTCAAGGCGATCGCGCGGCAGGACCTCGAGCGGGCCCAAGCCGATGACGAGCTGGCGCAGGCGGCGCTCGCCCAGGCCGAGGCGGAGGGCGCCCGCGTCCGGGCGGTGTTGGATCAGCTCGGGGTGGACTCCGCCACCGGTACTATGGTGCTTCGCGCCCCGCTCTCCGGAGTGGTGTTGACCCGCGACGCGGCCCCCGGCACCGTGGCCGAGGCGGGCGCCCCGCTCATGGCCGTGACTGACCCGAGCACCCTGTGGCTCGAGGTCGCCGTCCCGGACGGCAGCGCCGGGTCGCTGCGCGTGGGTACGCCGGTGCGATTCACCGTCCCGGCCTTCCCGGCGGACACCTTCGCCGGCCGGGTGCACAGTGTGGGCGGCGCGCTGGACCCGGCGACGCGCACCGTGCCGGTGCGGGCGGTGGTCCAGAATCCCACCAGCCGGCTGCGGGCCGCGATGTTCGCCACCGTCTGGCTCGAAACCGGCGAGCGCCTGCCCGCGGTCACCATCCCGGAAGCGGCGATCCAGCTGCTGGACGAACGCCCCGTGGTCTTCGTGGCCCATCCCGACGGCCACGGGGGGGCGCGGTTCGAGCGGCGGGACGTCGAGCTGGGCGGAACGGCCGGCGGCAGGACCCAGGTCCTGCGTGGCCTCGCCCCTGGCGACACGGTGGTGGTGGAAGGGTCGTTCGCGGTGAAGTCCGAGTTCGCCCGCGGCAAGATCATCCTCGAGGGGTAGGGCGGACCCATGGTCGAGCGTCTCATCGCCATCGCGCTGCGGTTCCGCGTCGCCGTCATCGGCGCCACGCTGCTGCTGGTCATCGGAGGTGTTTGGGCGCTGGCGAACCTGAACGTGGCCGCCTTCCCCGACCTCACGCCGAACCAGGTCCAGGTAATCACCACCGCGGCGGCTCTATCGCCGAACGAGGTGGAGAACCTGGTCACCTACCCCATGGAGACGGCGATGATGGGCCTGCCGCGCGCTACCGGGGTGCGCTCCATCTCTAAGGCCGGCCTCTCGGTGGTGACGGTGACCTACGAGGACGACGTGGATCTCTACTTCGCCCGCGCCCAGGTGCAACAGCGGATGCAAGACGCCGTCGGCAGCCTGCCGGCCGGGGCCCAGCCGCAACTCGGACCCCCCGCGACGCCCATGGGCGAGGTGTTCCAGTATCTGGTGGAATCCGACAGCGTCTCGCTGATGGAGCTGCGGACGCTCCAAGAGTACACCATCAAGCCGATGCTGCGCTCCATTCCGGGTGTCGCGGAGGTCAACTCCTGGGGCGGTGTGGTGCAGCAGTTCCACGTGCTCACGGACCCCAGCAGGCTCGCGGGCTACGGTCTGACGCTCCAGGACTTGAGGGCGGCGCTGGAGGCGAATAACGACAATTTCGGCGCAGGATACATCGAGAACCGGGGAGAGCGGTTCACGGTGCGCGGGCTTGGGCGAGTGAGCGACACCACCGACATTGGGGCCGTCGTGGTCGCCACGAGAAACAGGGGCACGCCGGTGTACGTGCGGGACGTGGCGCGGGTGACCATCGGACCGATGCCGCGCGAGGGGGCGGTGTCGCGGGACGCGCGCGGCGAGAGCCTGGCCGGCATGATCATCATCTTGAAGGGCGCCAACGGTCATGAGGTCGTCCGCCGCGTCGAGGCGCGGCTCCAGGAGATTCGGCCGCTGCTTCCGCGGAGGGTCGACCTCCGGACGTTCTACAACCAGGGCGACGTGGTGGACCGCACCACCCGCACGGTGTTCACCAACCTGGTGGAAGGCGGGCTCCTCGTCATCCTGGTGCTCTTCGTCTTCCTGCGGAACATCCGGGCTTCGCTGATCACGGCGTCGGTCATCCCGCTGTCGCTGCTGTTCGCCTTCCTGCTCATGTACCGGTTCGGCATCTCGGCGAACCTCATGAGCCTGGGCGCCCTCGACTTCGGGCTCATCGTCGACGCCTCGGTGGTGATGGTCGAGAATTTCGTCCGGCGGCTGGGCTCCGCCGCCGGAGCGGCTGCGGAGGACCGGCGCGACCTGGTCCGGCGCGCGGCGTTCGAGGTCGGCCGGCCCGTCGTCTTCGGCGTCTTCATCATCATCGCCGTCTATCTCACGATCTTCTCGCTGGAGGGGCTGGAGCGGCGGATGTTCGCCCCCATGGCGTTTACGGTCTGCGTGGCCGTCCTGGGCTCGCTGTTCCTCGCCCTTACCTACGTTCCCGTGGCAGCGTCCTTGCTGCTGGCAGCCGCGGCCGAGAGCCCGGCCCGCTGGTTCGAGCGGCTGCGTGCCCGCTACCGCCGCGACCTCGACTACGCGCTCAGGCGCCGCGGGCTGGTGGTGGGAAGCGCGGGCGTGTTGTTGGCCGCGACGCTGGCTTCGGTGCCGTTCCTGGGGACCGAATTCATGCCCCAGTTGGATGAAGGGTCGCTGCTGATCGAGACGCGCCGGCTCCCCAGTACCTCGCTCCCCCAGGGGATGGCCATCGCGGAGGAGATCGAGCGCACCCTGCTCCGGTTTCCGGAGGTCCAGAGCGTGGTGACCAAGCTGGGGCGGCCCGAGCTTGCCACCGAGACCATGGGCCTGTACGACGGCGACGTATATGTGCTCTTCCACCCGCGGCGCCAGTGGCAGACGTCCTCTCCGGAGGCGCTGATCGAGAAGATGGATTCCGCGCTCGCCCCGATCCCCGGGATCGACTACAAATTTGCCGCTCCCATGGCCATGCGCCTCGACGAAGCGATCTCCGGGGTGCGAACCGAGCTCGGCGTCAAGCTGTTTGGGGACAGCTTGCCGTTGCTCCAACAGAAGGCCGCGGAGATTCAAGACGTGATCGCAAGCGTGCGCGGCGCGGCCGACGTCTCGGTGGATGTGAGCGCCGGCGCCATGCAGGTCGAGCTGGCCCTCGACCGTGGCGCGCTGGCGCGCTACGCGGTCAGCGTGGCCGACGTGCGCGACGCGGTCCAGGCGGGGATCGGTGGCGTTCAGGCCAGCGAAGTGATCGAAGGCCGCAAGCGCTTCCCCGTGGTGGTGCGGTTGGCCGAGCCGTACCGCGGCACGCCGGACGCCATCGGCCGCCTGCTCCTCACCACGCGCTCCGGCGCTCAGGTCATGCTCTCACAGATCGCCCGGATCCGCGTGATCGAGGGACCGGAGTTGATCAACCATGAGAACGGCCAGCGGATGCTGATTGTACTCTCCAACGTGCGCGGGCGTGACCTTGGCGGGTTTGCGGCGGAGGTTCAGCGCGAAGTCGCGAGGCGAGTGAGCCTGCCCAACGGGTATTACGTGGCCTACGGGGGGCAATTCGAGAACCAGGAGCGCGCCATGCGGCGCCTAGCCATCATCGTGCCCCTGGTGCTGCTGTTGATCGCGGGGCTGCTGTACGCCAGCTTCGGCAACGCGCGGCAAGCGCTCCTGGTGATGCTCAACGTCCCGCTCGCCCTGGTGGGTGGGATCGCGGCGCTTTGGCTGCGCGGCCTGGATCTCAGCCTGAGTGCCGCGGTCGGCTTCATCGCCCTGTTCGGGGTCGCCGTGCTCAACGGTGTCGTGCTGGTGACCTACATCAACCAGCTACGGGACCAGGGAAAGCCGCTCATCGATGCCGTGCGCCTGGGGGCCGAGGTCCGACTCCGCCCGGTGATCATGACGGCCCTGGTCGCGAGCTTCGGGTTCATCCCGATGGCCATCTCTACCAGCCAAGGTTCTGAAGTGCAGCGGCCGCTCGCGACCGTCGTGATCGGCGGGCTCATCACCTCGACCGCGCTCACGTTGATCTTGCTGCCGATCGTGTATACCTGGCTGGAAGAGCGCTGGCCGGGTTGGGCCACCGCGTTCCATCATCAGGTTAGGAGTCGGATTCCATCATAGCGTTCGACCGACTACCACGTCGCTTCGACCAGGGCGGCGCGGTACTCGTGACGGCCGTCGTGGCCGGCGCTCGCGACCGCGTCCAGCATCTGCTGCAGGTCCGTATGCGCGGAGGTGAAGTTCACCCGGACGAGGCCGTCCGCGAGGTTCACGCGTGCGGCCAGCACGCCGGGCAGACCGAGCAGGCTGTTCCGCACCCGGTGGGCGCAGTTCCCACACCCCATGCCGCTCACCTGCAGCACGGCCACCGCCGAGTGGTGCAGGGCGGCTTCGTCCACCGGCTTCTCGATCGCTGGTACCTGGCAGCGCATATTATACGGCCCTCGATGCTCCGCGCGTTGAGGGCGGATGCTACCCGGAACCGGCTGAAATCCGGCGTAGTCTGTTATGAGCATCCCCTTAACCCCCTCGCGGCGGAGGCCGCCGGCGCTAGCATGGCAGCAAACACGCCGGGGAGAGCACCTATGCATTCGCGTCGCACCCATGCCTTGGCGGCGGCCTTCAGCGCCGCGATGCTGGCGGCGTGCGGGCAGGACCGGACACGGGCGTCGGCGGCTGTCGAGAAGGCCGCGACGCCGGCCTACACCGACATCAGCGTCACGCAGCTCCACGACATGATGCAGGCCAAGGACTTCGTCCTGGTCAACGTCCACATCCCCTACGCGGGCGACATCCCGGGCACCGACCTCAGCATCCCCTACGACCGTATCGCCGCCAACGTCAATCGTCTGCCGGCGGACAAGTCCGCGAAGATCGTTCTGTACTGCCGGAGCGGCCGGATGAGCGTGGAGGCCTCGGAGACCCTCGTCGGGCTCGGGTACCGGAACGTCTCCAACGTGCTTGGGGGCCTCAAGGCCTGGAGCGAGGCGGGCTACCCCCTGGAGCTTCGCGGCGAGCCCTGACGCCAAGCCCTGCCGGGTTGCGCGAGCACCGGCGGAGCGTTAGCGATTTACCATGCACCGACTCCTCTCCGGGGTGCTGGGACTGTGTCTCCTGGGCGCCTCCGCCCTGACGGCCCAAACTCCGCGCGAGATCATTGATCGGGTGGACCGGCTGCTTCGCGGCGAGTCCAGCCGAGGCACCGTGTCCATGGAGATCGTCACCGAGCATTGGAGCCGCAGCATGGAAATGCGGATCTGGTCGCTCGGCACCGACAACGCGTTGATCCGCATCACGGCCCCGGAGAAAGACGCCGGCACCGCCACGCTCAAGGTGGGCCACGAGATCTGGAACTATCTCCCGCGGGTGGATCGCACCATCAAGCTGCCGCCCTCCCTCATGGGCGACGGGTGGATGGGCTCGCATTTCACCAACGACGATCTGGTGAAGGACAGCCGGCTGATTGACGACTACGACATCACGATCGGCTACGAGGGCGCGCGGGACGGGGTGCCGGTGTGGGAGTTCGTGCTCACGCCGAAGCCCGAGGCCGCGGTGGTGTGGGGACGAATCGAGGAGCAGGTGCGGAAGGCCGACCTGATGCCGGTATGGGCGCGGTTTTACGATGACCGCGGGAATCTGTCGCGGACCATGACCTTCTCGGGCCATCGGACCATGGGCGGGCGGCTGGTGCCGACCCGGACCGTGGTGCAGCCGGCCGACAAACCCAACGAGCGGACCACGATCAGCTACCGGGATCTCGAGTTCGACATCCAAATCAACCCTTCCTTCTTCTCCCTCAGGAGACTTCAGGGCGGCGGCGGTTCCGGTCAATGAGCGCGCGGCTGTGGTGGCCGCTGGCGTGGCGGAACCTGGGACGGAACCGGCGGCGTAGCGTCATCACGGCCGCGGGGCTGGCGGTGGGGTATTTCTCGGTGGTGGCGATGGTGGGGTGGTTCGACGGACTCACGGCGGACATGATCGCCAACGGCACCGGGATCGTGACCGGCCAGCTCCAGGTGCACGCCGCCGGCTACCTGCCCGATCGCAGCGTGTACCAGACCCTCGGCGGCTCCCGAGGACCAACGCTCGACGAACTACTCCAGCGGGTCAGGTCGGACCCCGCGGTGGCCGCCGCCGCGCCCCGGGTGTACGGCGGCGGGCTGGTGAGCTCCGGCGCGGCCACCGTGGCGGGCGTGTTCCTGGGCGTGGATCCGGAGCGCGAACGCGACGTGTCGCGACTGTTGCACACCGTGGTGCGGGGTGCGGCGCCGGCGCCCGGCGCCCGCGAAATCCTGCTGGGCGCGGAGATGGCCCGCATCCTGGGCGTGGAACCGGGCGCCGAGGTGGTGGTCGTGGCGCCGGCGGTGGATGGCTCGCTGGGCAACGACCTGTTCATCGTGAGCGGTGTGTTCCAGAGCGGGCTGGCGGACCTCGACCGCACCTTCGCGCTCATGCCCTTGGACGCCCTTCAGGCCATCATGGCCCTTGAGCCGGGCCGGGTGCACGAGATCGCGGCCCTCCTGCCGGATCCCTGGCAGGCGCCGGTCGCGGCGCGGCGGCTGGTCGCCGCGCTGGGCGGGGCGGTCGCCGTGGAGCCGTGGACGGCGCTTCGGCCCGAGCTGCTGGAGTACGCCCAGCTCGCCTCGTCCTGGCAGTGGATCATGCTGGTGATCGTCTTCGGGATGGCGATTTTCGGCGTCGCGAACACGATGCTGATGGCGACGTTCGAACGCCGGCATGAGTTCGCCCTGTTGCTGGCGCTGGGCGCCGCCCCCGGCGGCATCGTGCGCTCGGTGCTGTACGAGGCCATCGCCCTGGGGGCGATCGGTCTGGCCCTGGGCGCCGCGGTCACCGGGCCGGTGCTGGTATGGTGGCACAACGCGCCACCGGACCTGACGCCACTGTTCGGCGAGTTCACCATGATCGGCGCGCTGGTGCGCCTGCGGCTGCGGGTGGAGTACCCCTGGGTCATGATGGCGCAGGGCGCGTTCGCCCTGTTCGCGACGGCTGCGCTGGCGGCGCTTTACCCTGCCATCAGGGCCGCGCGCGTGCCACCCGCGGACACCCTGGCCGGGCGCTGAGCATGCGACGCCTGCGGCTGCTGTTGCGCCTTGCGGCCCGCAATGTCCGGCGCCAGGCGCGGCGGAGCCTGCTCACCGCGACCGCCACGGTGCTGGGGACCGCGGTCATGGTGTTTTCGTTCTCGCTGGGCGACGGGGCGCACGAGGACTGGATCGAGCAGGGCGTCCGCTTGGGGCGCGGCCACGTCGCCATCCAGCGTCCCCGCTTCCAGGCCAGCCGCCACCTGGACGATCGCCTGACCCCGGCGGCGCTGGAGCGCGCGCAGGCCGCCCTCGCCGACCCGGAGATTGCGGCGCGCGTCCTCACCGTGGCCCCTCGACTCGAAGTGCAGGGACTTGCCAGCTCGGCGTCGAATGCCTTCCCGGTCTTCATCACGGGAGTGGACCCGGAGATTGAAGCCCGCTTCTCCCACCTCAGTGACCGGGTGATCGAGGGCCGCTACCTGGAAGCCGGCGACCGGCTGCACGCCTTCGTGGGCGGGCGGCTAGCGGATCGCCTCAACCTCGAGGTGGGGTCGCGCCTGGTGCTCACCGGCCAGGACGCCGCCGGGGAGATCGCGGGGCAGTTTGTGCGGGTCGTGGGCATCTTCCGGACGGGGATCCCCGAGGCCGACGAAGGCATCGTCCACGTCCCCATCCGCACGGCGCAGGAGTGGCTGGGCGTCTCGGGAGCGGCCACCTCCCTCGCCGTGCTACTCCAGTCGAGCGACGTGGTGGAGGACACGCGGGGCCGCCTGCGCCAGGCCGTGGGCGGGGAGACCAGCGATCTCGCGGTGTTGACCTGGCCCGAAGTCACCCCGGAGCTGGCCGCGGCCATCCGGGTGGACAACTTTGGCAACTACCTGTTCTATGGGATCCTGTTCACGATCGTGGGACTCGCCATCGTCAATACGGTGCTCATGTCCGTGTTGTACCGGACCAGGGAATTCGGGGTGCTGCGCGCGCTGGGCCTGACCCGGGGGGAAACCGCCGCGGTGGCGTTCAGCGAGGGGGTCCTGCTGACCTTCGCGGCCGGGATCGTGGGCATGGCGCTCGGACTGGCCGTCACCTGGGGCCTGTTTCGACAGGGTCTCGACTACTCGGGACTGCTGGAAGGCGACTTCACCATTTCCGGCGTGGTGCTGAATCCGGTGATCGTGCCGCTGTTTCGAGGCGCGAGGCTCCTTCAGGGCGCGGGCGCGATCCTGGTCATCGGCGTGCTGGCCTCCATCTATCCCGCCGTCCGCGCGCGCCGGATCGACGTCGCGGAGGCGATGAAGTTCGAGGCATGACGACAGGAGCGCCGACCGGTCCCGCGGTCCGTACCGAGGACGTCTGGAAGATTTACGAGCAGGACGACCTCGCGGTGGAGGCCGTCCGCGGGGTGACGGTGGAGATCGCCCGCGGCGAGTTCGTGGTGCTCGCGGGCCCGTCGGGTTCGGGCAAGACCACGCTGCTCAACATGCTGGGCGGTCTTACGGCCCCCACCCGGGGCCGGGTCTGGATTGACGGACGGGACCTCACCGCCATGTCCGAGCGGGAGCGGGCCCGGCTCCGGCTAGAGCGGGTGGGCTTCGTGTTCCAGGCGTACAATCTCCTGCCGGTGCTCACGGCGGAGGAGAATGCGGAGTTCTCGCTGTTGCTCCGGGGAGTTCCCGCCGACCAGCGCCGAGACCGCGTACGGGCGCTGTTCGAGCGGATCGGGATCGGGGGGCTGGAGGACCGGCGTCCGTCGAAACTGTCGGGCGGCCAGCAGCAGCGGGTGGCCGTGGCCCGCGCGGTGATCGGTGAGCCCGCCCTGGTGCTGGCGGACGAACCCACCGCCAATCTCGATTCCGCGACCAGCCTGGCGCTGCTCGAGGTCATGGCCCGGCTCAACACCGAGATCCAGACGACGTTCGTGTTCGCGACCCACGACCAGCGCTTGATCGAGCGGGCGCGGCGGGTGATCCAGCTGGTGGACGGGGCCATCGAGTACGACGATCGGCGATAGCCGATCATCGATTGCGGAATGCGGATTGCGGATTGGGTGCGCGGCAGCCTGTTCCTGATGGTGGGGGCGGCGGTGGCGGCGGCTCAGCAGCCCCTCGACCTCCGGGGTTACTACCTGCACGTGGCGCTCGCGGCCGATAGCGGCTCGTTCAACCCCCGCGGCATCACCGATGTCCAGCGAGCCCGGTTGATGCTCCACCCCGTCGCGGGACCCCTGTCACTCGACGTGGCGTACGAGCACACCCTGTCGTACACCAGCGCGGTGGGCGCCGCGGGGACCTTCGGTGGATTGGGACAGGCGCTGGGCGGCACGGAGTGGCTGCCGCTCCAGGGGACGCTGCGACGGTCGCAGCACCTGGAGTGGCGTCACCGCGCGGACCGGTTGTCTTTGCGCTACGCCGCACGCCACTTCGAGGTCACCGCGGGACGCCAGCCGGTCTCGTGGGCCACCACCCTGTTCTTGACCCCGGCGGACCCGTTTGCTCCGTTCGACCCCTCAGAGCCGTTCCGCGAGTACCGGACCGGCGTGGACGCCCTGCGCCTGCGTGCGTTCCCCGGCCCGTTCGCCGAGCTGGACGCCGTGCTCCGGCCGGCGGACACGCCGGTCGGGAAGACCGTGACCGGGGCGCTGCGAGCCAAGATGGCCGTGGGTCACTGGGAGCTGGCCGGCTGGGGCGGCGTGGTTCACGACGATCCAGCGGCGTCAGTGGCGCTGACGGTGACGGTCGCGGGGGCTGTGTTGCGGGGTGAGGGGGTCGTCCGCCGGAGCGGCGGCCTCACGGTGCGGCGGCTCGCGGTGGGGGCCGACCGCAGCTTCACCGTATGGCACCGGACGCTGTACGTGGTGGCGGAATACCAACGCGACGGGTTCGGCGCCGCGCGTCCAGCGGACCTGATTCGCGTGGTGTTTTCCGCGCCGGCCATCCGGTCAGAGCTGCAGACGTTGGGGCGAGACGTAGCGGTCGCACAGTTGCGCTACCAGCTGCACCCGCTGCTGAGCGCGGCGTTCCTCACCCTCTGGAACGTGAATGATGGCAGCGCGCTGGCGGCGCCGGCTCTGGGGCTGTCCCTGGCAGGCAACCTGACGGCTCGCGCTGGGCTGTTTGCCGGCCGCGGGCCCGCGCTCCTGCCGGGCGGGGCTCCGGGATCGGAGTACGGTACCGTCCCGACGGCGGCCTACCTGTCGCTCACGGCGTTCTTCTGAGCAGGCTGGCGAATCGCCGACCAGACCGCATCTTTACCGCCCGCAAGACGCCGTGAGACACCATCCCCGGAGGAGAGATGTTTGCAAGGGTTCTCATCATCGCCGTGATCGCCGCTGCGCCGGCCACCGCTCAACAGCGGCAGGCTCGACCCAACCCGCGCCTGGAGCAATACAAGCGCGAGGTGGTGCAGGACGTGGACGCGAGGGCCCCGTTCACCCAGCAGATGGTGGACCAGATCTTCAGCTTCGGCGAGCTTGGCTTCCAGGAATTCGAGACCTCGAAGTACCTGGTCAACATCCTTAAGGAAAACGGTTTCACCGTGCAGGAAGGGGTCGCCGGCATCCCCACCGCCTGGGTGGCCACCTGGGGCTCGGGCAAACCGGTCATTGCGCTGGGCTCCGACATCGATGGCATCCCCCAGGCCTC
>DATECF010000308.1:0-3167 GCA_035287045.1 Gemmatimonadales bacterium | reverse complement strand
GCTCCCCATGACGAATTCACCGCCCGGGACCCACACCATGCCCGGAGGCGGATCACCCGGAGGCTCACGGGCGGCCTCGCCGCGACCGCATCCGCCGGCCAGCAGCAGCAACAGCGGGAGCGTGAACGGAGAAACCCATCGCTGACGACCGGTGCCGGGCATCGTCAGCGGTATCCGGTGAACTCCGGCCGGTAGCCGGTCTCCCGTTGAAGCCCGGCCAGCTCGGCCTGCAGCTCGGGCAGCCGCCGTCTTCCCTCCTCGGTGCCGACGAGGTTGTTCAGCTCGAAGGGATCGGCCTCCAGGTCGTACAGCTCGTCCATCCCGGGCAGCTCGACATAGTGGATGTATTTGTATCGCTCGGTGCGCACCGCCTGGTACCCCATGGTGAGCATGCGGGGGAACACGCGGTCGCTGTAGTACTCCAGCAGTACGGACCCGCGCCACTCGGTGGCGGTGCCATCGAGAAGGGGGACCAGTGACCGTCCGTGCCGGGTGACGGTGTCGGTGACGCCGGCCAACTCCAGGATGGTGGGTGCCAGGTCAAGGGTCTGCACCAGCTGCTCCGGGGTCGTCCCCGGCCGGGCCAGCCGTGGATAGCGGATGATGAGCGGCACCCGGGCGGTTTCCTCATAGGCCAGCCGCCGCTCTTCGTTCAACCCGTGCTCGCCGTAGAAGTAGCCGTGGTCGCTGGTGAAGATCAGCACCGTGTGGTCCAGCTCGCCCAGCTCGCGCAACGCTTCGGTGATGCGGGCCAGGCTTTCGTCCACGCCCAGGAGCATCTCCAACCGGTCGCGGATATCCCGGTCGGGGGTGCCGCCGCTGTCGGGGGTCAACGGCGGCAGACCGGGAATGCGTCGCTGGAGCGCCGGCTTCCGGGCCGGCGGGACCAGGGCATTCTCCCGGCGGGGGACCACGGCTTGCGCGTACCGGCCCCGGTGCCGCTCGGCGGGGATGAATCCCGCGGCCTGGCCTTGCAGCCGCGCCACCGAACCGTCATCGCGCTGCCTGACGTTGGGATGGAGGGCCTTGTGCGCCAGGAACACCATGAACGGCTGGCCCCGCGAGCGGCGCATGAAGTTGACGGCGTAGTCGGTGAGCACGTCGGTGACGTAGCCGGACGCCACCACCCGGTCGCCATCCACGTTGAGATTGGGATTGACGGCTTCGCCCTGGCCTTTCATGGCCACCCAGTGGGTCCACCCCGGGCGCCGAGTGTCGTCGTTCCCCATGTGCCACTTGCCGATGAACGCGGTGGCGTACCCCGCCTGGGCCAGCGGCACGGCGAATGTGGGAAGCCGGTGGCTCGCCGAGTCGCGCGCGGTGTTGTCAATGATGCCGTTGGTGTGCACCTGCTGGCCGGTGAGGATCGCCGCCCGGCTGGGCGAGCAAAGCGGCGTGCTGGCAAAGGCATTGAGGAACCGCGCGCCGTCCTGGGCCAGCCGGTCAATGGCCGGCGTCTCGACGAAGGGATGGCCCGCGACGCCGATGTCATCCCAGCGCAGGTCATCCACCAGGATCACGACCACGTTGGGGGGCGCCGCGGCGCCACCCGGCGACGGGCCCCCGCAGCTCGCGAGCATTACGGCCGCGAGCGCAGCCAGGAGCATCCGGTTGTCAGTGCGTCCGGTCACTACGGGTCCCATTGCGATACCTCGCAGCGCGCGGGGGATGGCTCCACGGCCGACCGCACTCCCGGGAACGATGTTTGTGGGGGCTGGACGCCGGCGCCGGTAGCGGGAGGCATCCGGCGAACGCGTCCGCCACTGAATAGGCCTGCCGTTCAAGCCGCGGTCAAGGGTGGAGGAAGCCGAAAGTCCTGTGGCTTCCTTTGCTCGGAGTTACCGCGATTCTACGGCGACGGAGCGGGTTCGTGACGGAGGAGGAGCACCTGCTCGGCTCGAAGGGCGGCTGAGGCATAGGTTCGGCCCTCGTTGTCCGAGAACTCGACCTCGTACACGCCGGGCGCGAGCAGCTCGACAATCGTACCCACCTGGCCCTGTCTAAGGCCATGGCTCGCCAGGTCATCGACCAGCGCGACGACATCCAGTAGCCGCAGCTCGGGATTCATACAGCCTCCTTACCGCACATGACAGCTCGTGAGCCGGGGGAAGTCCTCGTCGCGCCTCACGATCCAGTGGCTTCGGATGATGCCCTCCCCTCCCGGCCCGACGATGGTGAAGTCTAGCACGTAGGGGGCGCCGTAGGCATCCAATAGTCTCGAATCTTCAGGGGATCTACCATCGCGCGGTGCCTCCCAAGTCCTGAGGAGCCGCTGGCGCGCGTGCCGAAGCAGCGACAACATGGAGCGTGAGATTCTTCCATCTGAGGTAGCCCTCATGAAGCGTCCCAACGTCGTTGCGGCGGCGGTCGCGATCGCCCTGTTCCCTCCCCCGGCGCACCCGCAGGCCCCATCCGACCGCCCCGTCTGGCGCCCGGTGATCATGGGCACGCAGGCGATGATTGCGGCCGAGCATCCGCTGGAGGCGTTGGCCGCGCAGCAGGTGCTCCAAGCGGGCGGCAACGCGATCGATGCCGCGGTGGCCGCGTTCTACATGACCACCGTGGTGGAACACCACCAGGCGGGGATCGGCGGCGACGCGTTCATCCTGGCGTACATCGCCAAGGAGAACCGGGTGGTGTTCATCAACGGCACGGGTGTGGCGCCCGCCCTCGCCACGGTCGAGAAGTACCGGTCGTTGGGCGGCATCCCGGACGCCGGCCCGTTCGCCAGCTCGGTGCCGGGCGCCGTGGCGGGCTTCGATCTGGCGCTCAAGACCTACGGCACCAAGACCTACGCCGAGCTGCTCCAGCCAGCCGTTGACGCGGCCGTCAAGGGCCACCCGCTCAGCGTGTGGGGGGCCAGCATGCACGCGGGGAGCGTGGACAAGGTCGCCAAATACCCCGGCTCCGCCCGCGTGCTGCTTCCCGGTGGCAAGGCGCCGGCGGCGGGCGATCGGTTCGTGCAAACCGATCTGGGCCGGACGCTCCAGGCGATCGCCGACGGGGGCGCGGAGGTGTTCTATCGCGGCGCCATCGCGGAGCGGGTGGCGGCCTTCTACCAGGCGCAGGGCGGTCTGATCCGTCGTGAGGACCTGGCGGCCATCCGGGCCGAGGAGGCGGCGCCGGTGCGCACGGCGTATCGGGGTTACGAGGTGTACCAGAGCGCG
>DATECF010000307.1:0-17560 GCA_035287045.1 Gemmatimonadales bacterium | reverse complement strand
ACGATCAGGAGACCACTCTCGCACGCTCGCGGGTGCTGCTGCTCGGCGGCCTGCCGGTCCCGGCCAGCCCCGGGTATCACTTTCTCACGGCCGGGCGGCGCATCCGGGAGATCTTGGCCCAGGTCCAGCCGGACATCGTGGAGATCGGAAGCCCGTTTCTGGCGGCATTCTGGGCGCGCCGGGCGGCGCGCACCCTGCCCTCTCCGCCGGCTCTCGTGGGGTTTTATCACTGCGACGCGCGGCGGGTGTACGTGGACTACGGGCTCCGCGCATTGCCTGGTGTCCTGCGTGACGCGGCGGGCTTAGCGCTCGAGCGGTACCTCCGCGGGCTCTACCGCTCGTTGGCGGCCACCATCGCGGCCACGCCCTCGGCCCAACGCGCGCTCCAGCGGCTGGGCGTCGAGCGGGTCCATCTCATCCCGCTGGGCGTGGACCTGGAGACGTTTCGCCCGGAGCGGCGGGACCCGGCGTGGCGCGCGGCCGTGGGCGCGCGGGACGGCCAGCCCGTGGCGGTGTACGCCGGCCGCTTCGCCACCGAGAAGCGGCTGGACGTGGTGCTCGCCGGCCTTCCGGAGCTGCACCGCGCGACGGGTGTCAAGCTGGTGTTGATCGGCGAGGGACACTTGCGGTCTCAATTCGAGACCTTCGCACGCGCGCATCCGGAGATGCTGGCTGTGCTTCCCTACCAGCGCGATCGCGCGGCGCTCGCCAGGGCGCTTGCCAGCGCGGACCTGTACGTGGCGCCCTTCCCTATCGAGACGTTTGGCCTCGCCGCGGTCGAAGCGATGGCCTGCGGGCTGCCGGTGGTGGGCGTGGACTCGGGCGCGATCGCGGATCTGCTGGCCGGGGCCGAGTGGAGCCGGTTGTATCGGCCGGGGGACACGCGGGACTTCGAGCAGGCGGCGCGCGACCTGGTGAGCCGGGATGTTCGGGTGCTCGGAGCGCAGGCCCGGGCTCGAGCGGTTGCATGTTACGGCTGGGAGCGGACCTTCAGTGCACTGGGCAAGGTCTACCGAGGTTTGCTGCGCGGGAATTCGAACCGCACGCCGATCTCTCCGACGGCCTCGAAGCCAGTCTGGTTCACCCCCGTCACGTGAGCCCGGTTGCGTGTGAAGTTGGGCCCCAGGTCCCAGCTGATCCACAGCTCGCGGATCGGCTGATAGCGCCCCCGGAGACCGAGGCGTAGCGTGGTTTCCTTGACGCCCCAAAAGAGCGCCGGCCGGCCCCAGTAGTAGCCGCCGGGGATCGAATCGCGGAAGTTGCCCTCGCCCTGTCTCTGTAGCAGCACGGTGGGTGTGAGCCGGAGGCCGGTGAGCGGTGGGTGAAGATCGGTCCAGAGCGTCAATCGGTCGTAGTCCGAATACTTGGCGCCCAGGCCGCGGTTGAAGTAGCTGTAGCGATCCACGTAGTTCGGCGTGCGGTAGGTCCATGCCCCTACCTGCTGGTACTCCAAGCCCGGCTCGATCCACGGCGCCAGCGACACCAGGCGTGCGCCCAGGGTGAAGCCGTACTGCGGCGGCTCGGCCTGGGGCGTCGTAGGCGAGACGTCTATATCGTCCAGCAGGCCGTCCGCGTAAACAACGAAGCCGCCGCGGCGCAGCCAGAGCTGCGCGTTGAGCATGAGGTTCTGTTGGGGCCGGTCGTTCGCATCCATCACCAGCAATTCGAACGGGTTCAGGAACCGCAGCTGGAGCGCCGGATTCAGGTACACGGTCGCCTCACCTAGCGAGAGGGCCAAGTCCTTAGCGGTGTAGTCCAGGCGGTGAGCGATCATCTGCCGCCTGACGATCCCTACCGTGTCCAGCTCCGCCGCGAAGGAGCGCAACGCGAAGCGACCGGCCACCAGCTCGATGGCGATCTGGGGGTACGGCGTGGCCACGTTTGAGACCATGAGCCCCGGGCTCGCGATCGGCCCCCAGTTACGTGCCAGGTGGCCCACCTCGATCGCCCCGAACGGCAGGGCCACGGACCCGTAGGCGTTGTCGGTTTGGCCGCCCCGGCGAACCCGCGGATCGAACCCCGGGTCGTCACCATCCGGATCGTCCCGGAAGTACAGGTCTCCGTACACCCGCAGTTCTGCGGCGAGGGGGCCGGTCTCCACCCAGCCGCCGCCGCGGTACCACGGCCAGGCGTTCCCGGACCCCAGAGGCCGCGCGGCATCCAAACGGCGGCTGCTGGAGGCCCGGGCCCCAGCGATCGCCTCGAGGCCAGCCCGCGTCTCGTTCTCACCGGACAACGTGCTCCGCTCGCGCGCGAACTCGTCTCGCAGCATCCGCACCCAGCCGGCTACCGGCTCCCCCAACGTGTCCGGGTTGAGCCTCGCTAGCTCCCGGGCTACGTCCAGGCGGCGGTACGGTTGTACTAGCGGATTGAGCCCGCCCACGAGACCCCGGGTTTCAAGCCGCGCGAGGTATTCGTAGGCCCAGTGGTCCACCGGAAGCACCCGCGAACCCCTAGCGGGGGTTTGAGCCCAGGAATCGCCATTCATGAGGGCCACGGCGAGCAACGCCAACGAGAACGGAGTGCGCATGGGGCGCAAAGATACCACCGGTCCAGCCACCGCCAGCGACGGCGGTGCTGGTGACCTAGGCCGCGGGAGCGGCAGCCAGGCGCACCAGCAGCCGCGTCAGGTCCCCCACCTCGCCGCGCACCGCCGAGACGAAGGCCGCAGGCTCGAACCCTGCAGTCACCCGGCGCCGGAACAGATCCGGCCCGGCCACCAGGTCCATCTTGTTGAACACGTGGACCACCGGGCGCGGCGTCTCGTTCAGCTCCGCCAGGACGCCGTCCACCACCTCGACCTGCTCCTCCCAGTCCGGGTGGGAGGCGTCAATCACGTGAGCCAGCATGTCGCCGCCGCGCGCTTCTTCCAGCGTGGCGCCGAAGCTCGCCACCAGGTGGTGGGGCAGCTTGCGGATGAACCCCACGGTATCAACCAACCGCACCCGGGTACTCCTGCCGTCTCTGCCGTCCGACCCCGGGCTTAGGCCCGGAGTCAGCGTCACCTCCCGGGTCATCGTATCGAGCGTCGCGAACAACCGATCGTCCACCAACGTGTCGGCGCGGGTGAGGGCCTTGAGCAGGCTGGACTTCCCCGCGTTGGTGTAGCCCACCAGCGCCACGGTGGGGACGGGGCGCCGGCCCTGGCGTAGCACATGCCGGTGCCGGGAGACTCGCTCCAGCTCGCGGCGCAAGCGGGAGATCTTGCGGCGGATCATACGGCGATCGGTCTCGAGCTGGGTCTCGCCGGGGCCTCGCAACCCAATACCGCCGCGGATACGCGAGAGGTGGACCCACATGCGCGCCAATCGGGGCAGCAGATACTCGAGCTGGGCCAGCTCCACCTGCATCTTGGCCTCTTTGCTCTTGGCCCGTCGCGCAAAGATATCCAGGATCAGCTCGGCCCGGTCCATCACCCGGAGCTTGAGCGCCGCTTCCAGGTTCTTCCCTTGGGCCGGCGACAGCTCGTCGTCGAACACCACCAGCGTGGCACCCGCGGCGCCCGCCTCGTCACCTAGCTCGCCGACCTTGCCCTGGCCGATGTAGTAGTTGGGAGTGGGAGCATCCAGCCGCTGAGTCAGGCGACCCACCACCTGGGCGCCGGCCGTGTCGGCCAGTCGCGCCAACTCGTCCAGATGCTCGCCCATGTCATGCGCTCCGTTGTGCCCCCGGCGCGCGGTGCCAACCAAGATCGCCCGCTCAACCACGGGCCGGATATCCACCAGTTCGCGGATGGGTCGCACCCTCCGAGTCTACCGCCTGCAATTTACGGGACGGCTTGCTGGGTACCAAGGACGCCGCAAGCGGAATCCGCATGATCGGTGACCAGCGGTATCCCATTGGCGAACAGCCACTTGACCTACTTTACGGTACAAAGTACATTGTGCCGTTGAACAGCGGACCTTGGCGACCGCTTCAGTTGCGCTCCTACAAGACCTCGGAATGATGGCAAGCTACGACGCATGAAGCTCCAGCGACTAATCCCAGCCCTTGTGATGTGTCTCGTATGTCTCGCGCTGAGTCTGGCGGAGGCGCAGGTCACGCCCCCGCCCACCCGGCAAGGGCAGCAGATCCCCGGCATCCCGCCGGGGCTAACGCCGGAGCAGACGGCACAGCTGCTACAGCAACGGCCTGACCTCGGTCGGCTCGTCCGGGAGCGGCTTCAAGCCTCGGGCGCGACTCCCAGTGAAATCCAGGCGCGCCTGCGCGCCGCCGGGTACCCTGCCAGCCTGCTGGACGCCTTCCTCGGCGCCGACACCATCGCGCCGCCTAGTCCCTCGCAGCCGATGCTCCAGGCGATCGCGCTTCTGGGGCTGGCGCAGTTCAGCCTCCAGGATTCGCTGCTGCTCGCTGGGGATACGCTGGCGCTGAAGCTGTATCGGGATTCCCTGCGGGCCGACTCCATCACCCGGGAAGACTCACTGGCGCGGGTGCGGAAGGGGCTGCCGGTATTCGGCCTGGATGCATTTCGCCAGCCCTCGACCAGGTTCCAATCGGTGGTGAGCGGGCCGGTAGACGATCGCTACGTCCTGGGGCCGGGCGACGTGCTGGTCCTGCTCCTCACGGGAGCCGTGGAGGACGCGCAGACGCTGGAAGTCACGCGGGCCGGGTTCCTGGTGATCCAGCGCGTGGGGCAGATCTACGTGAGCAATCTCACGCTGGGCCAGCTCCGGGATCAGCTCTACCAACGGCTGGGCCGAGTGTATTCGGGCGTGACCCGCAGCCCGGATGCGAAGACCAAGTTCATCATCACGGTGGCCAACGTGCGGATGCTGACCGTTCGCGTCACCGGCGAGGTGGGGCGACCCGGATCCTACCAGGTGCCGGCGACGGGATCGGTCTTGACCGCGCTCTACGAGGCCGGCGGTCTGACCGAGCGCGCCGGGTTCCGCCAGATCGAGGTGCGCCGCGGAGCGCAATTGGTGGCGACGGTGGACCTCTACGACTACCTGCTCCACGGCATCGTGCCGACCGACGTAGCGCTCGCCAGCGGCGACGTGGTCTACATCCCGATCGAGGGAGCGCGCGTGAAGGTCGTAGGGGAGGTCAAGCGGCCCGCGGTCTACGAGGTCAAGCCGGGCGAGACGTTGCGAGACCTGATTGGCATCGCCGGAGGCCTGACACCGGTGGCGGCCACCGGGGCTGTCACCATCCACCGCATCGTGCCGCCGGAGCGGCGCACGGAGCTATCGCAAGCTCGCACGGTGGTGTCGGCCCGCCTCACGCCAGCCTTCCCGGGTGACACGGCGTCCGTGCCGCTGGCCGCTGGGGACAGCGTCACGGTGTACCCCTTCGTGGCGGGCCGCCGGAACGCGGTCGCCGTCCGCGGCGCGGTCGGGGTGCCCGGCACCTACCAGGTCGAGCCGGGGATGCGGCTATCCGACCTCATTGCGCTGGCCGGTGGAGTGCGGGAGGATACCTACACGGGCCGCGCCCAGATCGTGCGCACCGCTCCCGATTCCACGCGGCGGATGATCGGCGTCGTAGTCCCGGTGCCGGGACGGGCCGACGGCGACGACCCCGCCCTCCAGGAACGGGACGAGGTGACGGTCTTCGCTAAGCCCAGCTTTCAGCCCGATCGCTACGTGGCCGTGTGGGGAGCCGTGCGCCGGCCAGGCTACATCGCCTACGCCGACTCGATGACCCTGCGGGACGCGGTGTTGCTGTCGGGCGGGCTGCGGGAGAACGCCTACCTCGACTCAGCATCCGTTTCGCGACTCGTCGCGGGCAGCGACACGCTCCAAACCGTGTTCAGCACGCCGTTGGACTCCTCGTACCAGTTCGCCGGACCGGCGTATCCTCCACGGGTCCCCCGCGGGGTCGGGGCACCCGCAGTGGTGCTCCGCCCCTACGACGGGGTGTTCGTCCGCTCGCAACCCGGATGGGAGCCGCCGGGCACGGTAGCGCTCACCGGCGAGGTGCGCTTCCCGGGCCGGTACGCTCTCCGTAGCAAGGACGAGCGTCTGCTCACCCTATTGCAGCGCGCCGGGTCACTCACGCCCGCCGCCTACACCAATGGCATTCGTTTCTTCCGGCTGGGCCAGGTCCAGCGGCCGGACACCGCACGGCTGCGCGTCGCATCGGACACGGCGGGCGTGCAGCGCTTCGAATGGAGCGTGCCCGGCGACCCACGGAACCTCCGCGGCCCGGAGCATCGGGACTGGGGGACGTCAGGCCGCCTGGGCGTGGATCTGGAGCGGGTGCTCGGGAATCCGTCGCACCGGGACAACATCGTGCTCCAGCCGGGGGACTCCATCGACATCCCGCGCTACGATCCGGTCATACGGGTCGAGGGCGCGGTAAACGCCCCGGGGACCAGCGTACCCTACCGGCCGGGTGCCGGGATGAAGTACTACGTCAACGGTGCCGGGGGGTTCGCCCAGCTGGCGGAGCGCGGCAGGACGTTCGTGCAGCAGCCCAACGGACTCATCGAGAAAGGGAACCCGGAGCCCGGCGCCGTGGTGGTGGTTCCGCAGAAGCAGCCGGGTGAGAAAGGCGTGGATTTCCTACAGGTGATCACCTCGCTTGGCCCGCTGTTTTCGGCGATTACGACGATCGCGGTGGTGTTGGCAACGCGCTGAGGGAGACCCCGACCGCGTCAGCGGGACCTCGGCCCAAAGTGGAACCGTAGCCCCATCGCTCCCAGAGCCACAAACTTGGTGTCGCTGGCACCCGCCACGTGACCGGCGTTGCGCACCAGATTCTGACCGATGTCCACCGTCACCCACAACTGGGGACGGGGTTGGTAGCGCCCCCTGAGGGCCAGCCGGTAGGTCCGCTCGACCACTCCCAGGAACATGGCGGGGCTGTTTCGGAAGGTCGCGTCGCTGGGGAACGGCGTCCGCAGATCGCCTTGCCCCTGGCGAAGCAGCTGCGCGGCGGGCGTCAGCCGGAGCCCAGAGATCGGCGGAAAGAGATCCACCGCCAGGCTCAGCCGGTCGTAATCCGCGAAGTTGGTACCCAGTCCCCGGCTCAGATAGTCGTACCGATCCTGCGCTCGGTAGGACCGGAAGGCGTAGGCGGAGACCCGCTGATACTCGGCGCTCGCTTCCGCGACTGGGCCGAAGGGCCGCCACCGGGCGCCCAGCGTCAGCCCGTAGCGCGTCGGCGCCCGCGACAGCCCGGAATCGGGGCGGACATCGATGTCGTCGAGCAGTCCCTCTCCGTAGAAGTCGAACTTCCCTGCTCGGTACCACAGTTGAGCGCCCAGCATCAAGTTCTCCGCCCGATCCTCGGCGGGCGGGTTCTCGTGCTCGAACAGCAACACGGTGAAGGGGTTCAGAAGCTGCCAGGATGGACCCGCGTTCCCCGCGCTGTAGAGAATGCTTTCCATGAACGCCACCGTGAGCGTTCGGCCCACGTACGCCACGCGGTTCGCGGCAAGATAGCGGTGGTTCGCTGCCAGGGTGTCCAGCTCCGCGTTGAACGCCTGGAGTGCGAACCGCCCCAGCCTGACATCAAGTCCGAGCTGGGGGTAGCCCAGGGGGTTATCCGAGAGCAGCAAGCCGTGGGTGCCCGGTGGCGCCCAGTTCCGGGTCAAGCGTCCGAGCACGATATCCGCGGGGCCGGCCGCCAACGAGAGGTAGGTATGGTCGCTCAGCCCTGCCACCCGGAGACCCGGCGCCCGCCCGTCGGGATCGCGCCGCAGGTAGGTGTCGCCGAGGACTCTGGTCTCCGCCGTGAGAGGACCAGACGCGAACCATCCCCCCACCTCACCCCAGGGCCACACGCCACCCGGGCTCATGGGGCGAAGCTCGTCGAGCCGCTGTGACGTCGCACCTCGTACGCCTCCGAGGACGACGGCTCCTACCCGCGGGGACCGGCCGGGGGCCAATTCACCGGCGAATTCCGCGCGCAGCAGCCGCACCCACGACGCAGCGGGCTCCGGGAGCGTGTCCGGCATCAGCGCCGCGAGGCCACGGGTAACTTCGGAGCGGGTGTAGGGCTGTGCCAGCGGGTCGAGGCCGGGGAGGTAGCCTTGGCTCCTGAGCCGGCGCAGGTATTCGTCGGCCCAGTGGTCCGTTTCGAGCAGCCGTGATCCAAGTGGGCGGGTCTGGGCAAAGAGCACCTGCCCTGGGACGCCGGCCAACCCGATCAGTACCATGGCCACCAGCGGCCCCGACCGCCGGCGAGCCGGGGTCAGGGCACCGCCCCGGCGCTGGGCGGCCGTCGACCCTGCGGTGTCACGGAGCAGATCCACCCAGGCGCGCTGCGGGGACGCGGCTTCGCACGATCTCCGTCGCACCGGGTGGAGGAGCGACCGGCAGAGGATCGCTGCGCTCGGCAATCCGTGCGAGCTGCTCGTCTCCACCCAGCTTCCGGACCAGCCGCGAGACCGCCCGGAGCGCGCCTGGGCGATCCACGGCGCTCCGGGCCGTGAGCCAGATCACTTGGAGATCCAACCACGGGCTCCCCGCATTCCGTACATACAGCAGGCTGAGGCGGGACTTCCAGGGGCGGATGACCTGGTTGTACTTGATGTCGGGATCTTCGCTCCCTCGCAGGATGTCTCCCTCATCCGAAAACACGATGGACGCCAGATCGGTGATGCCCGGACGTACCGAGAGAAGCTGCCGCTCCTCCCGGGTGTAGAGCCCGGTCTCCCGCTCCACGTTCGGCCGCGGGCCGACCAGCGACATCTCGCCGCGCAGCACGTTCCACAGCTGTGGGAATTCGTCCAGCTTGAACCGCCGGACGAAGCGCCCGATGTGGGTAATGCGCGGGTCGTCTCCTGACGTGGAATCCACACCGGTCCGGTCCGCCCGGACCACCATTGAGCGGAACTTCACCATTCGGAACGGCCTGCCACCGCGGCCCGTGCGGGAGGCAACGTAGAACGGCGACTGGAAATCCTGCAGCCAAATGACCAACCCAACCGGGAAGAGGATTGGGCTCAACGCAATGATCCCCGCCGCCGCGGCGAGCAGGTCGCCCCAACGTTTCATTAGCCGGTTTCCTGCTGCGTGCCCAGCATGCCGTGCGCTCGCTGCACGACGTCATCTAACGTCGCGTAATACAGCCGCTCGAGCGGCCCGCTGGTTGGGGCCGGCGCCGGCGGGAGCGTGATCCTCGCCGGACGCGCCTTCAACCTGCCCGGTTCGAGTGCCTCGCTCACCCCAGCGATGACTTCTCCCGCCAAGCCGCACGAGCTCCAGTCGCCGTCCACCGCCAGGAGGCGGCCCGTCCGCGCCACCGAGCTCACCACGGGCTCGAGGTCCAGGGGATTTATGACTCGCAAGTCGATCACCGCGCAGCTGATTCCGTCGCTCGCGAGCCGCTCTGCCGCCTGACGGCAGAGGTGGGCGCTGTACCCGGCACCCACCAGCGTCAGGTCGCGTCCCTCTCTTACCAGGCGGGGACCTTCCTTACGTAAGTCCAGCTCGGTGACGGGCCCCAGCTCCTCGTCCACTCCGTAGAGCCACCGGTCGTCTATGTACACCACCGGATCGTCGCACAGCACGCTGGCAACCAGCAGGTCACGCGCATCGCGCGCGGTTGCGGGCATGGCCACGCGCAGGCCGGGCACATGCGCAAACCAGGAGTGCAGTGCTTGAGAGTGCTGAGCACCCTGCTCGCCCCCGCGGTTGACAATGCCCCGTACCGTGAGCGGCACCGACACTTGACCGCCGAACATCGGACGCCATTTCGCGGCTTGGGTCACGATTTGGTCTACCGCCAACAGCATGAAGTCAATGCGCGGATGAATCACCACAGGCCGGTACCCGCACAGGGCTGCGCCGAGCGCGGCGCCGGTGCAGCCCAGCTCCGACACCGGGGTGTCAATGACCCGGTCCCGCCCGAACTGCGTGTCCAAGTCGGTCATCGAGTTCCCCACATACCACGGACTCCAAAGCCCCTGCCCGATGGCAAAGACGTTCGGGTACCGCGTCATCAGGTACTCGAAGCCCTGGCGAATGGCGATCCCGTACGCAGTCACGTGGTCGGCGCGTAGACGGTCTGCAACAGGGCCTCAGCCGGCGGGTACGGATCCTGGCTCGCCTGGTCCCAGGCCGCGCGCACCTGGTCACGCGCTGCGGCCCAGAGATGCTCGAGTTCCGCCTCGCTCAGGCGCCCCCCGTCCATGAGCGCGTCGGCGAGCCGACGAATCGGATCGCGCCCCTTCCACACGGCGAGGTCGTCCTTGCGCTTGACCCCAACGTCCTCGTCCTCGCTGGGGCCAACGTGACCGCGCCACCGATAGGTGACCATTTCGAGGAACTGGGGACCGCCTCCCGCCCGGATGGCCGCGAAGGCGCGCTCGGTGGCATGTGCTACGGCCGCCACATCGTTCCCGTCCACCCGCTGCCACGGGACGCAGTGCGCCTCCGCGTAGCGGCAAACCGAATCCCGGGGCTGGCGCAGGGTGATATGGAGGTGGCTCGAGAAGAAGTTGTTTTCACAGGCGAACAGCACCGGGGTTTTGAGCGTGGCCGCGAGATTCATGGCCTCGTGGAACACGCCCTCTTCGGTCGCCCCGTCGCCGAAGAACGACACTGCTAACCCACCTCTACCGTCCAACTTCGCCGCGAGCCCGGCTCCGACGGCGATGGGGATCGTGGCGCCGACGATCGGAACGGTTCCATACAGGCCATGCTCGAGGTCGAGCAGGTGCATGGAGCCGCCCATCCCGCGGGAGGCACCGGTGTGTTTTCCCTGAACCTCCGCCAGCAGGCGGTGCACCGAGCCGCCGAGCGCCAGGAAATGGGCGTGCGATCGGTGCGCCCCGAACAACCGGTCCCCGGGCCGAACGTGGACCGCCACCCCGACCGCCGCCGCTTCCTGCCCGATCGCGAGGTGACAGGGACACCGAACCCGACCTTGCGTGACCATGTCACCGATCTGCTCCTCAGCCGCTCGGATCAGGATCATCCGCTGGAGGGCGTCCAGCAGCCACGCCGTGTCACCGGCGGGCACCACCACCGCGTCGTGACAATTACCGGCGTCCGCCAGCCCCCCCAGCTCGGCGCTGGCAACCTCCTCGGGAGCCTTATGCCGGGCGGCCATAGCAGCGGCGGATGCTGGTACAGATGTAGTCCACCTCGTCGTCGGTGAGCGACGTATTCATGGGGAGGAGAAAGCAGCGTCGGAACAGCCGGTCGGTTCGAGGCAGGTGAAGATCTCCCAAGCCAAGCCCGGCAAACTGGTGTACCGCCTTACCGTTCCACTGGATGATGGTGCGCACGCCGTCCCGCTCGAGGTGCTCCCGCAGCCGGTCCCGCTGGCCCGCCTCCACTTCGTAGTTCTGATACACGTCGAAGTGGTCCGGATCACCGGTGGGCCCGGGGGGCAACGTCATGTCATCGAGATCCTGCAGGCGCTCCCGATACATCGCCGCGATGCGCCGGCGGCGCTCGATCTCTTGCGGAAAGCGGCGCAGCTTCACGTTCAGGATGGCCGCTTGCAGGTTGTCCAAGCGCGAGTTGAGCCCCCACGTGACGACCTCTCCGGTTTCGTCGCGGCCATGATCGCGCAGCAAGCGGACCTTGCGAGCCACCTCGGGATCGTCGGTCGTCACCAACCCACCGTCGCCGAAGCACCCCAGCACCTTGGCCGGGTAGAGGCTGAATGACCCCCACGCACCGAACGTTCCGGCGTGGCGCCCCCGGTACTGCGACCCCAGGGCCTGCGCCGCGTCCTCAACCAGCGCCAGTCCGTGGCGCGTGGCGAGGTGCTGCAGCGCATCCATGTCGCAGGTCCGTCCGTTCAGGTGTACCGGCAGGATCCCGGCGGTTCGCGGCGTGATGGCGGCGGCAACCGCCTCAGGATCAATCAAGTGATCCGGACTGCACTCCACCAGCACCGGCGTGGCGCCGACGAAGTGGACCGCCGAGGCCGTCGCCACGTAGGTGTGAGACGGCAGAATCACCTCGTCACCCGCGCCGATGCCAAGCGCCCGAAGCCCGAGGAGCATGCTGTCCGTGCCGTTCGCCACACCTATCGCATGCCGAGCATGGACGAACCCAGCCACGGCGTTCTCAAAGTCCTGGAGATCGCGCTGCAGGATGTACGCCCCACGCTCCATGACGTCCACCAGCGCCTGGAGTACGTCATCGCGCTGCTGGTTGAAGAGGTGGGGGTAGCGGAAGAAGGGAATCTGCGAAACAGCCGTGGTCTGCGTCATCCGGGGTCCAACGCCCTTTCGGCCCAACGAGTCCTCTGGCGCCCGCGTGACGCCAGGCCGGCGCCCGCTATGCAAAAAGCGAGTCGAAGCTAACCAGGAACCCCCTGCCCGACAAGACGTTACGGCACATCGTGGGCTCGAATAGCTGCTCCTTGGATTGCGCCGGCTCGGCGGGGTACGGTAGCTTGCCTGCGGTCCTCTAGCCACCCCAGCATGCGCGCGAACCAACGCCCGCGATTCGAAGACCTCACGGAAACCACCGGAATCCCCCTGTCGGAGGAAGCCGCGGACATGATGTACACGCGATACGCCTGGGGAGCGCGCCTGGCGGCGGGCAAGCGCGTGCTGGAACTCGGCTGCGGGGCGGGTCAAGGCTTGGGCATGCTCTCAGGGGCGGCGACGTTCGTGATCGGAGGCGACTACTCCCGCCCGCTGTTGGCTGGCGCCCGCAGGCACTACCGGGCGCGCGTTCCCTTGGTCCAGTTGTCGGCTGACGAGCTTCCCTTCGCGAACGCCAGCTTCGACGTCATCCTGTTCTTCGAAGGGAGCTACTACGTGCGGGACATGGCGCGGGGCTTCCGCGACATCGCGCGCGTGCTGCGGCCCGGAGGCAGCGTGGCCTTCGTGAATGCGAACCCGGACCGGCCCGATTTCATCGTGAGCCCGCTTAGCGTCCACTATCACACGGGTGACGAGTTCACAACCATGCTCGCACAGCTCGGGTTCCGCGTGAGCGTGGAAGGTGCTTTTCCCGTTAGTCCCCAGGCGCATGGCGGGCGCAACGGCGGGCGCGCCCTCACGCGGGTGCTCTCGCTGGCCCGCCGGGCGCTCGGGGCCCTTGGCTTGGTCCCCAAGACGCTCAGGGGTCGCGCCCGATTGAAGCGTCTGGTCTACGGGAAACTGACTGAGGTGCCGGCGGAGATCCGGGAGGGTTTCGCCAGCGTGGCGCCACGGGCACCGATCGGCCCCGGCCAGGTAACGGGCTTCAAGGTCATCTATGTCCTGGGCCACAAACCGGCAGGACCCAGCGAACCAGCCTAGCGCAATCTCGCCTTACGGGCTTCCATCGCCCCCGTCGTTGGGCGCCCTCACGGCCCGAAGCAGGCGGCGGAACGAGAACGCGTCTCGCAGGTCCCGGCGCGCCACCTCGAACTCCGCGTAGGCCACCGGGTACGCGCGGCGCTGGGCCTGGATGCGCGCCTGCCCCAGGACGGTTCCTACGCCCGCCAGGGATCCCATGAGTAACCCCAGCAACGCCAACAGTGGCGCCTTCCGGCTTGGTACCGCGGTGCCCTCAGGCTGCTCCAGAACCGTGATGACGGGGGTGTCCCGGACTTCGTTTACCCTGGCCTCTTCGAACGCCCGAGCCAGGGAGGTGACGACCTCCTGGCGGAAATCAACCTCGCGCTGCAACTGGTCCGCCTGAAGCCGCAGTTCGGGAGACTCTTGATAGCGGGCATTGCGGAGCAAGAACTGCACCTGGCGCGCCTCGGCTTCCGCCAGCTCGCTGCGAGACTGCTCCAACCGGCCTTCGACGAATCGGCGCTCGGCCCGGGCTTGAGACTGTCGCTTCTCGAGATTGAACTCATTCACCAGATCGAGGATACGACGCGTGAGCCGCTCAGCCAGCACCGGCCACGGCGCGGTGACCTTGAGCGTCACCACTTCCGCCCGCATGTCGATCGCGACGTAGATATCGCGCTCCAGGCGCTTCAGGAACGCGTTGAGGCTGTCTTCCCAGGTCTTGCCGCCCGCTCCGTACAAGGCGAGCAGCGTTCCCGAAACCGTGTCCGCCGCCTGGCGGCTGGCGGGGAAGCGGTACTCGTGCAGCGCGACCTCCCGGAGCAGATCGCGCGACTTGATCAGCTTGTTGTAGAACACGACTGACTCGGTCTCGCCCAGGGCACCAATGTTGATGCCCAACTGGGCCGCGAACGAGGCCAGGTTGTTCTGCCTCCTGGCCTGTTGAATGAACTCCGCCTCCGCCGTGTAGCGGGTGCCCATGAATAACCCAATGGCCAGGCCTAGAACCATCCCCGCCAGCCCGAACCACGTGATGGTACGCCGACGTCGCAACAACCTCGTCAGCTGGGCTACCATCGGCCCCGTAGCGGCTTCATGCGTCCCGGCTGGCTCTGTCACCATATGCGACCAAACTTGCCACTGGAAGAGTGGCCGGGCAAGCCGCTAACGGGGTCCGGATCGCGAACCCCTCCCCGCACAACAGCTCCCCGCGCAACAGGTTGCCCAAACCGCCGAGCCGAAGTAGCATTCCCACCGATCGTGGTCCAGCCAGCCATTCCTCAACACCAGCCAATGACCCAGGACCGGACTCCGAACCTCCTCACGTTCGACATCGAGGGGTTCATCGAAGCGTCGCACGACTCGATGCGCGTGCCCCGCAAGTACGTTTCGAGTGAGCTCGAGCGGGAGGAGATCGAGGTGAACACGCTGGCGATCCTCGAGCTGCTCGCGGAAACCGGACAGAAGGCCACCTTCTTCGTCCTCGGGCGCATCGCCAGGGACATGCCCGCATTGGTCCGGCGGATCGTGGACCTCGGTCACGAGCTGGCCTGCCACAGTCTCGAGCACCGCCGCCTCTACGCATTCGCCCCCCGAGAGGTCCGGACGTTCCTCAGGGAAGCAAAGCGTCTGCTGGAGGACGTGTCCGGGGAGTCGGTCCGGGGGTTTCGCGCCCCGGATTTCTCCATCACCGAGGCGAATCTCTGGACCTTCGATCTGCTGCGGGAGACGGGATTCACCTACGACTCGAGCGTGTACCCGACCTCGCTGCACGATGCCTACGGCATAGGGAACTTCCCCCGTTCCCCGTTTCGCATGAAGAACGGACTCATCGAGTTTCCCATGTCGACCACCCGCATCTTGGGGGCCAACCTGCCGTTCGGCGGCGGCGGCTATCTGCGCCTCTACCCACTGCCGCTGACGCGGCTGTTGTTTCGACGGGCCAACCGGGCCGGCGTCCCGGTGAACCTGTACCTTCACCCTTCCGAAATGGGAAAGGTAGTCCGGCGGATCGAGGGACTCGGTCCGCTGCGCCGGTTCCGCACCTACGTCGGCATCACCCGGGCTCGGGACAAGCTGCGCGCGCTGTTGCGTTCCTTCCCTTTCATCCGGATGACCGACTACATGGACCGGTATCCGATTGGCGCGGGGGCGGCGTGAGCCACGCCTCGGACCAGCGCGCCGTAGTCCGCCAGTTCTTCTCCGATTTCGCGGAGACGTGGGACAGCCTGTATGGCGGCAAGCGGAACGCCTTCTGGCGGGCCTTCGATTCCCTATTCCGGCGAGACGTCTACCAGCGCTACCAGTTCACCTTCGAGCGCCTCGGTCCCGATCTCCGCGGCAAGAGCGTGCTGGACATTGGCTGTGGCTCGGGGACCTACTGCTTCGAGGCGGCACGGCGCGGAGCCGCCCGGGTCATCGGCGTGGATGTGGCCGACGACATGATCGCCCACGCCCGGAGCGGCAGCCAGGCACTCGGTCTCCAGGCGGCCTGCGAGTTCATCCGCTCACCGTTTCCCCCGGAGACGCCGCTGCCGGCTCTGCAACGGACCTACGACTACGGCATCGCCATGGGCGTGATGGACTACGTCGCCGATGCCACCGGTTTCCTTCGGAGCGCCCGGCCGCTCATCACCGAGGCGCTCTTCCTCTCCTTCCCTGGCCGGCACTGGCTTCGCGCACCGCTCAGACGCTACCGCTATCGCCTGCTCCGGCGACCAGACGTGTATACCTACGACGAAGCTACCATCCGCCAGGGGTGCGAAGGGGCGGGGTTTGGCTCGGCGGACATTCTGCGGTTGGACCACTCCGGCATCTGCTACCTGGTCAGCGCGCGGCCGTGACCACCGACTCCAGGTGGCGGGTCAGCGCCGGATAGACCTGGTCGGCCCGAAAATCCGCCTCGAACCTGGCCCGAGCGCGGCAAGCCATTGCCTGTCCGCCACCAGGGTCCGCCAGCAGCCGCTCCAGCGCCGCTGAGAAGCTCGCCGCCTCCCCCGCCGAATAGGTCAACCCGCAGCCGCTTTCCTCCAGCAGCGCTTCCGCTTCGCCTCGCAGGCTCGAGAGCACGGGGAGGCCGGCGGAGAGAAACTCGAAGATCTTGTTCGGGAGACCTTGCGCCGCTCCGGCCACGTAGGCGGCGACGCCGACACTCGACATCCGCATCAACGCCGCGATACCGGCGGCCGACAACCACCCGGTGAACACCACGTTGGTGAGACCATCCGCGAGGGCTCGCCACTCCCCCGCCCGCTCACCGTCACCCGCCAGCACGAACAGCACCCGCCGATCCCCCGCCGCGAGCATCCGGCGGGCCGTCAGGATCACCGGCGCCAGATCGTAGGAATGGCCGAAGGTCCCCACGAAGGTGCAGATCACCCGGCGCCCGTCCACCCCCATGGCGGTCAGCAGCTGGCGGGCACGGTCCAGCTCCTCGGGCGCAATCGTCTCAGTGGGGTACCCATGCGGAAACACCCCGTCCCACCGACCGCGGGGCCGAGCCGCGTAGCGCAGCGCCCATTCCAGGTAGCTCTGGGACACCGCGACGATGGCCGTTGCCTGGCGGAAGATCCGCGCGGCTCGACGGAACTGGCCATGCAGGGCGACCCGAGCCAGGAGGCGCAACCCGCGGGGGACCGCGTCGAGGAACACGTCCGGCCACAGGTCACGCACGTCCACCACCACGGGCACTCCCCGCCGCACCGCGTAGCGGACCGCCACATCGGTCACTTCCAGCGTGGGGACGCAGCAGTACACCAGGTCGGGTTGGGGCGCTCCCGGCGCCCGGCGTCCGAACGCCTTCGCAATCCGGTGCTGGTGTCGCATCCGCGCCAGGCTGTGATTGCTGGAGTAGCCGCGGGCGTGCAACAGCTCAATGCGATAGTTGGCCGCCAAGGTCACGGTGTCCTGGTTGGGCAGGCGGTGCACCTTGGCGACGTGATCGAAGGTTGACGTCCACCAGGTGACGTCGTGGCCCGCCGCGGACAGCGCCTCGGCGAGCAGGCCGGCGCGCATGAGACGACGGCCCGGCGTCAGGGGCAGGGGTTCGCCGATCTCGGTCAGCCAGATCTTCATCGAGGGTTCGCGCCGTGACGTAGGTGGCGCTAGGCGAAGTACCGGTCGGCGATGAACCGCGCCGAGTCGGCCACGTGGCGCGCGACGCGGCGCGAGCGGATCAAGCCGGTGGACGCATGATCGTCGTGCCACATCCGGAGTCGCGGCTCGTAGATCACTTGAAGGCCTAGCGCCCGCGCCGTCTCGGCCACGTAGACCTCCTCGCCGAACAAGAACTGAGGATAGTCCAGCGTCCCCCCTCGATCAAAGTACTCGCGGGCGAACACGATGCATGAGCCTTGCGGGGCGTAAATACGCGCTTGCCTCACCTCGGCCGGCGCCCCGGCCCGAGCGGCGGAGGCG
>DATECF010000306.1:0-4256 GCA_035287045.1 Gemmatimonadales bacterium | reverse complement strand
CCGCGGGCGGTGTTGCTGCGACAGGGGGAGGGCGATTTCCGCGACTCGGTGCCGGGGAATTCGTACCTGGGCCAGCCGGCGTTGTTCCTGGGGGTGGTGGAGCGAACCGTCCGATTGTCGTTGGCGGGCCGTTACCAGCCGGCGACGTATCTCTGGCTGTCGTGGGACGTGGGCTCCAACTTCACGCGCAACCTCGGTCACTCAGCGGGCGTAAGCCAGTCCGCGTTCGAGGCAGTGGGCGAGGTCGGTGTGCGGCTCGATTTCCCTCGGACCGGTCCCCGGTAGACCTCGAGCAGCGCGCCGAACGTCCCGCTCCAGGCGTACCGCGCGACCACGTGGGCCCGCGCCTGTGCTCCCGCTCCCCGGGCGTCCTCCGTCAGCAAATCACGCGCCGCCCGGACGAAATCACCGGGTTCCCCCGGCCGGTAGACCCGGCCCCACGCAGCGCCAGCCAACAGGTCCGCGATCGCTCCGGCCTCCACACCCACCACCGGCAGCCCGCACGCCATCGCCTCGACCGCCGCGAGGCCAAAGGTCTCCATGGGGAAGGGCGCCACGTAGAGGTCCGCGCTCGCTAGCGCCCGCGCCAGGCCGGCGCGGTCCCGCTCGTAGGGGAGCACGGCCAGCATCTCCGGGTGAGCGCGTTGGAACGCCTCGAAACTCGCCCGGAGGTGCCCTTCGCCGATCATCACCAGCTTGACCCCGGTGGCGCGGTGCAGCTCGGGAAGGCCGGCGAGCACCACGCCCAGGCCTTTTTCCGTGGAGAAACGGCCGGCGTACACCGCGACCGGCTGCCCGTCGCGCGCGCCCACCACCCCGCGCCACGCAGGATCGCGGCGCGCGGGGCTAAACGTGTCCAGGTCCACACCGAGGGGAATCAGATGGAGATTCTTCACACCTAACCCCTCGAGGGCGCGTTGGGCCGACGGCGTGGCCGCGATGGTGGCGGCGAACGAGCCGTAAAGCCCTCGTAGGTACCGCTCAAGCGCCCGTCCAGCGGCGTTTCGCAGCACGCCTGGCAAGGACCGCAGCCCGTAGTCCACGTACACCCGCCGGGCGTCGCAGTGATAGAACCCCACCAGCGCGGGCGGGTGAGGCAGGGCACGCGCCGCGCGGCGCGCCCAGATTGCCGCGAGAAACGGGCTGCCGATCTCGACGATGTCCGGCTGGACCTCGGCGAAGATTTCCCGGACGCGCCGCCCGGCGGTGAGAAAGTGATACCCCGGGCTGGCCGGCACCCGGGGGCCGCCAAGGTGCAGCACGCGCGAGCCCGCGAGTGTGGTCTCCTCGTCCCGTGGCCCGGGCAGCACGATGGTGTGCGACACGTCCGGTTGCTTGGCCAGCCACTCGGCCTTGGCGGTGAGATAGGTCTTCACGCCCCCACCCAGCGGCGAATAGAACTCGGTGATGTCGAGGAGTCTCAGCCGGCCCTCACCAGACGACCGGTACGTCGTAGCGCTGGAACACCGCATCGTTGGTCACCAGCGGGAGGTCCTCGATCCGCCCCTGCGCGATGAGCATGCGGTCGAACGGGTCCCGATGAGGGCCGGGCAAGCTTCCGGCGAGCGCCGCGTGGGCCACCGTGATCGGCAGCTCGACCATCCGGCGCTCGGCGAGCACCTTCCCAAGGCGGGGGACGGCGCCCGCCGGGTCCTTGAGCTTGCCCAAGCGCACCTTGGTGGCCATCTCCCACGCCGTGGCACTGCTCACGTAGATCGTGTTCCTGGTGTCGGCAATGCCGGCGCGTGCGGTGGCGGAAAGGCGGTGGTCGTCATCCAACCACCAGATGAAGGCATGGGTGTCGAGCAGCAGCCTCAACGCTCCCACGCCTTCAGCTCCTTCTCCGGCAACGGCTCGAAGAATTCATCGCCCACACCAAAGGCATAGCCGCCGGGCGTCCGGTCTCCCTTGGGGGACAGCGGCACCAGCTTCGCCACCGGCTTGCCGGCCTTTGCCAACGTGATCTCCGCCCCCCGGCGAACCCGCTCGAGCAGGCGGGAAAGGTGGGTCTTGGCATAGTGCACATTCACGACGTCGGCCATGGCTGAGGGCCCTCCGGAGACGGAATGGATCTGGGACGCCAGGCAATATGACTAAGTCAGTGGACTAAGTCAATTGGCTCAACGCGCGAATACCAAAAACCAGTCCAGGCTCACGCCCACGACCCAGTGCAACGCCAGGGCGCACCAGATGGACCCGGTTCGCAGCGTGGCCCAACCGAACAGCAGGCTCGCCGGAAGCACGGCGGCCATTTCCAAGCCGGGCTTGCCGAAGTGAAAGGCCGTGACCAGGCACGCCTGCAGCAGGTTGGCCGCGACCGGCCCGATGTGGTCTTTGGTGCCGAGCAGCAGGAACCCGCGGAAGAGATACTCGAAGCCCAGGTAGTAGAGCAGGTACCCGCCCGCGTGGAGGGCGAAGGCGCCGGGGTCCGGCGCCAGCTGTCCGCCGAGTGGGTACACGGCGACGATCGCGGGGGACCTGGAGCTGACGTATGCGGCCATCAGCGCAATGGGCGCGCCGATGGCCAGCAGCTTCAGCAGCTCGCGGGCATCGCCCAGGCGGAGGCCCAGGCTCAGCGCGCTCCGGCCGAGCACGCTCTGGGCGAGGAGCGCGGGGCCCACGCCAAACGAGATGAACGTGAGCGTGAACGCGGTGTTGGCCGGCAGCGCACGGCCCGTGATGGTAAACCACGCCGCGGTGCTGCGCTGCAGCGCGATAGTGTCGGCGCGGGCCAGGTACCACACGGCGGCCGACAGGACCGTGGCGATGCCGAATGCCCAGGCCCAGCGTTGCCCCGGCTCTGAACCGTTCACGCCGCCTCCAGCCAGGCGACCGTGGCGGCAATGCCGTCGCGGGCGCTCCTGGGCCGGTACGCCAGGTCGCGCTCGGCTGCCTCCGAGGTCATGGGCCGGTCGGTGGTGAGCACCGTAACCCAGGGCCGGGTGATCAAGGGCTCGATCCCGATCCGGCCGCCCAGCTCGCAGGCGGCTCCAAGAAAGTCCGCGACGGCGCGGGGCAGGGCAAACATCGCGTGCGGTTTGCCGGTCGCCTCACCGATCAGCCCGGCGAACGCTTCCAGCGTCAGGTTCTCGCCCCCCAGGACGTACGCCGCGCCGTTGGTTCCCCGCTCGGCCGCCTTCAGCAACCCGTCCACCACGTCCTCCACGTACACGTAGTTGGCCCTCGCGCCGCCGTCGGCGAGGCGCACCCGGAAGAGCCCGCGCCGGTAGAGCGCGATGATCCGGGTGACCGAATTGGCCGGGTTGAGCGGCCCCGGTCCGTACACCCGGGTGGGCCGCACGATCACCGCGTCACCACCCCGCGCGATGTAGTCCTGCACCACGCCCTCGGCGGCCCGCTTGGTCCGCTGATAGGCGGTCTCCTCGCCATCCACCAGCTCGGTCGAGACGTGCACCACGCGCCGCACGCCCGCGGCCAGCGCGGCGGCCATCACGTTGCGGGTTCCCTCGACGTTGATCGCCTCGAAGTCCCCTGGGTTGGCCGCCCATGCCCGCGCGTGCGCGGCCAGGTGAAACAGCAGGTCAGCACCTTCGACCAGACGTGTGACGGCGGAGGGATCGCGGAGGTCTCCCCAGACGATGTCCGATACCTGATGTTCGGACATCGTCCGCCGCGGCCTCACCAGCGTCCGAATCTGGCAACCCTGCGCCAGCAGCCGCTTCACGAGGTGCGCCCCAATGAATCCCGTAGCGCCCGTGACGGCGGTCCATCGGTTCGTTAGATTCCCGGCTTCCGTGCGCATAGCCCTGTTTTCTGAGACCTTCGCTCCCCAACGCAACGGCGTGGCGCTGATTCTGGCCCGCCTGGTGCGGTTCCTCAGTGATCGTGGGCACGAAGTCCTGGTGGCCACCGCGGATTTTGATCTAGGCGGCGAGCCCGAGCCGCCCAATCCCCCCGGCGTCCAGGTCGTCAAAGTACCCGGAATCAAGCTGCCCCGGTATCCGGATCTCACCATGGCGACGCCCTTCGCCCCGCGGATGCTCCGCGCGGTGCGGGAGTTCCGGCCGGATATCGTCCACGTGGTCACCGAATACTCCCTGGGGCTCTCGGGGCTCTGGATCGCGCGGCGGCTGGGCGTCCCCGCCCTTGCGTCATTTCACACCAACATCCCCGGCTGCCTGCCGTACTACGGCTTTGGCTGGGCCAGCGGGCTCTGCTGGGAGTACCTGCGGTGGTTTCACAACCGGGCCGGGGTCACCCTGTGCCCGTCGGAGACCAACCGGCAGATCCTGTTG
>DATECF010000305.1:0-7441 GCA_035287045.1 Gemmatimonadales bacterium | reverse complement strand
CCCGGTTTCGTGGACACCGGGTTAGTGGTGCGCCCCCCGATTGCGGGGGGTAGGACAGTATGGCCTCGTGCCCGATCGTGCGTCCTGGGGCCAATGCGGAGGTCAAATTCCGCAGGTGAGCCTGGATCATGCGGCCACGCGGCGGTTGAGCACTTCCGCTTCGTACTGCACGGGGCTCCGGTAGCCGAGACTCGAATGCCGGCGCTCCCGGTTGTACCACGTCTCGATGTAGGCGAAGATCGCCTGACGCGCCGCTGCCCGCGTCGGCCGGTCGGCCTCGAGGAGCAACTCCACCTCCAGCGTGGCGAAGAAGCTCTCCGCCACGGCGTTGTCCCAACAGTCGCCTTTCTTGCTCATGCTCGCCACCAGCCCGTGCGCCGCCAGGAGCGCCTGGTAGGCGCCGCCCGTGTACTGCCCGGACTCAACTGGTCGTCGCAACACCTAGCAAGAGGGGGTTGCGATGTCGACGAAAAGGCGGCGGTCTTCAGAGCGCGCCGGGCGAGCCGTGTTGCGATCACCAGGCCGGCCCTCGGTGGCACGGCGTGAGGAGCGGCGGCGGTTCTGGGTCGCGATTGCAGTGGGGCGCTCCAGTGAGGACGCCGCGATCACCGTCGGAGTGTCGCCCGCCGTCGGCATACGATGGTTCCGGGAGACTGGCGGGATGCCACCATCACACCTTGCTCCGTCATCGCCGCCACGGTCAGGGCGGTACCTTTCGATCACGGAGCGCGAGGAACTGGCGATCTTGCGCACGCACGGGCATGGCGTGCGCGAGATCGCTCGTCGCATGGCGCGCGCCCCGTCGACGATCTCTCGAGAGCTGCGACGGAACGCGGCCACGCGCAGCGGTGGGTTCGACTATCGGGCCACGACTGCGCAGTGGCACGCCGACCGGGCCGCTTGTCGTCCGAAGTCGGCCCGTCTGGCGGTCCATGCGGCGCTCCGCGCGTACGTGGAAGACCGGCTGGCCGGTGTGGTCGTCGCGCCCGACGGCGCCGCAGTCCCCGGCCCCGTCGTGGCGTGGAACGGTCGTCGGCACGGGCGCCGGCAGCACCGGCGGTGGGCTTCGGCGTGGAGTCCGGAACAGATTGCGCACCGCCTGCGACTCGACTTTCCCACGGACCCATCGATGCGCATCAGCCACGAGGCCATCTACCAAGCGCTATACCTGCAGGGCCGGGGCGCCCTGCGCCGTGAGCTGACGGCGTGCCTTCGTACGGGGCGTGCGCTGCGCCTGCCGCGGGCGCGAAGTCGCGGACGGCGCAAGGCCTTCGTCGCGCCGGAGATCATGATCAGCGAGCGCCCTCCGGAGGCGGCCGACCGCGCGGTGCCGGGCCACTGGGAGGGAGATCTCATCGTGGGCTTGGGCAGTTCGGCGATCGGCACCTTGGTGGAGCGCACGACGCGGTTCACGCTCTTGCTTCACCTTCCGCCTATGGCGGGCCACGGCCCCGGCACTCGCGAGAACAACGGGCCCGCCCTCGCCGGGCATGGTGCCGAGGCGGTGCGCGACGCCATCACGCACACGATCGCCACCTTACCAGAGCAGCTCCGACGCTCGCTGACGTGGGATCAGGGTGCGGAAATGTCTCAGCATGCCCGCCTGCGAATCGACACCGGACTGCGCGTCTACTTCTGCGACCCACACAGTCCGTGGCAGCGAGGCACGAACGAGAACACCAACGGTCTGTTGCGACAGTACTTTCCGAAGGGCACGGACCTGAGCATGCACAGCGCGACGGACTTAGAAGCAGTGGCCCTCAACCTCAACACCAGGCCTCGCAAAACCCTCGGCTGGAGAACACCAGCCGAGGCGCTGGATCAGTTCTTAAGTTCCACACCCACAGGCGCTGTTGCGACGACCAGTTGAGTCCGGGTTGGCTGCCGCGATCGGAGTGATGCAGCAGCCCCGGGCGGGGCCGGCGAGCCGCGAGCGCCATCCGGAGCGCCGCCAGCGCGAGGTCCTCCTCCAGCGTCTCGCGCATCGCCCACCCCACGACCCGCCGCGACGCCAGATCCAGCACGATCGCCAAGAACAACCACCCCTCGCGCGTGGGCACGTAGGTGATGTCACTCACCCACACCCGATCCGGCCCCGCCACCTGGTCGACCCCGAACTGGCGGGCGAGCCGGTTGGGCGCCACGGGATCCCCAGCGCGCGCCTGCGTCGTCCGCACGAACCGCCGCGGCCGCCGGCCCACCAGGCCCTCCTCGCGCATCAGCCGCGCGATGCGCTTCTTGCCCACCCGCGTGCCTCCGGTCACCAGCTCGCGATGCACCCGGGGCGCCCCGTAGCGGCGCCGACTCCACCGATGGACCACCCGGACCTGGAGCCGCAACACGTGGTCCCGCTGGGCGCGGGCACTGGGCGCACGCTGCTGCGCCGCGTAGAAGCCCGACACCGACACGCTCAGCACGCGGCACATGAGTCGCACGGGAAACTCGCCCCGGTGGCGAGCGATGCAGGCGTACTTCACCGCGACTCTTTCGCGAAGAACGCCGCCGCTTTTTTTAGGAAATCCCGCTCCTGGCGCAGCACCGCGTTCTCCCGCTGCAGCCGCCGCACCTCCGCCTCGCTCCCTGGCGGCGGCCCGTTCCCCGGGAACCCGTCGCGCCCGCTCGCCCCCGCCGCCCGCCGCTCTCGCATCAAGCGGACCGCTTCCACCTTGAACTCGGAGCTAAACGCCCGCCGTGCCCGTCGCGACCCGCTCGGCTTGGCCTTGCTCATGGGACACCTCCCCCCCGAACATAACGGGGTTATCGAGGTGTCCACCAAATCGGGTCAGGCCCATACTTCAAAGCGCAGAAGTACCCAGCCGCGGCGTTACGTCTGCCGCCGTCCTCCCACCGGCCCAGCAGGCCTTTCGCGTCGCCGCTGACAACCCGGAACAGGACACCGGCATCCGTTCTCATCATCGGGGCCCCCAACGCGTTTCCAAACACCAATGTCAGTGTCTGGGCCTCTGCGTCGAAGGCGCCTTGAACACCGGGCCGCTCTTCGTCTGTGCCGGGCGGGGGCCGCATGGCGGCGCGGGTGGGTCAGAATCCGGTCGATCACCCCCAGACGGCCCCGCCGAGGACGCCGCCCTCAAAGTAGCCCACCACGATTCCCCAGTACGAGAGCCAGAAACGCTAAAGGACCGCTTCGCCCCTCGGGTGCGACCACGAGTTCCGCCAGCGCTTACAACAGGTCCGCCGGCACAGCACCGGCGCACATCCCCTCTGCACCGCGAAGATTGCCAGGCTCGTCCAAGGGGCGAATCGAAGGGGGTACCCTACGGTTTCTTGCCCTTCCGCCTCGCCGAAAGACCGTCGGCAACCCCTTGCGCAGCCGACAGCAACACGTAGATCACACCGCAGCCGAGGCAAGTGCCTGCGAAGAACAACGTCAAGACAATGGGTGCACCGATGAAGCCGCTTACGAGGAACGGGGGGAGCGAGATGGCTCCGATCAACAGGGACCAACGCCTGGCCGCTCCGAGGCCAAGTTGCCGGTTGCCGGCAACGCCCTGAGGCACGCCGGCCCCACGACGCCTCAGCAAGGCCCAGAGCTCGTAGGCGATTACGACAAGCCCGACGATGGCTAGCCCGAGGCGAACGGTTTCAGCCCACATGTTCGTCAAGACGACACTGTGCCGACCGCCCTAAGGCCGGCACTCACCGACCCAACGAGCCAGGGCCATGACACTGGCTACGACAGGTATTGCGTTCCATCCGCTTCCGCCAGCCCCGATCACGGTGAACCCTGTTTGTCGAGCGTCATAGGAGGCACCGGCAAGGATGGATCCACCCCCTGCTTCCATTGCCCCGCCAACACCCAGGGTTGCGAAGCCAGCAGCGGCGCCGCGCATAGCTCCGACCCTCCCAGCCATGGGAATTCCGGTGTTTAACGTGCTGGCCATCCATCCGATCCCGCCCACGGCCGCATACGTCGCACCCCGTAGAATTCTGTAAATACCAGAACCAGTCCCGGCCATCGATCCAAAGTCGACAACTACGGTCCCAGCCGCGTCTCCAAACGCCGCCACGCAGGCTTGGGTCGTTGACAGCGATTTCAAGGTGGTTGTCCTGCCTTCGGAAACCAGGTTCTCAAACTCCCCCAGCGACGCGAGAAAGTCCGCCAGGTCGCCCCCAATCTCTGGCCAATCGGGGAAACAGTAGCCTGCATGCCACGTTGCACCGTGCGAGGGCGGCGGATCGTAGGTCCAATGCCCATCATGGCAGTAGTGCTGCAGGCCCGTAGGATCTTTCCCGTTCACGGGGTCATTCCCGGCATAGGTGTACGGATTGATCCCGCCCGCGAGCCCGATCGGATCCTCATTCAAGAAGCGGCCCGTCTTGGAGTCGTACCAGCGGTTACGCATGTAGTACAGGTCCGCCTCCGGGCCCAGCCACAACGCCCCCTTGAAGCGCGCGCGATCGAAGGCCTGAAAATCCGGGCTGTCCATCCGGTTCCCCCACGCGTCGTACCGGTAGGAACGCTCGATACCTTGGCTGGCGTTGGTGAGCGCCACCACGCTGCCCAGCCCATCCGTGTGCGCATAGAAAGGCGTCGAACCGGTTACCAGCGCATGCAGGCTGTCGAGGGCCGGGTAATACGAATACTCGGCGACCTTGCTGCCGGTCTGACCGTCCAGCTCGGCAAACAGCGCCTGCCCGTCCCAGAGGAAGACCTGTTGCACGCTATCATTGTAGCTCTTGCGGACCAATCGCCCCAGCGCGTCGTAATGGAACTTCATCGTGTCCAACCACTGGGGCTGCTGGCGATCGAACATGACCCGGAGCAACCGCCCTTCCATGTCCCATTCATAGGCGACGTTCGACCATCGCTGCGAACAGTACTCGCGCGTTCGGTTGCCGGCAGCATCGTGCTGGAAGGTACAGCCCAGTGGCGCCCAGGTCTTGATCCGGTTCCCAGGATCGTAGGTTCCGCCGTTGTCGAGCCGGTTGCCGGCCGCGTCGTATTGGAACGAACTGACGCCGGCGACGGTCCCGCCCCAGGTGCAGACCGCCCCCGTCACCGGATCCACCTCGGGGCAATAGGGCGTCCCGCCCTGGGCCACCGTGTCGGCGATCAATCGGCCCAGACCGTCGTACCCGTACAGGTGCCCCACCCCCGACTTCTCCAACTGACGCCACACCCGGCCCACGGCGTCGTAGGAGACGGCCCGCCACACCGAGTCGGCATACAGCCCGCTTCCGCTCTGCACCGCGGGCGCGTGCAGCGCCGTGATCACCTGGCTTACGACGTCGCCCCCGGGGAACGTCGTGGCCTGCGCGATGGCTTCCGAGTCAGGGGCAACCGTGGTGCTGGTCCCGCTGAGCCGGATGTCCGTCAGGGTCCCGAACCAGTCGTAGGAATAGCGGCGACTCATGAAGGACGCGGCGCCGCCCGTGGCGTAGACGCTGTCCAGGCGACCGTTGAGGATGCTGTGAGCATACCGGAGCCAGAAATCGCAGGACCCGCCTTGACAGCCGTAGATACGCGTTCGCACCGAGTCGGGCTGGCCCCGGACGTTGAGATGGGTCCAGTTCGTGGCGTATGCGTTGCTGTCCGAGATCACCCGACCGTCGGGGGAGTAGGTGAAGATCGCTGTTGTGGTGGAATCGCCCGACTTCTGTGTCAGGCGGTGTAACTGATCATACGCATAGATCACGCTTTCACCACGCCGCGTGTACCACAGGCGCCGTAACCCATCGCGATCGTACTGATACGTCTCCCAGACGCCCGCGGGGTCCTTACGACCGGCCACCCACCCCAACTTGTTCCGTACCTCGTCGTACACCTGGTCCTTGGGATCCGTCACCCGGATCGCAATGTGATGGTTCGCGTCGTACGGGAGGTCGTACTCGTACCGGGTTGGGTTTTCATTCACGCCGTCATACACCCGAATGGGCCGGTTGAGCAGATCGTATTCGATCGTCTGCGTCGCCAGGCCGGTCCGCGCGATGGACGTCACCCGCCCGTACCCGTCGTACGTGTACGTGACCGTCCGATTGCCCGGGAAGGTCACCGTCCGCAGGTTCCCAGTCGGATTGCCCTCGCCAACCGTGTAGTCGTACGATACCTGGTGCCCGGCCGGGTCCCTGGTTGTCTGCACCCGGTTCCAGGGTTCGTACCAGTACTTGGTGCGGTACCCACTCCCAGGGGCGCAATACCCCACGCACATGGAGTCCACCCGCCCGCCGAGGCCGATGAAGCGCCGCACGGTGGGATAGCTGGCGCCATTGTCCCAAATGCTGTCGGGCGTTCCCCAGCCTGAGGCGTACCTCAGCAGCGTGGGATAGAGTTGCCCGGCCGGCTTTACCAGGACTGGGAGGCCGCTGGCATCGTACGCGATGCTGTCGATGGCGTTCATAGGCTGGACCAGCTTCTGCAACTGACTCTGGCTGGTATATCGCACCGAGACCTGGGGCCCAAGGGCCGGCTGCATTTCATGCGCTTGGCGGTGCTGGTTGAGCCACCAGTAACGTGTCACGTGCCCGCCGGGATCCGTGACTCGGCCGCTGATGGTGTCCCAGCGGGCCGGCTCGACCGGCGATCCCGTGGGGCCGTACGGCACGCCTACCGAGTCCCACGTAGCCAGGCTCGCTACCGGCGAGACGGTCCCTTCTCCATAGATGTAGACGCTCGGCGCGGTTACCGTGACCAACCGCCCGCTGTTCGGTCCGTACGCGAAGGTCGTGGTGTGTCCCCGGCGATCCGTTACGCTGGTAAGCCGAAGGCCGCCGTCGTAGCCGAACGTGGTGCTGACGTTGTCCGGATCGATGAAGGCCGTAAGCGTCCCGTTGGGCTGCACCGTCACATTGGTGGTTCGGGACAGACGGTCCACAATCGCCATAAGCCCGTTGGGACCGTACACCAGCGTGATGTTATAGGGCCCGCCGCCGGGGTCCGCAAACTGGACCGACTCCAAGCGTCCGCTGGGGTAGTAGGAGAAAGACGTCCAGTTGTACGAGCGATCCCTCAGCCCGGTCATCCGCCCGGCCGAGTTGAACGCCACCAACGTCGAGTCGGGGTAGGCACGGTACCAAATGCCGAAGGAAGCATCGTAGCTCACGCGGGAGAGCTCCCCAGCGGGGCTGGTGAAGGTCGAGCCCGACTTCCGAAAGTATGCCCAGCTCCCATCGCCCTCGGTAATCAGTACGGAATCACCATGCGCATATAACCGCTGGACCTCCCCGATGGTCCAGCCGCTCGCCAGCAGGGAACTCGTCTCGTTCACCAGCACGAATATGGTCGGGACCATCGTCGTCCTGATGCCGCTGCTGTAGACCGCCGTGACCAAGATCTCCATGGGTGCGCGGGCGACGTACTCAGCGTGGGCACCCGGGCAGACGCGCCAGATCGTGCTGGCCTTCGATGCCAGCTCCTTCGGCACCGGCGTGCACCCAATGACTCTGCTGGTGCGCGCGAATTATCCGGGGGCCGTGTACGACG
>DATECF010000304.1:0-4444 GCA_035287045.1 Gemmatimonadales bacterium | reverse complement strand
ACGGGGAAGCTGTCCACCCGGAGCGTCTTCTCCCGCATGGTCCGGGTGATCTCCGGGATGTCCGCCGAGTCCGCTTCCGGGACCACCCGCAGGCCGTCGGTGAGCACCGTGACCCGGACCCGGGATCGGCCCGGGTCGTCCGGGAAATAGACCACGGTCCCGCTGAATGCGTGGGCCCGAACCTGGTGCTCGTGGCCGAACCCCTTGAGCAGGCCGGACTTGCCGGCGTGCACCAGGAGCACGCTGGCCCGGTCCAAAGCGTACACCGCCGAGTCTTGGGCGGCGGCGCCCCCTTTGGCGCCGTCTTCATGAACCTGGCCGTGGACCGGCAAAGGGACTATGAAGGCGGCTCCGGCCAGGATTGCCCCGGGAAGGCCTAAGTTACGGTATTTCAGCACGTTGAACCCGTTGCATACGCTATTGACACGAACCCGAGCACCCCGCATCTTCGTCCCCAATCTAGCAGGCCCTGCGCCCCGGCCCGGCACTCACGGCGATTTTGGGGTACGTGCTTTTCGAAATAACGGCGGAGAAGTGCGTCAGTTGCCTGGCCTGTGTGCGGGTTTGTCCCGCCGAGGCGGTGGCGGTTGACGGCGCCAGCGTGAGCATCGTGGATGAGGCGTGCATCCGGTGCGGCCTGTGCGTGCCGGCGTGTCCGCACGATGCGATCGAGACCGTAGGAGACCTGGCCCGCGCGACGGCGCTCGCGGCCGGTGGCCACGCGGTCCTGATTCTCACGGTGGAGGCCGCGGCGCATTTCTACCCCAACACGCCGGAGCAGGTGATCAACGCCTGCTATCGGGCCGGGTTCCGGGCGGTGCATCACGGGGTGTTGGGGGATGAGCTAGTGGCAGCCGAGTACCTGAAGCTCTGGGCCGAGCCGGAGTGGGGCACCATGGTGCGCTCCACCTGCCCGGTGATCGTGGAGACCATCCGGCACGACTACCCGGAGCTGGTGCCGTACCTGGCGCCGGTCACCACGCCCATCGCGGCCGAGGCGCGGTACCTGCGGGAGATGTACGGGGCGGATACGCCGCTGGTGTATGCGGGGGTCTGCCTGGCGGACGGGGCGGAGGACGTGACCGCGGCCATCACGTTCCAGGAGCTGGGCCGGCTGCTGGCGGCGCGCGGGGTGGCGGTGAACCAGCAGCCGACGTTCTTCGACCGGATCCCGGAGGAGCGGCGGCGGCACGTGAGCACGGCGGGCGGGTTGCCGCTCTCGGTGTTGCAGGAAGCGAACCAGGCCAGCCGGCGGTTCCGGAAGGTGCGGGGGATGGGGGGGTTGCCGGGGCTGGCGCGGGCGGTGGCCACGGAGCAGCAGGACATGGGGTTCGTGGACATCCTGCCGTGCGAGGGGTGCCTGGACCATCCGCTGCTGGGCCCGCGGGAGGAGCTGTACTGGCGGCGGCGGGTGGTGGGGGAGTCGGAGCCGCCGCGGAGCAAGCTGCCGGTGCTGGATTCCGCCGAAGGGGTGGACGTGGGGCGGTCGTTCGCCTTCGTGCGGAACGGCAAGCGGCCGCCTGAAGACGCGGTGGAGCAGGTGATCGAGGCCATCGGCCGGGCGCCGGGCGGGCGGGCGTGGGATTGCGGGGCCTGCGGCTACGGGACCTGCGCCGGGTTCGCGGGGGCGTTGCTCAAGGGCCGGGCGACCTATCGCCAGTGCCCGCCGTTTCAGGAGCGGCGGTTGAGCGAGGCCGAGCGCGAGGCGGCGGTGGACGCCTTGACGGGGCTGGCCACGTTCCGGGTGTTGAAGGACCAGCTGGCGCAGGAGGTGGCGCGGAGCGGCCGGTCGGGGCAGCCGTTCGGCCTGGTGTTCGTGGACCTGGACCGGTTCAAGCGGCTGAACGACACGTTGGGCCACGCGCAGGGGAACCGGGTGTTGGAGGGGGTGGGGCGGGAGCTGCAGCGGACCATCCGGTTAACGGACGTGGCGGCGCGGTACGGGGGGGACGAGTTCGTGCTGATGCTGGTGGGCACGGACGCCAACGGAGCGCACCGGGTGGGCGAGCAGATCCGGCGGTCTATTGAGGCCATGGGCCTGGCGATGGGGTTTGAGCCCGGGCTGGTGACGGCGTCGGTGGGGGTGTCGGGGCACGACCCGTCGGTTGCCGACGGCAACGTGCTGGAGAACGCGGACCAGGCGTTGTACCGGGCCAAGGCGGCGGGCGGCAATACGGTGGCATGACCGCACAACGGCATGACGGCATGACGGCATGACGGCATAACGGCATGACGGCATGACGGCATAAGGGCATAGCGGCATAAGGGCATGACATTGGAACTCGTGAACCATGACTGATCCAGAGCGCGCACCAGAGCCGCGGGCTTCCGGCGAGCAGAAGATGCCGGACCCCTGGGGGCTGAAGCGGGCGGAGAACCTGCTTCAGAGCCTGGAGGGGGTGTTATCGGCGCGGGTGGTGGTGTCGCCGGTGGGCGAGGTGACGGAGGTGCACGTGCTGGCGCAGGCGGGCACCCAGCCCAAGCAGGTGGTGCGGAACGTGGAGAGCGCGCTGCTGGCGCAGCTGGGTCTTCGGGTGGATCACCGGAAGATCAGCGTGGCGCAGACGGCGGAGGTGAAGCCGATCCAGGCGCTGGAGCAGGCGGCGGTGCGGGAGTTGGCGCTGAAGCGGGCGATCGTGTTCCAGCGGGTGGACGTGCGGCCCAGCCGGGCGAGCCGGGTGGCGATCACGGTGAGCCTGCTGGTGGAGGGGGCGGAGGTGGCGGGGGAGGTGGACTGCGCGGACACGTCCAAGGCGCGGGTGCAGGGGGCGGCGCGGGCGACGGTGGGGGCGCTGGACAAGGTGTTGCCGCAGGGTACCATCGAGCTGGACGGCTGCAAGCTGGTGAAGGCGTTCGACATGGAATTCGCGTTCGCGGTGGTGCACTGTGTGGAGGGGCGGCAGGACCCGCGGATGTTGACGGGGACCTGCGAGGTGCAGGGATCGGAGGAGCGGGCGGCGGCGCTGTCGGTGTTGGACGCCACCAATCGTTGGATACAGTCAAGGCGCTGACGTCGAGGGGAAGGGCGGGGCGATGGGGAACGGGTGCGACGCGGCGTCTTTTGTTACGGATAGCGGACAGCGGAAGACGGACAACTTCATTTAGAGGAGGAAACGAGGGGGCCCCCGGTCGGCGATCAGCCCACTTAGTGAAGCGGATCGAATGGCAGCGAGCGGAGCGTCGGGCGTAGCGTAGCGGGCTACGTCACTTCTCAGTCGTGATGGTCGGAGCAGTCTGACCTGAGGGGAGGTGACGCTCAATGTTCGGTTTTGGATGGCTGGCTGCACTGCTAGGTGCCTTGCTGAACTTCGTTATTTCGGCAAGCGGACAGCAGAGTTGGTGAATTGTCGGTCGGGGGCATCCTTCGGTCGCATGTCGCAATTGCCCGGAGTACAATCGCGACTCGTCAGGGTCTATGTGCTGGCTGTGGTGTTTCTCGCGGCGGGCGCCCTCCTTGTATCTGCCACCGCTAACTCCACGATCCCGGATCAGTTACCGAACGGCTGGCTCGGCGTCGCTGCACTCGTCGCCTTGGGTTTTCTCCTCCAGCTGACAGAGCACCGTCTGGAGGTGGGTACCGCAGCGACGGGATCGATCGCCTTCATCGTACATATCGGTGCTGTCCTGGTCATCGGGCCCACGTGGGGCGCTGCGATAACGGCGTGCAGCTATGGATTGGCACACGCCGTCATGCGGAAGCGACCACTTAGAATCGCTTTCAACGTCGCGCAACACGTGCTATCGGTTCTTGCTGGCGCGTGGGTCTATACGTCACTTGGCGGCGAATTCCCTCCGGAGTTTTCCGAACAATTGGTTGTACCGTTCGCAGGATTGGTCATAAGCTTCTTCACGATTAACTCCGCAGCCGTGAGCGCCGCCATCGCGCTCTCAGAGCGGCGCAGGTTCGACGAGGTCTGGCTTAGAAACACCGGCGATCTTGTGGGCTACGATCTCGTAGCAAGCGCGTTGGCCCTTGGGATTGCTTGGCTATACATGCGTTCAGGGATCATGGGCATAGCGTTCGTGGTCCTTCCGATCCTCTTCCTTCGCCATACGTACTTGGTCAACGTTCAGCTCCAAGCAACCAATAGAGAGCTTCTGGAATTGATGGTTAAGGCGATCGAGGCGCGTGATCCATACACCAGCGGCCATTCCCAGCGCGTTTCCGAGGTGGCCCGGACGCTTGCCCGGGAGATGGGTCTCCATCTGAAGGAAGTGGACAACATTGCCATTGCGGCTCTACTGCACGACGTCGGGAAAATTTACGAGGAATTCGCGCCGCTTCTGCGAAAAGAGGGCAAACTGACGCCTGAGGAACGTCAAATCATGCACTCGCATCCAGCTCGCAGCGCCGAGCTCGTGGGGACGATCTCGAATCTACGCGGGTATGTTCACAAGTGTGTCCGCCACCACCACGAGAATCTTGACGGCACCGGGTACCCCG
>DATECF010000303.1:0-8003 GCA_035287045.1 Gemmatimonadales bacterium | reverse complement strand
GCAGCTCGAGCAGCTGCGCCAGCGTTTCGTTGTACACGTCCAGCGCTTCGGCGTCCGCCATCGCCTGCATCGCCTGCATCTCACGCCGCATCGGCAATTGGCGAGACCGCGCCCACAGGGGCACGCGGATGCCCAGCATCAGCGAGGCCATGTTGTCGAACTGGGGGCGCTGGCCATAGGCCACGCCCAGCGTGAAATCCGGAAACAGCTCTCGCCGCGCCTGGCGGTAGGCGAACTCCGCGGCGGCGGCGCGCTCCCGGGCGGCGCGCAGCCTGGGGCGCCGGGCCAGCGCCACCGAGATGAGGGAGTCCGCGCTCGGGAGGATGCTGTCCGGCCAGGCCAGCTCCAGGGCCGCGACCGGCACGGTCGCCTCTCGGCCCAGTAACGCGTTGAGCCGGGCGGCCATCGCCACCCGCTCCTGCGCCATGACCGTGATATCCTCGCTCATGCGGGCCACACCTACCTGGGCCTGCAGCACATCCTGCTGGAGTCCCGTTCCCACGGCGTACATCGCCTGGGAGACCTGGACGAAGTCGCGCAGCAAGTCGCGCGACGCCCCCATGATGACCAGCGCCCGATCCACGTAGGCGATCTGGGAATAGACCGACTTCACCCGCGCGATGAGCATCAACTCGGCGTCGTCGGCGTCGAGTCGCTCCGCTTCAGCCAATCGCTCCGCCCGATCCTTGGCGAAGCCGAGCTTCCCGGGCCACGGCAGCATCTGCATGAACTGGACCTGGTTCATCGTCATGGGGTCCACCGTGGACCCGAGGTCCGAAGCCATGCGGTTCATGAGGCCGAGGGACAAGTCGGGGTCCGGCAGCGCGCCCGCCTGCGGAACGCGCTCCTGGGCCGCATCGGCCCGCAGCCGGGCCGCGCGGAGCATGGGGTTGGCCTGGCGGGCCACACCGACCGCATCGGCAAGCCTCAACGTGTCCGACGGGACGCCTTGCGCGCGCACACCGCCAGGCAGCGCCAAGAGCCCCAGCAATCCGAGAGTCACGGTCGCTCTCATGTCCCACCGCCGCGTCTTGAACATCCCAACATCGTGGATTCCTCCGAGCCCGTTCAGTCATAAGATACCGTCGGCGTGGCGTAGAGCAGGAGCTGGACCGTGGGCCTCGGTTGGGCCAAGCGCCAGTCGCGCAACCGGTTACGGCGGACCGGCGACCGCGGACTCGCCGCTACGACCAGCGAGCCAGCGCGGAGGCTGGGGCAAATGCCCCAGTTACTCCGCGCACAGTGAGGGCTTTGTGATGTTCGTGGTGAAGGCTTGAGCCGCCAGCGCGGGCGGAAGCCGGAGGGTCACCGATCGGGTATGCGCGACCCCATGCTCCCATGCGACTGGTGCAGCGCCCGCATGGGTCCTTCCATCTGCCGCATCATGTTGCTCAGGTGCTCGTGGAACTGGTTCATGGCGCGCAGCAGTTCCTGATCCGTCACGATGTCGGCCTGGTGCGCCATCCCCTGCATCGGTTCCATCATGGTCCTCATCTGCGCCGCCATCTGCTCCATGGCCTGGCCCGTCCGCAACATCATCTCTAGATGCTCGCGCATTGGTCCCTGCGTCCGTTCCACGCGCGACGCCAGGTCGGCGTTCTTCTGACGCATGCTCTCCATCATGGCGTTCATGCGCCGCATCAGGTCCTGCGTGTGGTCTTGCTGCCCCATCTGGTGTTGCTGCCCCATGTGCTGGGCGAGAGCCGCCAGGGGTGTGGCCAGGATCAGCCCGGCAGCTAGATACACGGCGATGAATCTCGGTCTTCGCATAGTTTGCCTCCGTTTGCCCTTTGGTATCACTGGTTAGTGTTGACCAAGGCGATCGGCTCTGCGTGAAATCACAGAGCCATTCAGGTACGGACTATCCGGTTGTAGGTCAGACCGACGACCAAGCCGACGAGCCCACCCGCGAACGCACCCTCCGCGACACCGACTACGCCCCCGAAGAAACTCGGACCCACTCCCAGGAGCAGCGGCATCCACGGGTCGGGACCTCCCACCATCGCGGTCAGCGTGAAGCAGGTCGCCACCAGGAGCGCGCCAGCGACGGCTCCCGCGACCCCCAAGGCCAACGTGTTGAGTTGCGAGTTCATCTGTCCCGGTCACCGTGACTTGGAGACTTCCCCGGTGTCGAGTCACCTGACGAAGGCGCCGAGGTGGCGCCATCTGCTCCGGCCTTCGACCTCTCCTGCCGCCGTCCCAGGGGCACCCGCCAAATCACCCAGAGCAGCGTCCCGAACAGGAGCCACCACCACAACAGCCGTTTGAGCGCGTCTTCGAAGCCCATGGTCGCCTTCCAGGGGTTCAACTGTCTTCCGTCTTCTCCCACGCGCGCGTAGGCGTGGCACTTGCTCCCTATTGGGTCGGGGAGGCAACTTCCAGACCGGGCGCGTGGGCAACGTAAGTGACTTCGGCACACAGGGTTGAGCCAATTGAAGCATCATCCGAGAGTGGTTGCTTCCGGGGGCGGTCGCCCGCCAAGCGGGGCAATTGACTCACCACATGGCCCAAACGGCTGACGCGGGCCAGACTCGGATGCGGGTGGGTTTGCGCGGGAAGCTGCTCGGGCTGTTGCTGGCCTTCGGCCTGATCCCGCTCACGCTGTCAATCGTGATCGGCTACGCCGCGGGCCGCGCCACGATCACCGCGCAGGCCGAAGCCGCGCTACGTGAGGTGGTGGAGCGGCAGGCTGCCCAGCTGGCCACCGAACTCAGCCGCGAGCGGCTGTTGCTTCGCACCATCGCCGGGCAACTGCCGCGCTCCGGCGCCTTGCTGCGCGCACCTCAAGACCTCCTGTCACGGCTGCTGATTCAGAGCCTGCCTGAGGACGGCGTGTTCGACGGGTTGCGCATCGTGACCACGGGGGGCCGCATTCTCACGTCGGTGGCGCTGCGTAACACGGCGCCCCATTGGCCCCCCACCGCTCCGGCCACGGCGTGGATCGAAAAACACGTGGTGGTCCACCGCAGCGAGGCGCGGGCGCTCGCGTACCTCCTGGCGGTGCCCGCCACGGAGGCGCCCGTCGAGGCCTGGCTCGAGGGCCACGTTCGAGCCGAGGACTTCCGCCGCATCTTCGCGATCCCGGAGCACCTGATGGGCGGAGCGGAATCCGGCCTGCTCGAGTTGAGCGGCGCCACCGTCCTGGTCACGCACCAGCATGCTGAGCCTGATCTCACCGCGGCGCTGCATGGGGCGACGATCGAGGCAGCGGCGTCCGTCGGCCGGAGCCGGCTCGGGGGGACCGAGGCTCTCGTGGCCACAGCGGCGGTCACTGGAACGGACTGGGTGCTGGTCATCGCGCTTCCCGTCGAGGTCGCCCTGGCCCCGTTGGCGCGGTTTCGAAACGCGGCGCTCGCCGCCGCCGGCTTGTTGGCGGTCCTCATCCTGCTCACCGGCATCCCGGCCGCCGCCACCGTGATTACCCCCCTTCGCGCCCTTGCCACCGCGGCGCGGCAGTTCGGAAAAGGTGGCCGACCCGAGCCCCTGCCAGGATCGGGTAGCGACGAAGTGGGAATGCTGGTCCAATCCTTCAACCGGATGGCAGCGGACCTGGAACGCTCCCGAGAGGAAATCGAACGCCTGCACGCCCGGGACCTGGAGCGCGCGCAACAGTTGGCGACGGTCGGCGAGATGGCGACCGGGATCGCGCACGAGATCCGCAATCCCCTAACAGGTGTGCTCGGCGCCGTCGAGCTGGCGCTGCGCCGCCTGCCGCACGGGGACTCGGCCCGACCGCTGCTGCAGGAGGCCCAGACACAACTCAAGCGGATCGAGGGAACCACCACCCAGCTGCTGCGCTACGCCCGCCCTCCCGAGCTGCGGGCGGTACGGGTGGACGCCAACCTCCTGGTGGATCGTGCGCTGCGGGTGGTTGAGCCACAGGCAACCAGCCGCCAGGTCCAGCTTCGCGCCGAGCCGGCTCCGCCGCCGGTCCCGGTGGACGCCGACCCCGAGCTCATGGTGCAGGTCCTGGTGAACCTCTTGTTGAACGGGATTGATGCCACCCCAGGGGGTGGGGCGCTCACGGTCTGGGCCTCCCGTCAGGCTCCTGAGGTGTGGCTGGGTGTGCGGGACACGGGGCCCGGGGTCGCACCCGAGCTTCGCGCAGAGGTGTTCCGGCCGTTTTTCACCACCAAACACCAGGGCACGGGCCTCGGGCTGCCGATCTCCCAGCAGATCGTTCGCCGTCACGGGGGTTCCCTACGCCTCGAAGAGACGCCCGGCGGGGGCGCCACCTTCATCGTTGCCTTGCCGCTGGCCGAGCCCGCAGGGGGAGGAGATCGTGACTAAGGAAAGCCGAACGGTTCTCGTGGTAGACGACGAGAGCCTCATCCGGGTGTGGCTCGAGGCGCACGTGGGCGATGCCGGATACCGGGTCATCGTCGCCGAAGACGCGGCGAGTGCGCGAAAGGCGTTCGGCGAAGCCGCTCCCGACGCCGCCCTCCTCGACCTCAAGCTCCCGGACGGGGACGGCATGGATCTTCTGCGCGAGTTCCGCGAGAGCGACAAGGAGCTGGTGGTGATCATCCTCACCGCGCACGGCGACATCGGCACCGCGGTCCAGGCGGTGAAGCTGGGCGCGTATCATTTCCTCGAGAAACCCCCGAAACTCGAGGATCTCTTGATCACCCTCCAACAAGGCCTCGAGACGCGACGGCTGCGGCGAACGGTGTCCGCCCTTCGGCGGCAGGCGGGGTGGCAATTCGCGGGGGTGCAGGTGGTTGGTCGCTCGGCCGCCATGCGTCACGTGGTAGAGCTGGTGGGGAAGGTCGCGGCCAGCGAAGGCACGACGGTCTTAGTGCGCGGCGAGAGCGGCGTGGGCAAGGAAGTCGTGGCGCAGGCGATCCACGCGCGTAGCGCCAGAGCCGAGGGGGCGTTTCTCGAAGTCAATTGCACGGCCTTGCCGGAAACGCTGCTGGAATCGGAGCTGTTCGGCCATGAGCGGGGTGCGTTCACCGACGCCAAGGAACGCAAGCAGGGTCTCCTCGAACTGGCCGACGGTGGAACCGTGCTGCTGGACGAGATCGGCGACCTGCCGCCCGGTGCGCAGGCCAAACTGCTGCGCTTCCTCGAGACGCGGACGTTCAAGCGGGTCGGGGGCGTCCGTGATATCACGGTAGACGTGCGCATCGTGGCTTCATCGAATCGGGACCTCGAGGCGGCGGTCCGGGATGGCTCGTTCCGGCGTGACCTGTTTTACCGGCTCAACGTCGTTCCGATCGTGATCCCACCGTTCCGGGAGCGGCCCGAGGACGTTGAGCCGCTGGCGAAGTACTTCCTGGAGCAGCTGGCCGCGAAGATGCGCCGCCCCGCCCGAACTCTCAGCAGGGAGGCCCTGGCCATGCTGGAGCGGTACTCATGGCCGGGGAACGTGCGTGAGCTTCGGAATGTGATTGAGCGGGCGGTGATTCTCGAGGAAGGGGACGAAATCCTTCCCGAGCATCTGCCGGATGAACTCAAGCCCGGGGCTCGCGTCTTGGATCTCGAGCCGGGGTTCCGCTTGCCAGCAGGCGGTGTCCAGCTCGAGGAGCTGGAGAAGGATCTCATCCGTCAAGCGATCGCCCAGGCCCGCGGCAACAAGACGCGGGCGGCCCAACTGCTAGGCCTGACCAGGGACACGCTGCGCTATCGGCTCGAGAAGTATGAGCTCAGCACACCCCAGGCCGCTGAAAGCGAGTAAGCAGCCTGCGGCTTCTCTGGACCGGTCAGGCAGTGGTGAAGACGAACACCATGCCGTACGTCCCGTTCGCATGCCGCCACCCGCTGCCTATCATCCCTGACCCTCCGCCCATCATCGAGCCACCCATCATGGACCGGCCGAGCCACCTCCCGCCGTGTTGCCCGGTGCAATGATCGTAGTTCAGTAGGGCACCGTTCGCGTCTCGCATGCCGCCACCCAGATGGATCGCGTACGCGGTGGCAGGCTTGAGCGGGGCCGCGGGCGTGAACGTGAGGCGCAGCCGGTCGGAGGACCAGCTCCAGGTGCCCCGCACCTCGCTCCCCGTCACGTCGCCCTCGTGCAGCGCCGCATACTGTTCCGTACCCATTCCCATGGCGTGCGAAAACTGGACCACAATCGGTTGGCCCGGATCCACGTTCGCGGCCCCACCCGCAGGCAGGATCGACAACACGGTGGTCTCGCCCACGGGCTCGACACCCATAAAGCAGCCGGCCACCGCGAGCGAGGCCAGCGTGGCGACCAACACGCCAACAGAACCCGATTTCATGATATCCCCCTTTGTGTCACGGCACGCCCTTTGCCCGAGACACGGATCGCGGAGGTCGCCGCGTCCGGCCCTTGCCCCCGACATCACGCCCTGACAGGCCGAGCTGGGGCAACAGCGTGCGCGCGACCACCGCATTCCAGGTGTATTGCCTGGCGGTCAATCGCCCGTGACGCCGCAAGGCGCGCCCTTCTTCCGGATGCCGCGCCAGCCAACCGAAGTGGCGCACGAACTCGTTGGGATCCCTGGTCTGCAGAACCAGCGCATTCCAGCCAGGGACGGCGTAGTCCTCACCGGTGCCCCCGGTGCAGGCCAGGCCGCCGGCAGCCATGGTCTCCAGGCCCACCAGACCGAACGGTTCGTGGCCGCTGTTGGCGAGCACGGCGTGGGAGCCACGATAGAGCAGCCGGCAGGCCTCCGGCGATAGCGGGGAGCGCAGGACCAGCAGGTCCACGTCTTCCAAGTCTCTCAGTACAGCCAGGAGGCCGGCGGCCCCTGCGCCGCCGTCGCGCTCGCTTATCCGGAGACCGTCGGCCGCCGCCCGCGCCAGTACCTCGGCGCCGTGGGCCTCGATCCCGCCGCGCGCCACCAGCAACGGGCGGTGACCCTGGCGCTTCAACTCGGCTACCGTATCCACCGCCAGCAGCCAGCGCTTGTCCGGGTCCCAGCGAGCCACCTTGGCAAGGACCGCGCGGCCTCGCGCCCGGTCGCGGAACGCCGCGGTGGTTAGGTCGTCAACCGGTCGCAGGCGTTCCCGCTCCAGACCGTTTGGGATGACGAGGGCGTCCACGCCGAGGCCCCACATGCGCTGCCGCATGTAGCGACTCACGGTGGTGATCGTCGCGGCCGAACCCAGTCGACGCCAGGGCACACGATCGAACCCGAACAGGTTGTTGGCGTTCCAGTAGAGCGCCACGCGGTCTCGCAGCCCCGCGGCGCGCAGCAGCCAGTCGAGGTGCAGCACGGCGTCCACCGTCTGCCATTCCTCCGCCAGCACGACAGCGCGCGTGCCCGGCACCCGGAGGTGCGGCCCGAGCACCTGATCAACCAGGAACGGAGGTAGCGACGCTGCCAGATCTCGTTGCTTCCCATCCTGGCCGTCGTACACGCCTGCCGGATGGTGTCGGCTGATCCATTGGCACCACCGGTGGAGCCGTAGTCCCTCGACCGTTTCGTGCCCCGGCAGTTCGGGATCACCGATGAACCACAGGTGGGTCAGATGCCCCGCGTCACGTAGTGCGTGGCCGAGGCCGGTAACACGGCTCGCGATCCCGCCGGCGCGTGAGTAGGCGTCGGGTCCCTCGAAGGACAGTATGTGAAACTGTGTCGGCGACTGCATTCGACGGCTCTGGGATGCAACCGCGATGCCGGGCGCCGATAGTGTTTGAAGTGCGCGTCAAGTGGCGACTTGGGGGTGGTGCTCTCCGGAGCGCGGTGCTCCCCGAGCGGGGCAGTTGCCCAAGGCCCTGGGCCGTGTGCCCCACGATCAGCGGCACAGCGAGATCCTTCGCTGTGGGCGTCTTCCCCCGATCGGAGGGCCTCCTCACGCGCCCGCAGCGGGCACGGTCGCTCAGTCCGTTAGCCCAACAGCAAGCAGGTCAGCAGGTTCGCCCAACCCGCGCTCCGCGGTACGTGGTATGCAGTAATGCGACTCGGGAGGCAGAGAGGAGCCTCTATGTGGAGAATCCTATGGATCACCGTACTCGTGGCCGGTTGTAGCGGGTTACCAAGACTGACCCCGGTCGGCTCGACGCTCCTCGTGAGAAACGAAGGCCTGGG
>DATECF010000302.1:0-2116 GCA_035287045.1 Gemmatimonadales bacterium | reverse complement strand
GCGACGGACGTGGATCCGGGGGTTGGCGGAGGTCGGCAAGCGGTACCTGATGGCCGGGGCGACGCACAACCTGGGCCTGATCGTGCGCGCGGTGTTCGGGGTCGGCACGCCGAGGAGCCTGCAGGGCTCTTCGTGCCCTATGCTGTTCCTCTATTTTGCCACGTGTGGGCATCTGCATCGTCTGGTTGCCTTGCCGGCGGTCGCCCGCGGCGCCGCGGCCGAGTGGGTCCAACCCGATCGTCAACGTCCCCGGCTCCGCCTCGCCGCGTGAATCGGGGGTTCTTCAACGGGCTGCTAACCAGTAGTTTCTACGTTTTCACGCCGCCCTTGGGCGGCCTTTGCGGGGCTTGCGGGCGGCGGGGGGATTTTCGGGCACTTCTTCCAACGCAAGCATGAAGTGCGAAAAGTCCGCCCGGAACCGCCACAGCCATCGCCGCACGTCCAGGATCGACGCGTGACGCTTCCGCCGGTTCCACGCCGGCCGCGCCCACCAGCGCACCCCCGCCGCGTCCAACTCCCATTGCAGCAGCCGCAGCAGCGTCATCGCCGTCAACTGCACCTGCACCGTCCGCACCACCGGCGCCGCCGTCCACGCCCGGCACTCCTCCAGCCCCAGCCGCTGCTTCAGGTCCCGGAACCCGTCCTCCTGACGGAACCGCGCCGCGAACGCCTCCACCACCGCCACCCCGTCCAGGTCCAACGCCGAGGTCACCAGCGACCACCGCTTCTTCTGGCCGGCCACCTCGAACACGAACGCATGCACCCGCGCCCCCGGCCCGGCCACGTGCCACTGGCAGAGCACCTGCTTCCACCGCACCTGCCGACGCCGACCGTACACCCACGCCTCGCCCGTCTGCCACGGGCCGGGCCATCGCTCCGCCTGGGCCGGCCCCGGCCATCGCTCGCCCCACTGCGCCGGACGACCCCGAAGCTTCGCCGGCGGCACCGGCGGCGCGTACAATCGCGAGTCCTCCCGCAGCCGCGTCAGCACCTCCACCCGGGGCGTCCGCGCGTCCCCCGCCAGCAGCGGCCGCACCACCGAGGCGACCGCGTAGCCCCCGTCAAAGGTCTCCAAACACCGGCTTGTCGTCGACCGGGCGTGCCCCTGGGCCAATTCCACCAGCAACGCCGGCTTCTTGCCAAACCGCTCGCCGGCCGGCACCTGCTGCTCCCGAAAGTACAGCCGCCCCTCCGTCGGCAGAAACGTCCACGGCGGCCCCGGCACCAGCCGACCACTGACCACCCAGTTGTGCGCCCGCACCGTCTCGGCCCGGTTCGGACAGCGCGACGTGTACTCGTGGAACGTGCACGTGCCCCAGACCCCGGGGCTGCTGCGGTGCACCTTCGTGTCGTCCCCGGCGTAGACCTCGTACCCGTGCCACGTCGCCGGCCGCCGTCGCCGAATCGCCTCCCGCAACGCCGCCTCGACCGCCTCGCGGTCCCACGCCCCCCGCTCGGCGAACGCCTCGGCCGCCCGCCACCGATCCTCCAGGCCCAACGCCGTCAGCCCCTGGGTGATCGTGTGCTCCTCCCACCCGAAGACCATCCCCGTCAGCCACTGCGTGAACCGCACCCACCCCGGCCGCGTGAAGCACCCGCGAAAATCCCCACACAGCCCTTGCCACAGTCGCCCCGTCGTCTTAGCATCATCCATGACGCTTCCTCCTGCGGACATCCATGTCCTGCTACAACCAAGACATGATGCCCCGCAGGAGGAACTATGTCAAAAAAAGTGGAAACTACTGACTAGCGCCCGGACAGAAAACATCGAGGAAGCCGACCCGCCCGACCATGACCATCATCGAACCGCACATCCACATGGTCTCCCGGACGACCGACGACTACCAGGCCATGTACCGGGCCGGCATCCGGGCCTGCGTCGAGCCGTCGTTCTGGCTCGGGGCCCCGCGCCGGCATGCCGGGACGTTTTTCGACTACTTCGGCCTGATCCTGGATTTCGAGACGGTGCGGGGGCGGCGGTTCGGCGTGGATCACCTCGCCGCCGTCTCGGTCAACCCCAAGGAGTCGGAGGACCCCGGCCTGGCCGACGAGGTGCTGGCCGGGATGGGGCCGTACCTGGACCACCCCCGTTGCGTGGCGCTGGGCGAGATCGGTT
>DATECF010000301.1:0-2033 GCA_035287045.1 Gemmatimonadales bacterium | reverse complement strand
GGTGCGACCGGCCAGCGTGTACCGGTTCTCCCCGCGCCCCTCCACCGTCGCGTGACCCAGAAAGGCGCCCCGGCCGGCACCCAGATCCAGCTCGGCGCTATCCGACCGGGACGCGAAATCGCTGCGCTCCACGGTCACGTTGCCGCCGGCCCAGGTCCGGTCCGAGCCGCGCAAGCGTACCTGCTGGCCGATGATGACGTAGGGCTCCGCCGCCGTATCCCCCGCGGCGCGGTAGCGCACGGTCGGCCGCCTGGTGGCCAACATTTCCGCCGTGTCCCGCAGGCCGGGCGCCTCGCGCCAGTACGTGAGGGCCTCTCCCTCCAGCTGGGAGCCGGTCTCCAGGTTCACCAGCCGGACGTCGCCGTAGGCCTCCAAGCGCTCGTCGCGCGGGAAATACGTGGCCGTGCGCGACGCCAGGGTGGCCGTGGAGTCACGGAATTGCACCCGCCCGATGAAATCGACTTTGTCGCGCTCGGAGTACCAGGCCGCGCTGTCGGCACGCAGGTTGAGGGGCCGGCCGCGACAACTGGCCCACACGCCGCCGCCGGCATAGGTGTGGACGATGCCGGGCGCGATCTCCATCTGGCGCGCGACGCCACCGACGGAGTCAAGTTGGACCGTGCAGGTGGCCGGGCCCTGTGCCCCGAGTGGCGTCACCGTGACCAGGGATGAACCGCAGAGAGCGCAGAGAGCGCCGAGAGGGACCAACCTGGGGTTGCGCACGGCCTGCCGCGCCCGCCGTCGCCTCATGGCCGCCCCTGCCCTTCCCGCACCACCCCGCGGCGCGGGCGTGTCGTCACCACGTTCTTGAACTCGGGATCCGACGTGAAGCTCTCGCCCTCCAGATGGCGGTCGGGCGCGTCGAACACGAAGTCGTTGGGGCCGCTGATCTGGTCGGTGGCGCGATGGTACCGGAGCACCGACGTGGTAAGCCGGCGGTTGTCCGGCGTCACGGCGACGACGTTCCCCCGCGCGTCCATGTTGCCGCTCCGCCAATCGTAGGTGCCCGTCTCCGACGTGAGGCGGGACGTCTGGCGTCCCTCCGGGGAGTAGAACACCACCGTGACGCCCACCAGGTCCGCGCGCTGCGCCGATTGAAAGAAGTACGCCGTGTCCGCCTCGAGGTGGGCCCGGAGCACGCCTTCCACTGTGAGGTTGTGGCCCAGCTCATACAGGACTTGATCAGCCGAGTCGTTCACCGCGGTCATGGTGGGAGGCGTGTCCACGCCGCCGCACGACGCGCCTGTGAGTGTCCAGGCGAGCAGGGTCACCAGGTCCCTGCGCGCGCTAGCAGTGCGCGCTCGCCGCAGAACACGCACGCACCCAGGGCGAGCACGCACTGACGCGCGCTCCGGGACCTGGTGGCCCTGCTCGCTTGGACCCGGGGTCACCGCGGCACTCCTCGCACGCCGTACCACACGTCCAGCGCGCGCTCCACCAGCTCCGGCAGCTCCGCCAGCGGCCACATGGTGGCTCCGTCGCTGGGAGCGCGTCCTGGGTCCGGGTGGGTTTCCAGGAAGAACCCGTCCGCGCCGGCCGCCGCGGCGGCCAGGAGGAGCGCCGGGACGTCCTCCCGGCAGCCTCCGGTGGCTCCCTGCCGCCCTCTCCCGGGGCGCTGCACGGCGTGGGTGGCGTCGAACAGCACCGGGGCCTCGGCGGCGGCACGGATGCGCGCGAAGCTCCGCATGTCGACGACAAGATCCTCGTAGCCGAAGAAGGTGCCACGTTCGGTGACCGCGACGTCTGGGGCGGTGCCGGCGGCAGAAGAGGGCGCCTGCCGCACTTTTTCCACTGCGGCCGCCATGACGTGCACCGAAGCCCATTGCCCCTTCTTCAGGTTCACCGGCTTCCCGGAGCGAGCTGCCGCTTCCAGGAGGTCGGTCTGCCGGCACAAGAAGGCCGGTATCTGGAGGGCGTCCACCACCCGGGCGACCGGATCCACCTGCGGCGCTTCGTGCACATCGGTGAGCACCGGCAGGCCGCTCGCCTCGCGCACCCGCGCCAAGGCGGCCAGCCCGGCCTCCAGGCCGGGG
>DATECF010000300.1:0-2226 GCA_035287045.1 Gemmatimonadales bacterium | reverse complement strand
GGCCGCCTCCCTGGTGTCCCACTCCACGGTGTCATACGGGTCGATGCCCGCGCGGGTGTAGCGCCGCTCGATGGTCAGCCCTGTCCAGGTCCGCTTCTCCCCGGCGCGCAGCTGGTGATAGCCGCTCTTCTTGGTGCCGTTTCCTTTGCCGTTGCCCGGCGTGGCGGTCGCGTGACCGTTGCCGTCGGTGTGCTTGGCCGGCGCCTGCTGGGGGGTCGCGGAGCGTGCCATCGGTGCGTTTCCTTTGTGCTCGGAGGGCTGGGTGGGGTCGGAAGGATGTGCGGAACGTGCGCGAAAGGTATGCGGAAGGTGTGCGGTAACGCCGCGTTTTCAGGAGGGTGAGTGTACGACCGCAGTATGGCCGCGTCAACCCCAAAACCACAAGATGTGGTGGGTTCGGGTCGGTGGGGGCGCTACCTATTGTGGAGTGGGGCGATTGCGTGTGGACGGCCTGTGGAGGGGCTGTGGACAGGCGGCGGGGTGGTGCGTGGGTGGTGGTCGCCTGGGGAAGGGCGTCGCGGTGGGTCGGCGAGGGAGGTGCTGGGGCGGGAGGTGGCGCCGAGGAGCCCAGATGGATGGCGATGTGGCTGCCGGGCGCGGCTGGCGCCATGCGCAGCCGGCGGGCCGGCCCTGGTGTGGGGGCCCGGCCGCCGACGCGAGGAAAAGTAGGGCGTGGGCGGTCCGGTTGTCATACGGAAGCCGGTTCCCGGTGCCGTGGTGCTTGATCGCCAGATCCGCCCTGGGGAACTTCAAGACACCCAGGGGGACCGGCCCGCGGTGAGACCAGTTGCGCGGGCGTGCATCATGGTGCGCATGGCGAAGCCCGAAGCGAAGCCCCGCGCACCGTCCGGCGAGATCCCGCCCTACCGCCCGCTCACCGAGCGCGTGCTGGATCGACTGCCCGGCTGGCGTTGGGCCTGGATGGTGGGCTGGGCACTCCTGGGTGGCGGCCCGTACCTGCTCGCCCACCTGGCCGATCCGGGCGCCCCGTATCCGGGAGACCCCTTCGCGATCAGCCTGTCGTGGGCGGCCCTGGTGTCGCTATGCGGGGCCGGGGTCGTGACGCGGCGACTTGACGCGCTGCAGCCCGCCCTCGCGGAGCTGCTCCCCGCCGGGATGGACCCGCCCAGCCAGTTCCGCGCAGTCGGATCCCGGCTGTGGCCGGTGGTCGGTGCGGTGCTGGTCACCGCGTCGTTCGAGGTGATCGACTTCGTAGCTGCGCCGACCTTGGCCACCGGGCTTCGCATCGTGCCCGCCTTCTTCGCCAACCTCGTCAGCGCTGGCTACCTCTTGGCGGTCGCCGCGCTCTTGTACTCGATCTATCGGGTGGGGGCGCTCCCGCTGCGCCTGCGCCCCTTCCACGCCGATCCGGGACTCGGACTGAAGGCCTTTGGACGACTCGCGTTTGCCGGCTTCGGGATCTTCCTGCTGGCGTTTGCGCCCGTCTTCGCCGTCACCACCAGTGACGTGCGCTCATGGGTGATCAACCTGCTGATTCTCCTGGTCAGCGTGAGCCTGTTCTTCCTGTCGCTCAGCAGCCTGCACCACCAACTCGCCGCGGCGAAGGCCGAGCGGCTGGCGTGGGCGCGGCGCCTGTACGGCAATGCGGTGGAACTGCTCGAGGGGGAAGCCGATGCGCAGGCTCTGGCGGCCCGGTCGGCGAGCCTGGTCGCGGCGGCCGAAATCGAGCGCAAGGTGCAGGCCATCCCCGAGTGGCCGATCGACGACTGGATCTGGCGAACCCTGGCAGCCATTCTCATCGGAGCGACCGCGGGCGTGGTTGCCCGGGCGATTGGTGCCGGGCTGGCGATCTAGCGAACGAGGAGAAGCGCCTGGGTGATGCGCGCGTGACACGGTGGTTGCTGACCGGCGGGGTCATCGGTCCGATGGTTTTCGTGGGTAGCTGCCCGGGCAGTCCGCGCGGGGGGATGGGCTACAGGAGGACGATCCCGTTGGCGCCGGGGTCGTCGCCCGACGCGAGAGCCGCGAGGGTCGCCCTGGTGCCAAGCGGAAAGGCCGTTGCCAGGACGTCTGCTGCCGAGTTGAGCGCCGCGCGATTGGCGTGGCCGGCTGCGAGGAGGATCACGAGGCGGGTAGCCTGGCCGTCGCGCTGCTTGCGGGCCATGGCGCGGAGCTGAGCCTGGGCGTCCCGGAGACGGGTGATGGCCTCGATGGCGACAGTGGTGTGGCCGTTGCGGCTGGTGAGCAGGGCGTCGAAGGCGCGCA
>DATECF010000299.1:0-6345 GCA_035287045.1 Gemmatimonadales bacterium | reverse complement strand
CCGTTACACGGCTGTCCCCGAGCCGGGAGGTGCTGTCGTTGAGGGCGGGGCGCTAGTCACTGTGCAACGGTAAGGTTATAGAGCCCGATTGGGCTCTGCTCTTGAGAGAGCAACCCTCCGGGCATTCTTTCCGGACACGCCCGTCCGGGCGTGTCCACCTATGGGCCCGGAGGGGGAAGCCCCTCTTGAGCCCTACGGCCAGCGGCGACCCACGACGTGGGAACCAGAACCCAGCCCGCCAGCTGCCGGCGGGCCTCGGCCGGGCCCAGCAGCTCGATGACCTTATAAGGACTGTTGGCCTTCGCGCTTCTCAACGCCTCAGCTCTCCCAAGGACGCCGCTCGAAGTCGCGCTCGAGCCTCAAGACCCGCCGCGAGCCGCTGGGCGGCGCCGCCCGGCGGTCCTCGCGCCACGCCAAGAACCACAACACCCCCATAGCCACCGCCACGACCATCAGGACGGCTGCCAGTTCACCGGGAGGCAACAGGAGGCGCCCACGGCTGAGCGACATGTTCAGGGGGATAGCGACCATGGGCGGAAGCATCATGGCCAAATACTGAAGCAGGGCCCCAAGGGCTCGGTGTCGCACTCGCCCGAGCGCGTCGAACGCCAGCCCGGCCGCCGCACAGCCGGCGCAGTAAAGCTGCGCCAGCTCCCACACCGTGAGCCCCAGGCGCTCGAACACACCGGGCCCGCTCACCCAGCGGATGGCTAACAGCCAGCAACTGAAGCCCGCGGCCAAGGTCATGCCCCAGCTCACGCCGAAGCCCGCGTCACCCGGGCGGTCAGGCGCGCTCGCCCGGCCCCGCCGCTTCCCGTTCTTGCTCGCCAACGTCAACACGGCAAACCTCCCTGTCACGATGGCGGATCAGCCTCGCCACCCTCGCCGCCGGGGCCGCCCAACAGCCCATCCACCAGGTCGCACAGCCTTCGCAGCGCTTCAAAGTCCGCCGCCAGCCGCTCAGCGCTCTCCCCCGGCCGCGCCGCCGCCAGCCGATAGCGGAGCCGCTGGAGCTCCTCGTGGCTCTCCTTCAACCGCCGCCGCACGTCGTCCGGCGGAACGGCGACCTGCGGCCGCTCACCAGTCTCGAACGTGTTGGTCCCATGCACCCAATGGTTGAGCCGCTGAATCCGCGACGCCGCCAGCTTTCTCATGGCCGGCACCTGGCGCAGGAGTTCCGGAGGGGTCTCAGCCGGTACCGGCTTCAAGGATGGCGGCGCGGGCATGGGCACCTCGGGTGGAGCCGACTCGGGCGCCGGCCGACTCTCGAGCCGGAACGACGCCAACCGCACCACCCACTCCCCGGCCCGGCTCCGCCAGAACTTGAGCCACCACTCCCCGGCGACGTTCCGCCGCCGCCGAGTGTGGAAGAACCCAATGACGCCGGCCGTCATCGCGACGAGGACCCCGCCGTACATCGCCCCCAAGCCGACCGTTGCATCCAGACCCGCGATGCTCCAGGCCGCCGCTAACCCCACTACGCCCAGCCCTCCAAACGCCACCTGGCGCGCGATCCGCGCCGGCCGCAGCGACACATTGCCCAGCTCGAACGCCCGGACTTCGCGCTGACGCTCCAGGTCCACGCTCAACGCGTGCACGATGTCCGCGTGGGCATAGTTCTCCTCCCGGAGCACTCGGCGCAGCGTCGGTACCAGGGCCAGGCCCGTGCTGGCCACCACCAGCCCCAGGAAGCCCGCTGCCAAGGCGACTCCAACCCAATCCGAGAGCCAGATCCCGCTCAGCAGGAACATCAACGCCACCGCCACCAGCACCGAGAGCCCGCGGTTCGATTCCGCATGGCGGCGCACCCGCTCGGCGAAGGCGTGCAACGGCACCGGCAGATCGCGCCGCCTCAACTCCGGCGCCCTGGCCAGCTCGTCGGCCAGGAGATCCGCCGTGGCAAACCGCCGATCCGGATCTTTCTCCAGGCAGCGGCCCACCGCCCGCGAGTAGGTGAGGTCCAGGTGCTCGCCGCGGACGGCCAGCGCCGGCGCCGGCGCCAGCAGGTGCTGGGCGAAGATGTCGTCCAGGGTCTCGCCGTCGAACGGGACGTAGCCCGTCACCGCGAAGAAGCCCGTGACCCCCAGGGCGTACACGTCGCTCCGCTCATCCGCCTGCCCGCCCCGCACCACCTCGGGGCTCATGAACGCAGCGGTGCCCGCGACGTAGCCCTCCCGGATCACGTCGGGCTGCCCCTCGACTCGGGCGATGCCGAAGTCCATCACCAGCACCCGGCCGGTGCCGCGCTCCATCAGGATGTTGTCGGCCTTCAGGTCCCGGTGGATCACCCCGCGGGCGTGCGCGTAGCCCACGGCCTGCGCCACGTCGTACAGGACCTGCGTCGCCTCCCCCACCGGGAGGGGCCCGTGGGTAAGGACCCACTGACCCAGGGTCTCCCCGTCCACGTAGTCCATGGTGAAGAAGACCCAGTCGTCCGTCTCCTCCACCGAGTGGATGGGCACGATGTGGGGATGCGACAGCTTGGCCGCGGTGCGGGCCTCCCTCAAGAACCGCGCGCGCGTCTCGCGCTGGGCGGCGAAGCAGGGCGGCAGGACCTTCAGGGCCACCGGCCGCTCCAGCGCCTCCTCGTACGCCAGGAACACCACCCCGTAGGCCCCGCGCCCCAGCTCCCCCACCACCCGGTAGCGTCCGGCGAGCGCCTCCCGCAGCGCGTCCAGCGACACCGCCGTCTCGGCGTTCACGCCGCGAGCTTGCAGGGCCGGCCGCAAACCGTCAAGCACTCCTGGTTCCAGGGTCAGCATAGGTCCTCCCATTCCACCCTCAAAAGGAATCCCGAGAGCACCCGCGCCGCGCGTCTCGGGTCGCGCGGAGCGGGTGGTTGAGGTTCGTGGTTGATGCGGCCTTACAGCACCGCGCGGGCGATGTTGCTCACCGGGCCTTCGCCCATCTTGTTCATGGCGATGACCCGGTACTCCCACTCCACGCCGGGATCCTGCTCGTTGAGCATGATCTCCGGCTCCACGGCCGTCCCGACGTCGATCCAGTCGCCCGTGTCGCGCTTGCGGCGCTGGACCTTGTAGGCGGACACCTCCCCGCCGTCGAACGGCTCCTGCCACCCCAGCAGGACCCAGCCATTGCCCTCGCGAACCACCTCGAGGGTGATGACCTGACCCGGGGACTGGTTTTCGGTGAGCGTCGGAGCGCGGCGCCCTCCCCAGCCGATGAGCTGGAGCTTGCCGTCATCGTTGTGCGAGACGGCCTCAGCGTACCGGAGCTCGCCCTTCACCTTCTTCACCATCGTAGAGAGCGCCTCATCCTTGGCGGCCGTGTCCTGCGCCGCGCCGGCATGAGACACCAGGGCCCTGTCCCGCCTGGTGCCGTACGTGACGAGGTCCTGTTCGAGCTCGTCCGGTCCGAAGGGCGGCGACGGGAATACATCCGGGTTCGCCCGCAGACCGTTGATGACGTCCTGCGCGAGCCGAGCGATGTCGGTCTCGCGACTGGGAAAGTTCGCCATAAGTGATTGCCCTTCCTGGTTGAGGTTGTCGGCTGTGCGGGCCCAAGCGACTCGCGTGGGACCGCGTGAACGTCCGGGGACTTCCGCGGGCGGGGCGGCGGCCGCGCACGGCGGTTGGTAGGGAACCGCTCAGCCACCTCGCGGCGCGGTTCATCAGTCATCGGAGGGCTCCCGCCGCGGCCACGCACGCGCCGGCCCCAAGGAGGAGCCCCACCGTGGATCCGAGGTTGAGGCGCGGCTTTCTCAGCTGCGCGATGTACTGCTGCGTGAGGTCCTGAGAGCTGCGGTATGCGGAGTCGTAGCCGGCGCGGAACGCGTCCGCCCTGGCGGCCTCGAGCACCACCACCGAGTCCTGGAGCGCCGCCACGCGGATCCGCAGCGAGTCCACCGCCAGCAGCTTGGCCCGCTGCGCCCGCCAGGACCGGGCGTTGGCGCGGTCAATCACGAAGGTCTCCGCGAACCAGGCCGGGACCAGCAGGTACTCGATCCCGATGGAGTCGCCCTGGTAGGCCGGGAGGCTGGTGAGCCCCCACCCGCCCCGGCCCAGCTCCGGGAACGCCTGCCGGAGCCGAGTCTGGAGCGCGCCCAGCGTGCGGATCTGCCGCACGCCGAGCTGGGCCTCCGCACGCTGCCGCTCCAGGAGGTCCACGGAGTCGCGGAGCTGGTGCGCTTGCCATTCCAGCGTGTCCGCCCGGGCCGCCAGCGCCGCGCGTTCGGCCTCGCGGGCCGCCGCCACCGCCAGCAGCGAGTCGCGCTGGTCCTTCAACGCCAGCGACTGGGCCCGGGCTCGCGCGATCGCCTGCCGATTGACGCCCACCGCGCCCGCCGCGATGACGATGAGGCCGGAGAGACCGACAACCATGACGAGGTTCCGCGTGGAGTCACGCATGGTGCACCTCCAGCAGGCGGTCGGTCACGCTCTTGAAGCCCAGGGCACGGGCGAGCAGCGCCACCTGGCGGTGGTCCCCCCGCACCACCTCGTAGCCGACGGCGTAGGCGCCCTCGTCGGGCTCCTGCAACCGCAGATAGACCTGCCGCCGTTCCAGCGACATCAGCAGGGCCTTCACCAGGCTCCCCGCGCCCACCTCCATCCGGTTCAGCCGGCGCGCGTTGGCGGCGAAGAGGCTCTCGATCTCGCTCCCGGTGAGCGGCGCCCTGGACCGGGCCGTGGGCTGGACGGGGACGGGCTCCAAGCCCGCCACGTCCCGCAGGGTTTCCCACAGACGCGGGTCCGGCGCCGGGTCGCTCTTGTCGGATCGCACCATGGCGTGGCCGATCACCCCTTCGAACGAGGCCAGCGCGTCGCCGTAGTACACGAACGGCATCTCGGGATAGACCCGCGGGATGGGGAACCGGTTGCACAGCTCGCCCACCAGCCGGCCCAGGGCTTCGAGCTGCTGCGGCTCGTAGCGGTCGAACCAGCGGTAGCCGCGGTAGGGCGTGCCGGCGTCGAACGCCTCGGCCTTCGGTTTGGTGAGCAGGGGACTGACCCGATCGTACGCGTAGAGCCGGCCGCCCTCTTCGATCAGGCCGCCTTCGCTCACGATCTCGATCCCAATGAGTCGCCGCTCGAAGGGAATCCGCAGGTCGCCCGGCCAGGAAGTCCCCAAGTGAAAGGCCCAGGCCGCGGGGTCGAACAGCTCGTAGATGGTCCCGTCGCGGTCAATGAGGTACGCCGTGCCGACCCGGCGGGGTTTACCGCTCTTGGTCCGGTCCTTGCGCCACAGCTCCACCGTGGTCCACGCGTCGTCGCACACCGTGTGATGGAGCGCGATCCCGGTCTTCGGGCAGACCTCGGGGAAGTACTCGGTCTCCGGGAGCCGCAGACTCCGGTCCATATGCACAGCCATGACACACCTCCACGTGAGAACGTGATGAGTGGCCTTCACTGTGCAGTCGAATCGCGCGCGCTATACGGCTGCTGTCTTTTTTCTCCCCGACTGGGGCACAACCCTTACAATACGGGAGTCAGACCGAAAAAGTTTCAAACCCGAGTAAGGCGTTGATTTGTCACACGTTGGCGGAGACGTCCGGAGCTGGACCCGTCTCAGACCTGACTTCAACCGTGGCAGTCGAGACTTGAACCGAGGCATTCGCGACTTGAACCAAGGCATTCGAGACTTGGACTGAGGCACTCGCGACTTGAACCGGGGCATTCGGGATTTGAACCAACGCGTTCACGACTTGAACTAACGCATGCGAGACTTGAACTGAGGCGGTCGAGACTTGAACTGAGGCGGTCGAGACTTGAACTGGGGCATTCGAGACTTGAACCGAGGCAGTCAGGACCTGAACCGAGGCGGTGGAAGTCTCGAACGTGTCAGTCCAAGTCCCGACCGTGTTGGTTCAAGTCCCGACCGTGTCAGCTCAAGTCTCGAACGCCCTGGTTCGAGCTGCGACCGTGATGGACCAGATCCGGTCCGTCGCCCTTCAAGTCTCAAGCGTGGCGGTTGTGATGAGGTGCGCGGTGGCTGGAGCCCTCACCTTCCTTCAGTGAGGTAAGTGGATGGCGAAGCCGTCAACGTCCGGGCGGGCGTTGACACCCATGGTCACGACAGCCCAGGGCCGTGAAACGAGAAGGGCCCGAGTCGCCGCGCCAGCCGACCCGCGCCCCTGTTCAGCGCTGAGGGACCGCTGGCCCTCGTCACCGCCTCCGCCCCAGGGTGATCTCGCCAAGAGAATCGAGGCGGTGCTCGCTCGAACGTCGCCCCTCACTCGGGCATAGGTCAATGCGATAGCGACTCCATGGCTTGCCTGACGCTTGGACGGTGCACGAGATCGGCCGCAGGTGCTGCGCTAGCTGCGACCGAGCGCCCTAACGCTCCGTACAATCCGCTCAGGGCCGGATCGGCGTCCACACCACGGCC
>DATECF010000298.1:0-21117 GCA_035287045.1 Gemmatimonadales bacterium | reverse complement strand
GTTCCTGCTGGCGGCGGTGGCGGTGGAACGGTTCATCGAGTGGTTCCGCCGCTACCGCAGGTTCATCCCGCTCACGACGCGCCTGTCGGGCGCCCTGCTGGTGGCCGTCGGCCTGTTGGTGGCCACCGGATACTTCTCGCTCCTCGCCGGCTGGCTTCAGGCGCTGACACCGGAGTTCATTCGATCGAGGTTATGAGCCGCTTGCGCGGCTTGCGACCGCCGATCAGCTTACGGGAACAACCCGACACGACCTGTGGGTACTGGACTGACGGTTCCATCCGTCAGGGCACGTCTCGTTACAGGGGAGGATGTCGTATGTACAGCAAGGCAAGGGTCTCTCTGGCGCTGGGCCTGGCCGCGGCGTTCCTGGCCTGCGGCGGGGGTGAGTCGTCTGAAGAGACGCCCGAGCAGGGCCGGGACCTGAGCCTGGCTCCTGCGGAGTCCGTGGCAGCGCTCAGCGATCAGCCCGCGGCCCCAACGGCGACGCAACCGCCGGCCACCCAGCCGGCCCGGCCCCGGCCCCAGCCGCCGGCGGCAAGGCCTACCCCGCTGTCGCTGACGTCGGGGACGACCATCGAGCTGTTCGCGAGCGATACACTGCACTCGCGGAAGAACAAGGTCGGTGATCCGGTGATGGCGACGACCGCCTCCGCCATCCAGGACGCGCGGGGACGCTCGGTCATTCCGGCGGGCGCCGTATTCCTCGGCACGATCTCCGACATCGCGCCGGCGGAATCACCCGGCGGTCAGGGACGGATGGCGTTCACCTTTGACCGGGTGCAATTCGGCGGCAAGACGTACGGCGTGCAGGCCACGTCGGATTCCCTGGGCACGTACATGAAGGGTCGCGGGGTGACCGCCGGCGACGCGGCGAAGGTCGGCGCGGGCGCGGTGGTCGGGGCCGTGGCGGGCCGCTTGATCGGTGGCAACAAGACCGGCACGGCGGTTGGAGCCGCCGCCGGGGCGGCCGCGGGAGCGGGTGTCGCCGCAGCCACGCGCGACATCGATATCATCCTGCCGGCGGGTGGGCTGGTCCGGATCGTGCTGACGGCGCCGTTTACCATGGCAGAGATAGCGGGCTAGCCACAGCTGACGGGGGATGGAGGACGACGTTCTTCCATCCCCCGCTGTTCATTCAGTACCCCGCCGCCCCCCCTCCGCGCCTCGGATCTGGCACGCCGATCCAGGCGTTACCGCGTCGCTCGATAGCCGCGATATCCCCGCTGTACCCGGAGCGCTCGTCCACCGCGTGCCCCATGGCCTTGAGGCTGGCCACCACCGCGGGCAAGAGGCCGCCGCGCTCGTAGTTGATCTGGTCCGGAAGGGCCTGGTGGTGGACCCGGGTCACCGCCACGGCGTCGGCGAGCGACATGTGGTGATCGAGCACGTTCAGGATGACCTGGGTGACGCTGGTAATGATGGTGGGGCCGCCGGGTGAGCCCAGCACCATCTTGAGCCGACCGCTCCGGTCCACCACGATCGATGGCGTCATCGCCGAGAGCATGCGTTTGCCCGGCTGGATCGCGTTGGCCTCACCCTGGACCAGGCCGTACTGATTGGGCGTGCCCGGCGCCGCCGCAAAGTCGTCCATCTCGTTATTGAGCAGGAAGCCCGCCCCGGCGACAGTCACGGCGCTGCCGTACGACGAATTCAGCGTGGTGGTCACACTCACGGCGTTGCCGGCGGCGTCCGCCACGGAGTAATGCGTGGTATGGTCGCCCTCACCCGTGCCGGAGACGAACGCCGGCGTGGGCGTGGCGCGGTCCGGTTGGATCTGGGCGCGCAGGTCTGCGGCGTATCGCTTGGAGAGCAGGCGATCGAGCGGCATCTCCACGAACGCGGGATCGCCCAGGTGTTGATTGCGATCCATGAAGGCCCGCCGCATGGCCTCGGCGAACAGGTGGACGTAGGCCGCGCTGCCGAATTCCGGCACCGGGTCGTAGCCCTCCAGGATGTTGAGTGCCTCGCCCATGGTGACCCCGCCCGAGCTGGACGGAGGCATGGAATAGATGGTGTGGTTTCGGTACTTGATGACGATCGGGTCGCGCCACACCGCCCGGTAGGCGGTGAGATCGGCCTTCGTGATGATGCCGCCACCCTGCGCCATTTCCTTGACGATCAGATCGGCCGTGCGCCCTTCGTAGAACGCCCGCGGGCCGCTGTCGGCGATGGCCTGGAGCGTCACGGCGAGGTCGGGCTGCTTGAACGTCGTCCCCGGCCTGGGCGCGGCGCCGCCGGGCAGGAACTGCGCCCGCGACGCGGCGAAGCGGCGCAGCCGGGTGGCCGAGCCGGCGATGGAGCGAGAGCGGAATTCGTCGACGACGAACCCGTCGCGGGCCAGGCGAATCGCCGGTGCCACGACCTGGGTCCAGGTGAGCGTCCCGTAGCGCCGGTGCGCCTCGGCCAGCCCCGCCACGCTTCCGGGGACGCCGGCCGCGAGGTGTCCGGTGAGACTCCGGTCCGTGACCTTGCCCTGCGGGTCGAGATACATGTCCCGGCTCGCCTTGCCCGGAGCGGTCTCGCGGTAGTCGAGCGCCTGGGCCTTGCCGTTCGCGAACCGCATCACCATGAACCCGCCGCCGCCGAGGTTGCCGGCTTCGGGATGCACCACCGCGAGCGCGAAGCCCACAGCCACGGCCGCGTCCACCGCCGAGCCGCCCTGCTGGAGGATCTCGGCGCCCACCTGGCTGGCTACGGGGCTCCCGGAGACCACCATGCCGCTCGTCGCCGTGTCGGCCTTGAGGCGGGCGAACATGGGCCACGCCGCGGGCACGTTGGCGGGCGGTCGAGTGGCGACCGGCTCCGGAGGCGCGGACGGCGCTGGGGCGCACGCGCCGAAGAGGATAATGCCGAGCAGCCACAAGCGGGCGGACGATGAGACGTGGGCCATGGATTTCCTCGTACTCGTTGACCGGTGCATGGGGAGCGTGGAGATTTAGCATCCCCTACCGGGCCACCGATGTCAACTCCCGAGTTTCACGATCCCCGACTGACCGAGCAACGGAATCCCCGCACCCACGCGATTGACGTCGCGTCCTCGCAGGAAATCGTCGACCTGATGAACGCCGAGGATCGGTTGGTGCCGGACGCGGTCCACGCGTGCCGGGAGGAGATCGCGCACGCCGTGGATCTGGTGGTAGAGGCGTTCCGCACCGGAGGGCGGCTCGTGTATGTGGGCGCCGGCACCAGCGGCCGGCTGGGCGTGCTGGATGCCACCGAGTGCCCGCCCACGTTTGGCACGTCGCCGGACATGGTGGTCGGCATCATCGCCGGCGGGCTGCCGGCGCTCACCCGCAGCCAGGAGGGCGCCGAGGACGACCTGGCGGCGGCCGTGCACGATCTCAACGCGAACGCCGTGTCCGACAGGGACGTGGTCCTCGGGATCGCCGCGAGTGGTACGACACCGTACGTGCGGGCCGCGCTGGACCGGGCCCGGCGGGTGGGCGCCCGGACCGCCCTGCTCACCTGCTCCGACCCACCCCAGGATCTGGCCGGGGCCTGCGACGTCGCCATCGTGGTACGCGCGGGCCCGGAGGTCCTCACGGGATCCACCCGCCTCAAGGCGGGGACCGCCACCAAGCTGGTGCTCAACACCATCACCACCGCCGCGATGATCCGGCTGGGTAAAGCGTACGGGAACCTCATGGTGGACTTGATGGCCTGGAGCGAGAAGCTCAAGGACCGCGGCGAGCGTATCGTGATGGAGGCGTGCCGGGTGGATCGCGAGCGAGCGCGGCGCGCCATCGAGGAGGCGGGCGGCAGCGTGAAGTTGGCCGTGGTGATGGTGCGCCGGGGGGTGGATCGGGTGGCGGCGAAGAGCCTCCTGGAGGAGGCCGGTGGCATGGTGCGCCGGGCCGCCGGGAACCCGCCGCCCGTCTCATGACGGTGCTCGCGGTCGGCCTGATGTCCGGGACGTCGCTGGACGGGGTGGACGCCGCGCTGGTGGAGATGGGACCGCGGCATCGCGTGACCCTGCGAGGGTTCGTGAGCGAGCCGTACGATCCGCCCGGGCGGAAGCGTCTCCTCGACGCCATCGCCTCCGGCACGGCGCGGGACCTCGCGACGCTCAACGTCTGGCTGGGCCAGCGGTTCGCGGCGGCCGTGGAGCAGGTGCTGGACGACGCGAGCGTCAAGCCGACGGACCTTGCGTTCGTGGCGTCGCACGGGCAGACGATCTGGCACCAACCGGGCCGGGCCACGCTCCAGCTGGGTGATCCCGCCGTCCTGGCGGAGCGATTCGGGGTCACCGTGGTGAGCGACTTCCGCTCCCGCGACGTGGCCGCTGGGGGCCAGGGGGCGCCGCTGGTGCCCATCGCCGACGCGTTGCTGTTTGGTCACCCGCGTCGCGGGCGGGCGCTCCTCAACATCGGTGGCATGGCGAACGTCACCTGGGTCCCGAAGCGGGGACGGGTGACCGGAGTGGCCGCGTTCGACACCGGACCCGGCGTGGCGGTGCTCGATGCCGTCGTTCGGGCGGTCCGTCCGGACCTGGCGTATGACGAGGGCGGCACGCTGGCCGCGCAGGGCACCGCCGTGCCCCGTGTGGTGGAGGCCTTGCTCGCGGATGCCTACTTCCAGGCGCCCCCTCCCAAGAGCACGGGCAGGGAGACGTTTGGCGAGGCGTTCGCGGAGCGGCTCCGGACGCAGGCGCTGGCGGAGCGACCGGGAGCGACCCCGGCCGATGTGGTGGCGACGGCGCTGTCGCTCACGGTGCGCTCCATCGCGGATCAGGTGACCCGGTGGCTACCGAAGGACGGCCCGCGCGATCTGGTGGTCGCCGGCGGAGGTGCGCGGAATGCGACGCTGATGCGCGAGCTGGCCGCGACATTGCCCGGCTGGCCGGTGCGCCTTTTTACGGACGAGTTCTTCGACGGCGATGCCAAGGAGGCGGTGGCGTTCGCCTTCCTGGGCTGGCTCGCGCTCCGGGGCAAAGCCGGAAACGTGCCTAGTGCTACCGGGGCGCGGGGTCCCCGGGTACTGGGGAGGATCACGCCGCCGTGACGCCGGTGGCCCGGTTGGTCTTCCCGGCGCTCCGCTGGCGGCGGCGCACCGGATTCGACCATGAGCGTCCACGCATCGAGCGGACCCTCAAGCTCGGCGTGGGCGGCTACATCTTCTTTGGTGGCACCGCGGAGGCGGCCGGCGGCCTGATCCGCGACCTCCGAGCCGCGGCGCCCCACCCGCTGCTGCTCGCCTCGGACTTCGAGCGCGGCGTGGGTCAACAATTCACCGACCGCACCCACCTACCGCCTCCCGCGGCGCTTGGCTTCGTCGGGAATCCCGAGCTCACGGCCCGGTGCGGGCAGATCACGGCCCGCCAAGCCCGCCACGCGGGCATCAACTGGGTCTATGCGCCGGTGGCAGACCTCGACGTCCAGCCCGACAACCCCATCGTGCAGACCCGGAGCTTCGGGGATCTTCCCGACCGTGTGGGCGCGCAGGTGGCCGCGTGGGTTCGGGGGGCCGAGGCCGAGGGGGTTGCGACCAGCGCCAAGCATTATCCCGGGCACGGCCGCACCAGGCTCGATAGTCATGAGACGCTGCCCGCGGTGGACGCGACGCTGGACGCCCTTGCGGCTTCCGATCTCAAGCCCTTCGCGGACGCGGTCGCGGCGGGCACGCGCTCGGTCATGACCGCCCACGTCGCGTACCCCGGCTGGGATTCCAGCGGATTGCCGGCGTCGCTCTCTACGCCGATCCTGCGCCATCTGCGGCGGGCGCTGGGCTTCGACGGTGTGATCGTCACGGATGCACTCATCATGGAGGGGGTGTTGCGTGGGCGCGGTGCCGCGGGCGCGGTGGTCGCGGCCGTGGCGGCGGGCGCCGACGCACTGCTCTACCCGCAGGACGCCGAGGCCGTGGTGAAGGCGCTGAATGCGGCTGCGGGCAAGGCGCTCCCCGGCGCCCGGGTTGACGACGCGCTCGGCCGGATCGCGCGGCTGGCGGACGCCGTAGACGCGATCGATCCCACGGCCCCGGACCTGGGGGAGGATGCGGCGTTTGCAGACGCGTTGGCGGACATGACGTTACACGTCCTACGCGGCGAGGCGCTTTCCCTGACGCAGCCGCTCGAGATCCGGCTGGTGGACGACGACGTGGGTGGGCCGTACGCCGTGGGCTCCAGGGACGTGTTTGCCCGGCGGCTCACGACGCTGGGGATTCAGATGGGAACAGGCGGCTCGAGCATCCTGCTGGTGTACTCGGAGCCGCGCTCGTGGAAAGGCCGCGCGATGCTGGGGGGCGTTTCCCTGGCGGCGATTCGCCGCGCGGTTCCGTCCGCCTCACTGGTCATCCTGTTCGGCCACCCTCGGCTGGCGGGGCAACTGGAGGGCGAGGCCCCCGTGCTATGCGCCTGGCACGGTCAGCCGCTGATGCAGCAGGCGGCCGCACGCTGGGTAGCCGCGCGGCTGCGCTAGCGCGCGAAGGGGATCCATTCGACCACTCAGCGTCCCCGCACGTACCGGGCCGGTATCTCGACGTTCGGCCCCACTCCACGCCACAAGACGTTCGCGATCCACCAGCGCTCGCCGTCCCACGTGAGTTGGATGCTGTTGATCCCGCGCTGGATGACCTCGCCCTCCGCGGTGCGGCGCGACTCGTAACTGGAAAACGCGTGGACGATGTTCTCGAACCGCTCGGCCACCCGGCCGATCTCCCGTTCGTAAAATCCGCGTTCCTCAAGCGACGGGCCGCTGCCGGCGATGTAGTCCTCGACGCTCAAGTAGCGGACTCGCGCCCTGGTGCCACCCTCCGGGAAGCCCGTGGGGATCAGCTTCGCCTCCGGCAGGAAGAGCGAGCGGAAGCGGTCCCAGTGGCGGGCCTGGCCCGCGGGCCCGGAGATCACGTCGTAGAGCGCGGCAAGGATCCCGTCCACCGTCGCCACGTCGGCGGGCGCCGCGGGCGGAACCGTTCCGCCGGTAGGGGACACCGTCTGAGCGCCCACCGGCGCGGTCAGGGTGAGCGTCACGGCGGCCATCAGGATGGGCTTCATCGCCCCCTCCGCTGCCCTTGCCGCCTCACGACGGACAGGGTGATCTGAGACGGATACCGGCGGGAGTGATGCACGGCGTTGTGCGCCACCACACCCTGCGATTCATCATAGTTCCTGCCGCCGGTGTTCAGGTTGCGGTCGAAGCGCGGGAAATTGCTGCTCGAGACCTCGATCCGGATCCGGTGGCCCGCGTCGAAGTAGTTGCTGGTGGTCATCGGCTGAAATACCGCCTGGTAGACTTGGTCCTTCTCCATCCAGACGGTCGGCTTGTCGTAGCCGTCACGGTACCGCATTCGCTGAATCGTCTCGTCCAGATTGTAGGCTTTGCCGTCCGGATGCACGTCAATCAGCTTGATGGTGAAGTCCGTGTCCCTGGCGTCGCTCGAGACGTACAACGTCACGTCGATGGGGCCGCTGACTTCTACCCCTTCCCGCAACGCGTCGCTGGTGTACACCAGGATATCGGACCGCAGCTCCATCGTGCTCTGGTCGAAGGCCCCACCCTGAACGGCGTTCCCGGTACAGCACACGTTGCCGCCGTACGACGGCACCGGGTCCATGGGGTCGTAGGTGAAGTGGTCCACGGCTTCCCTGGCGGGTACGCGCGGGGCGAGCACGCCGTCACCGTTCAAGGTGTTGGCCTGGCCTCCGCTCTCCAGGTAGAACGTCATCGGCGAGGCGCCGGCTGGGGGCCACGTGTCCGAGGTCTGCCACCGGTTCAGGCCCATGGTGTAGAAGCGGACCTTGGGCAGCGTGTCGAGCAGCGCCGACGGCTCGCCCTTCAAGAAGAGGTCGAACCACCCGTACGTGAGCGCGTCGTAGTCGTAGCGCGCGTCGCCCACGTTGCGCTCGCCCACCACCAAGCTCTCCGTGGCCCGCCGGTAGGCGCAATGCAAGGTCGGCGCGATGATGGCGTACTGCTGATCGGCAGCCGGGCCGGTCGCCGTCTTCCGGACGTGGTTGTAGGCCGCGAGGTTGGGTCCCACGGACACGTCGTACCACGACATGAACCAGAGGCCGGGCAGGTTAATGGACAGGTCGTCGTGCCAGAGACCACCCTGGTACCAGGCGGAGTCGTTGGGCGCCCGCGCGATCATCGCGCCGCCGGTGGCGACCGGCATAGTGTCGGCGAAGATGCCGCGCGGTCCGTCCGCCGCGCGCATGATGTCCATCACGGGGAGGTGCCGCAGGGCCTGGGACCAGTCCACCTGCGGCATCTGCGGTGCGAGGTCGAAGAGCCGGGATGCGCGGACCAGGTCTTCCTGCGAGGTGGCGGATGGAAACATCGGCCGCACCTGGTTCTGCTCGCCGTAGAGCCAGGCGATGAACAGCATCTGGACCGCTCCGCCCCGGTACCAGTTCCCCTGCTCATAGTACGGGCCAACGCGCCCCACGCCGGCCCCGAACCCCTGCGGAATGAACGTGGCGAGGCCCGGCGGGCTCATGGACACCACCGCCATCTGCCACTCGGCGGTGGACGAGCAGCCAATCAGGCCCACCTTGCCGCTGGACCAGGGGCGGCTGCTAATCCACTGGATCGCGTCGTAGCCGTCGCTGAGCGGCGGCCCCAGGATGTCGTAATCCCCCTCGGAGAAGAAATGCCCGCGCTCGTTCATGGTGACGATGGCGTAGCCGCGCTTGACCGCGTCCAGCTCGGAGGTCATGGCGCGAGGCAGGCCGTTCCGCACGTCCCAGAAATTGAAGTTGTACGGCGTGCGCACGAAGATCGTGGGATAGGTCTTGGACGTATCGTTGGGGCGGTAGATGTCGGCGGCCATGCGCTTGCCGTCGCGCATGGGCACCATGACCTTGCGTTCGATCACCGCCAACGATTGCAGCTCGCGCTCCAGGTCCCAGCGCTGCTGCACTTGCTCCGGAGTCAGTCCCCCGGGACGTCCCTGTGCGGCGGCGGCAGACGCGGCGGCCGCGAGCGCCGCCACCGCGGTGGACGCTCGGAGCAACAGACGAACGGTTCGTCGCATGGCGTGTTCTCCCACCATCTGTGGTCAGTGAAGCGATGGAGGGAAGGTACGGCGGAAACGAGCGCGTCGCGACCCGCCGGGTGCGCTTATCGCTGCTGGCTGACGAAGGGAGCGGCGAGCTGCCTGGCGTACGCGACCGGCACGCCGAACACGATGCGGCCGCCGGTGCCCGGCTGCCCGCCGTAAAGGATGGCCACCACGTTGCCGGCACCGTCGAAGATGGGGCTGCCACTGGATCCTTCGGCACCGTAACCGTCCACTTGGACCAGATCGGTCAAGACCTTGCTCACGGTACCCGCCGTGAGACTGGTGCGGGCCACCTGCTGCCCGCCGCGACGGTCGGACGGTAGCTCGACGCCCAGGGGAAATCCGATGATGGCCACCGGATCGCCCGGAGACACGCTGGCCCCAGCGTCGAGCGGATTTACCGCCGGATTGCCGCCGCGGATATCTACCTTCACGACCGCAACGTCCACGTTCCGATCTGGCGAGACCGCGAGCCGGCGAGCCGGAAACGTCTGATCAGAGTCCGCGAACTTGATGCCGATCCGGCTGGGGCGCCTGGTGCCGTCCGGCCCCGCGACCACGTGCCGGTTGGTGATCATGATCCCGTCGGTGGTGATCGCGAACGCGGTGCCGGTGAAGACTTCACCGGGCGTAAACTCCACGTAGATCATCGCGACCGCGCGCTGATTGGCGGCGTGGATCGCGCTGTAGTCCACCTGGGCCGCGATCTGCTGGTTCCGCAGCGTCTCGGCGGCGCCGTTCAGTCGCGCCCGCAGGGCCTCCACCTGTTGCGTGTTGCCCAACGCGCTGGCCGAGACCAGCTCGCGATTGAGCCGCTCGACCTCACGCTGCGACCGGCGCAGCGCGTCGGCCAGCCCCGCGACCTGACCCCGCAATGACTGCACCGCCGCTTCGGACGCGGCCAGCACGCTGTCGATTCGCGCTCGCGTCGCCTGGGCTTCGCGCTCCCGGATGCCCGCCTGGCGCCGGTTCTCGAACACGAACGCCGCCACCACCAGGAGCAGCACCCCGAACAGCACGCCCGTCAGCGTCCGGAGGCCCTTGGTCTGGCGGCGCACCTCGACCCGGATCCGCTGGGAGGTGCTGGTACGGCCCGCCCGCGTCGCGGCCGCCGGGCGCTCGCCACCAGTCGATTGCAGCGAGGGCCGCGGCGCCTGCGCGGCGCCGGCCGCAGGCGGTGGACTCACTGTGTCAGGCGTGGAGTCCGGCACCAGCCGCAACTCGAAGGTGGGCCCGTTGGCTCCCAGCCGGATCTGGTCGGTGTCGTCCAGCCTGGCGTCCGCCGTGATCTTGTGGCCGTTCACCAGGGTCCCGTTCCGGCTCCCGAGGTCGCGCAGCATCCAGCGGTCACCCTGTTTCAGGATCGCGGCGTGGCGGGCGGAGACGTCGAGCTCCTGGTCGGCGTCGAAGCGTAGATCCGAGGCGGGATGCCTCCCGATGGCGATATATGGCTTGGAAAAGACGGCGGTGGTGCCGGCGCTGAACCCGGAGAGGATTCTGAGCTGCGGCTTCACGGTCAGTCCGCGGGCTTGTTCTTGGGCTGTGGCGGCGCGCTGCCCTTGTAGACCGGTACCGGCTCGGTGGTCGACTCGGTGTCGAGCAAGGGATAGACCTCGTGGCCCACCGTCTCGTCGCCCGAGGGGTCCGCCAATCCGTCACCGTCCAGGCGGGCGATGATCACGGTGATGTTGTCCGGCCCACCGCGCTCGTTCGCGAGATCAATCAATCTGCTGCAGGCGTCCACCAGGTCCGGCGTGTGGTTGACGACGCTGGCGATCTCGTCCTTCTTGACCTGCCCGGACAGGCCGTCTGAGCAGAGCACCACGGCGTCACCCTTGCGAGCCTCCTGGTGCGTCAAGTCCACGCGAACCCTGGGGTCAGGGCCCAACGCCTGGAGGATGATGTTCTTGCGCTCGCTCTTCTCGGCCTCTTCCTCGGTGAGCTCCCCGGCGTCCACCAGCCGCTGCATCAACGACTGGTCCTTGGTGAGCTGCACGGCGGAGCCGTTGCGCACCAGGTATGCGCGGGAATCGCCCACCTGCGTGAGGTACAGGTGGCCGGCGAGGATGCCGACGGCCGTGGTGGTGGTGCCCATCCCCTTCAGCTCGGGGTGCTCCTTGGCGTAGGCGTGGATTCGCTGATTGGCCAACTCCACGGCCTCTTTCAGGCGATAGGCGAAGCGCTGGGGCGTGCTCTCCTCGTCCACTTTCCACTCGGTGGTCAGATGCTCGTACACCACCTTGGTGGCCATATCGCTGGCCACCTCGCCCGCGGCGGCGCCGCCCATGCCGTCCGCCACCATGAAGAGGGTGCCCTTGGGCCCCACCTCGTGGTCCCGGACTTCCGGCTGCAGGGAAGCTCGCTGCGTGGTGAGATCCGCCACGATGAAGCAGTCCTCGTTGTGGTCGCGGTTGCGGCCGAGGTCGCTCTTGGCGAAGACCGAGACGCGGATGGCGCTCACTGCGGAGGCCTCGAGAGATTGGTCAAGTTCGCCTGATAGGCCCGGTTGGATGGATCGAGGTCGACGGCGGTCCTCGCCCAGCGAAGCGCTTCCGATCTGTTGTCCAAAGCCCCTTCCGCGTTCGACAAGAGATACGCTGCGTACGCTCGATGCTTCTGGGACACCGTGGTGGTGCCGTAGTAGGCGTTCGCGGTGTCCCGGATGGCGGTGGCCACGTTGGCCGGCGTGTTCCCACCGAGATCAAAGAGCTCGAAAAGCGCGTCCAGGCGCGCCTGGGCATTCGCATCGGATACCGGTATCCCGCGCTCCGCCGCCGGCGATTCGGTTCGGGCGGTCGAGTCCTTTGGCGGAATGGCGGTCGTCTGTGTGCCCGCGGTCTGGGTGCGCTGCGCCGTGGGGTCTCGCCTGGCTGTCTCTGAACCTTGCCCGCCCGGCGCCGTCTGAGCGGTGTTCGGCGTCACAGAAGGCGGTGTGTCGGCCCCGCCCTGGCTCATGATCACCGCGGCCGTTCCCCCACCCACGACCAGCAGCGCCGCCGCCGCGATCGCCATGACGGGTTTCTTCTTGGGTGGTGCCGGCGGCACCGTCGCCACGGACGGCGTGTCCGGCGTGGGCACGCGAGTCTTCTGCCCCCGAGCGGCCGTGCCGGCCTGGGAGACCCGGGTGGCCGCCACCGTGGCGCCGGACGACGGCGTGGCGGTGATCACCTGCGTGGCGCCCTCGGTATCCACAGCCGCCGCCGCCTCTACCATGCCGCCCACCGCGTGCGCCACGTCCCGCGCCATCTCGGCGGCGCTGGTGTACCGTTCGCTCGGCATCCGCTGCAACGCCCGATCCATCACGGCCTGGAGCTGGTCGGGAAAGCTGCCCGTGCCCGCGGCGTTGAGCGGTATCGGCTCGTCCGTGAGCCGCTTGATCATGACTTCCTGGGCGCTGTCGGCCTGGAACGGGAGCGTGCCGGTCAGCATTCGGTAGAGCACCAACGCCAGCGCGTAGATGTCGCTCCGGCCGTCCAGCTTGTCGCCGGCCAGTTGCTCCGGGCTCATGTACTCCGGCGTCCCCACGACCAGGCCGGTCTTGGTGACCTTCTGGCCTTCTTCCCCGCCCACCGCCTTGGCGATCCCGAAGTCCACCACTTTCACCACGTCCGCGCCGCCGCGGCCCCGGGTGATCATGATGTTGTCCGGCTTGAGATCGCGGTGCACGATGCCCAGATCGTGGGCCGCTTGAAGGGCGTCGCCCGCCTGCTGGAAGATATGCGCCGCCCGCTTGGCCGAGAGGGCTCCCTCGCGCTCCAGCAGGTCGCTCAGCGACTCGCCCTCGATGAACTCCATGGCCAGATAAATCGTGCCATCCGGCGTTTCGCCGAAATCGTAAATCGCGCAGACGTTGGGGTGATTGATCCGCGCGGCGTTGGTGGCCTCGCGGTTGAACCGGGCGATGGTGTCCGGGTCGTGGGCCATGGACTGCGTCATCACCTTGATGGCGCTCTTCCGGCCCATCTTCACATGCTGGCCCAGGTAGACGGCGCCCATGCCGCCCTCGCCCAGCTTCTTTTCGATGTGGTAGTTCCCCGCGATGACGCTGCCCACGAGGTCGCTGGTCCCCGAGGTCTTCAAGGCCGAGCCGTCGTTCGGGCAGAATTTCTGCTCGTCCGGCCACTGGGTGCCGCACGTGGGACACAGCTTCACGAGAGTTCCACCCTGAGCATCTTGTCGCCCACCAGGAAGCGGGATCCATGCTTGAGGGGTAGCTCGCCGCGGACGGAAACGCCCACGCCGTTCCGGCTGCCGGCGTCCACGATCACGAAGTCCGCGTCTTCGGAGCGGATCTGCGCGTGCGTGCCGCTCATCGAGGGATCGTACGGGAAAATCCAGTCGCCCTCGTCGCGACCGATGGTCACGTGCCGCCCGGGCGACAGGTGAATGGCGTCCCGCGCGCTGCCGTCGGCCCGCAGCTGCGTCAGGCTGGCGATGTCCGCGCTGGGGATCAGGCTCCCCATGCGTCGCGTGGCGTCCCGCTCCGGCGGGTGCGGACCCGGATAGCCCAGCCGCCGGAACCGGATCACCTGCGAGCCGATCAGCAGGAGGTCGCCGTCCAGCAGCCGGTGTGGCTCCGCGATGAAGAACCAGGTGCCGTTGCGGCTGCCCAGGTCGCGCACCTGAATCTCGGCGCCATGCACGCTGATCTGCGCGTGAAGCGGCGACAGGAACGCGTCGTCCCGGAACGCGATGTCCGCGTCCTCCCGGCCCACGGTGGTCTCCTCACCCGTGAGCGGATACTGGTTCAGGATCTTGCCGCTTTCATCCAGCAACGCCAGGGTGATTTGGTTCGGCCCGCCCGACGGCATGCCGGCGACGGGCCGCCCGCAGGCGGCGCAGAACTTGGCGCGCAGCGCCAGGGGCGAGCCGCAGTGCGCGCACGCGGGCCCGGTGACGGACGCCGTCAGTCGCTGGCCGCATTGGGGACAGAAGGGTAGCCCCGGCACCACGGCGTTCCGGCAGGACGGACAGGTTCCGGAGAGTGCTAACGGAGTTGGAGCGCCGGTCACCGGCTGGCGGCCCTCAGACGCATGGTCACGTTCCCGCCCTCACGGGGCGCGTCGGTCACGGGCTGGAAGACCACAGAGGAGGCTTCGAGCGGCGGGCAATCTACACCCCGGCCAGAGGCGGGTCAACCAGCGCCGAATTGACGTAGCTCTTTGAAATTGTGTAGGTTCCGCGCGCATGCCGCAAGCACGCGCCGTTGGCTGGGCCTTGGCCGCCGCAATGCTGACTATCGCTTGCCGGCCCAGTCCCGGGGCCCCGGCGCCGGCGCGAGGTCGCGGCGTGGCGCCCGCCGGTCCCCTCGACATCCGCATCGCGTATCCACGCGAGGGCGCTCGCCACTCCACGGACAGTGGCCTGGTGATCGTTGCGGACTCCACCGTCGTGATCCAGAGCAGGGACTCCGTCTTCCTATTCGGCAGCGTGAACCGGGCTGACGCGGTCCTGGTGGTCAACGGTGTCGTCGTCCCCGTGTACCGGACCGGCGGATGGATCGCCTGGCTCGCGGTGCCTCCGGACACGCTGGCCCGGTTCGACCTGCTGGCGGCGGCGGATGGCGATACGGCCCGCGCCACGCTCCTCGCCAGAGTGCGTCGCCGCTTCGAGCCTCCGGCGGCACCGGCCTGGGTGGATACCGCGTCGTTCGCGCCGGTGGGCGGCTTGTGGGTGCGCCCCGACGAGGCGGTGCGCCTCGAGGTCCGGGCCACTCCGCACGCCACCGTGCGCCTCCTGTTTCCCGCCGGCGACACCCTGGCGCTGGTGCGCCGCGATGCATTCCAGTCCCTCGAACGGGGCGAGCGCGCCTTCGGCACGCAACCGCCCGCCGAGCCGCCGCGGGCGTGGGATCGCTACGTCGGCTTGGTACTCGGTCCCGTTGGCCCCGATCCCGGGGACGTCCTGTCGCCGCTGCCCGCCCCCGGCCCCACGGACAGCACCTGGGTGCGAGTGGAAGTGATCGCGGGGAACGACACTGCCAGGGCCCGCTGGCCCTTGCGCGTGGGCGTGGTGCATCCCGCGCGACCCCGCGTGATCTACGTGGACGACGACACCGCGGGCACCGGACGCACGGACAGTGCACTGGCCGGGCGTGCGGCTCCCTACGCGACCTATCACTGGTTCTTCCCCACCGGAACCGTCGCCGCCGTGAGCGGCCGGTGGAACGACCAGGTCCGCCTCCAGCTTTCCCGCGCGACCGTCGCCTGGGTAGATGCGGTGGACGTGCACCCACTTCCGGCGGGCACGCCGGCGCCCGGCGGCACCACGGGTGGGTCGGTGCGGGTGTTCCCCGAGGACGGAGCAGTCACCGTGCGGGTACCCCTGCCCGCCAAGATTCCGTTTCGCGTGGACGAGAACGAACGCTCGCTCCGCCTGACCCTGTACGGCGTGGCGGCCGATCTCGACTTCCTGCAGTACGGGCCCGAAGACCCGCTGGTCCACCGCCTTTCGTTTGCCCAGCCGCGCGAGGACGAGACCGAGATCCGTGTGGACCTGACCCAGCCGGTGTGGGGCTATCGTACCCGGTGGCGCGGGTCGGACCTGCTGCTCACCATCCGCCGGCCTCCCGATATTGAGCCGCGCCGTCCGCTACGGGGGCGTCGCATTGCCGTGGATCCGGGGCATCCCCCCTTGGGCGCCGTGGGACCCACGGGCGTCTCGGAGCCCATCGTGACGCTGGCGGTGGGACGCAAGGTGCAGCAGCTGCTGGAACGGGCCGGCGCGAGCGTCATCATGCTGCGCTCCAGCGAGGCGCCGATCGACCTGGCGCCGCGGGTGGTGAACGCCGAGCGGGCCGACGCCGACGTGCTGGTGTCCATCCATGCCAACGCGCTGCCGGACGGAGTGAATCCCTTCGTCAACAACGGGACCAGCGTGTACTACTTCCAGCCGCGGAGCCTGGAACTGGCGCGCGCGCTGGACCGGGCGCTGGTGCGCCAGTTCGGGTTCCGCGACCTCGGGATCGGCCGGGCCGACTTGGCGCTGGCTCGTCCCACGTGGATGCCCGCCGCCCTGTGCGAGGGCCTGTTCATGATGCTGCCCGACCAGGAAGCCGTGCTGGCGAGCGAAGACGGGCAGTGGCGCTACGCGCGCGGGATCGTCGAGGGAATCGAAGCGTTCTTGCGCGGTCGGGTGGCGAGGTAAATGGTGAATAGGGAACCGGTGAGGAAGCGATGCCCCGGCTTCGCGGTGGGTGCGCTCACCCTGCTCGCCGTGTCACCGCTCGCCGCCCAGACCGACCCCAGCGGATCGTGGCGCACGTGGCACACGACGCATTTCCGGGTGCACGCCCAGGCGCGGAACGCCAGCCTGGCGCAGAAGGCCGCGGTCGAGGCGGAACGGGCGTACGCGTTGCTGGCCCGGGAACTGACGCCCCCGCGCGGGACCATCGATCTCGCGCTGCACGACAACGTGGATTTTTCCAACGGATTCACCACCGTATTCCCCTCGAGCCGGATCGCGATCTTCCTGACCCCGCCGGCGGGTGATCCCATCCTGGGGCCGTACGACGACTGGTTGCGAATGGTCATCACCCACGAGCTGACCCACGTATTCCACCTGGACCGGACCCGCGGCCTCTGGCGGGTGGTGCAACGAGTGCTGGGCCGGGCGCCGGGGTCGTTTCCCAACAGCTATCAGCCCTCCTGGGTGTCGGAAGGGCTGGCGACGTACTACGAAACGCGGCTGACCACGTCGGGCCGCCTACGCGCCGGCCTGCACGACCAGTTGCTGGCGTCGGCCGCCGCGGCCCGCCGCTGGCCCGCGCCCGGCGACGCCACGCTGCTGAGCCCGCGCTGGCCGGGCGGATTTCGTCCCTACGCCTGGGGGTCGCACTTCTTTCAATGGCAGAGCGAGGCCCGCGGTGACTCGGTCGTCGGACGGTTCGTGGAGCGGACCTCGAAGAACCTGTGGCCGGTGCTGTTCCTGTTTCCGGGCGTGTCCCCCGCGATGCGCGGGGCCGGCGGGGTAGGCGTGGACAGCGCGTGGCGCGCCTTGCGCGCCGAGTGGCAGGTCAGAGGAGCGGGTGAGTCCCGGGGCCGGGTGATCGTTCGGGCCCTAAGGGGAGAGCCGCGTCCCCGCGTGTCCCCGGACGGGCGGCGGCTCGCCTACGTGCAGGCGGATGGGCGGTCCGACCTCCGGTTGGTGGTACGCGATGTCGGCTCGGGGAACGTCATCGCCACGCACCCCGTCAATGGGGATGTGGCCCCATGGTGGCGGGGGGACACCCTCTATGTGAGCCAGGTGGACTTCACGTCCCCGGTGGAGATCCGGACCGCACTCTACCGCTGGCGCCCGGGCGGACCGTGGGAGCGGGTCCCCGGCGCGGACCGGCTGGGACGTCCGTTCACCGGCGGTTCCGGACCGCTGATGGCGGTGGACCTGGCGGCCCATTCGAGTGCGGTGGTGGCGCTCGATGGCGACGGTCGGCGACCGGTGCCCGTGCCGGACGCGGAGGCATGGGGCTTTCTGGCGGGCTCGCATGACGGCGAATGGCTCGCCGGCGCGCGTCACGCGCGGGGGCAGTGGGACCTCGTGGCGTGGAACCGCGGCAGCCCGGCGGCGGCCGTCGCGATCACCGATGACGGAGCCCTGGACGACGATCCGGTGTGGACCACCGGCGGCGATCTGGTGTTTGCTTCGGAGCGGTCCGGCCTCCCGCAGATCCTCGCGTATAAGATGAATACCCGCTCATTGGTGCAGGTCACCGATGAGCCGACCGGCGCCCGCCAGCCGGCGCCCGCACCCGACGGGTCGCTGTTCTACGCCACGATCCTGTGGGACGGCTGGGCGGTGATGCACGCGCAGCCCTCGGAGCGTGCCGCGCCCCGCCCGCGGCCGCGACCGGCGTTCGCGCAGGACACCGGCGCGGTTGCCCAGAGCCGATCCACCGGCTACCGCCCCTGGCCGTCCCTGGCGCCGCGCTTCTGGATTCCGCTGTGGCACGACGTGGGCTCGGCGGGACGCTTCGCGGGCGCTGCAACCTACGGCGCGGATGCCATCGGTCGCACATCCTACTTCGCGCAGCTCGCCATGGCGCCCGCGACACGGCGCGTCCAGGGCAGCCTGTCCATGTCGCACCAGCGCTGGAAGGCGTTCCGGCTGGACGCGAGCTACACCGCGTCCTGGGACTCGTTGCGGTCGCGGCGGGGGTTGGTGCTGCTGCCCGACTCCACGGTGGACACGGTGCGGGTCACCTACGGCGACCTGGAACAGCTGGCGACGGTGGGCGGGACCATCCGGTGGCGACGATGGCGGTCACAGCTATCGGCGCGCCTCGGCGCGGAGCTCGAAGCGGATCGCTTGGTGGTGGATCGGATCGATCAGGGCCCGGCCGGCCTGCGCCTGAGCCGGGACCGATTCACCTTCGCCGGGCCGGTGGTCTCGGTGGCGGCGCATCACCTTTCGTTCCCGGCACTCGCCATCTCACCCGAGAACGGCGCCGCAATGGCGGCGCTGTATCGCTACCGCTGGGACCTGGACACTCCGGGGTGGTGGAGCGAAGGGCGTGGCGGTGCGTCCGGCTATCTCGCCTTGCCGTTCCCAGGGTTCGCCCACTGGGTGCTGGCGGTGCACGGGTCGGCCGGCGTCCGCGGCGGTCCCTCGGCGGACGGGTACGATCTGGGCGGCGCTTCGGGCCAGGCGATCGAGGTCGTGCCCGGCTACCAGGCCGGCCCCGGCCGCAGGCTATTCCCGCTCCGAGGGTACCCGGCCGTGGGCACCCCGTTTACTCGGGCGGCCATCGGGGCCATTGAGCTCCGCGTGCCGGTTGCCTTGGTCGCCAAGGCGGTCTGGAAGCTGCCCATGGGTGTCGACCGGGTCTCCGTCACCGGCTTCGCTGAAGCGGGCCGAGGATGGCGGGTCCAGCCGCCGGGAGGCAACCCCTGCGCCGTGGTGCTCGCCGCCGGCGAGGAGCTGAACGCTTGCGCTTTACGGGACGTGGGGGGCGAGGTCGTGGTGGATGCCGCGATTCCGCAGGATATTTCGTTCCGCGCCCGGGTCGGCGTAGGGATTCCCCTCACCCCCGGATTGTACACCAGGAGCGGTGTGGCACGCTGGTATCTCGCGTTCGGGACAGCGTTTTGAGCCCGTGACGGGCGTCACCGGATTTGGTGAACTGGCGCGCTTGACACCCCCCTCCGCCATCCGCAACCTTCGCTGACATGTTCTGCACCCGCTGCGGCACGTCGGTCTCGCAGGAGAGCAAGTTCTGCCCCTCCTGCGGGTTGGACCTCTCGTCGGTCACTCCGCTGGCCACCGGCCAGGCGCCCGTGGAGCAGACCGAGGAGGACATCGTCCGCGACGCGCTCAAGGACGAGTACGAGATCCTCAAAGAGCTGGGCCGCGGCGGCATGGCTATCGTGTTCCGCGCTCGCGAGAAGCAGTTGGACCGCGAGGTCGCGGTCAAGGTGCTGCCGTTCTCCCTGGCATTCGACGCGGAGTTCGTCGAGCGCTTCCAGCGCGAGGCCCGCACCGCGGCCCGGCTCGAGCATTCCAGCATCATCCCCATCTATCGCGTCGGTCGCTCGGGTCGCGTCATCTACTTCGTGATGAAGTTCCTGCGCGGGTCGTCGTTGTCGGACGTGATCGCGCAGAAGGGGGCCCTGCCGGTCCACGAGCTCAAGAAGATGCTCAGGGAGACGGCCAGTGCCCTGGGCTACGCGCACAAGAACGGGATCGTCCACCGCGACATCAAGCCGGACAACATCATGTTCGACGAGTCCGGCCACGCGGTGGTGACCGACTTCGGCATTGCCAAGGCCGGGACCGGCACCCGGTTGACCGGCACCGGCATGGCGATCGGCACGCCCCATTACATGAGCCCCGAGCAGGCGCGGGCTCAACAGCTCGACGGCCGGAGCGACATCTATTCGCTGGGCGTGGTGGCCTACCAGAGCCTCACCGGCAGCGTGCCGTTCGACGGGGAAGACGCGTTCTCCATCGGCTATAAGCACATCACCGAGCCGCTCCCGACCCCTCCGCTCAGGACGGCCGAGCACCGCCAGGTGTTCGAGGTCATCAGGAAGATGATGGCCAAGGCCCCGGAAGACCGGTTCCAGAGCGCCGAGGAGGTGGCGGCCGCGCTGGAAGGGAAGGCGACCGCGATCTCGTCGCAGGCCACGGTGGCCATGTCCGCGGCTGAGACCACGGTGTTGCCCCAGGGGGCGGTGGCGCGCCGCATGGCGACGCGGCCCAGCACGCCCACGACGCCCATTCCCAAGGCCGAGCCGAGGCCGCCGGTCAAACGGAAGGGCCGAGGCGGTGTCCTGGTGGGGGCCTTTTTCGTGCTAGCCCTGGTGAGCGGTGGTGGGGGCGGCGCCTACTACTACTTCGCCGTGCTCGGCAACCAGGCGCCGGGGTTCCTGCAGAGCGTCTTCCCCCCCAAGCCGCAACCCGCAACGCCGCTCCCCGTGCCGGATTCGGTGGCGCAGGTGGCGCCGCCGGCGGACTCGCTCGGTGGCGATTCGGCTGGTCCAGCGCCGCCCAGCGCGCTCGACTTGCCCAACACAGGTACGCTGACTCTGGAGAACGTTCCGGCCCGGGCGCGTGTCACGGTGGACGGTGAGCCCAAGGAGGGCCCCAAGCTCACGCTCGACGCCGGTTCCCGCCGGATCGAGATCACGGCGCCCGGCTACGAAAAGCACACCATGACGGTGGCGATTGCCCGCGGACGTGACACCACGGTGACCGTGGCCATGCGGCGGCCAGTGGCGCAGACGCCCGGAGGGACCGGGGGCGAGGCGAGGCCGGAGGACGTCTGCACCAACCCCGGTCCCACCTACAACCGGAACGACGCCTGCTACGACGCGCCCCCGCGCGCCACGGTGGCCCCGCTGGTACCCCTGGACCAGCGCATCCAGGGTACGCCGACGCCGGTGACCCTATGGATCAAGGTTTCCGAGGATGGGCGCGGGCTCAGTTTTCAGATTATTGACCATTCGAACGACCCGCTGTTCGACCGGACCGCCGCCGGGTTCGCCATGAGTATCCTCTATAACCCGGCCCAGAAGAACGGCCGGGCGGTGGAGGGTTGGACGCGGATGCGGTTGCTGCCGCAGGCGCGCTAGAGGAGGGCGGCAGAGGCGGGAGAGGCCGCAGAGCCGGTAGCGGTGCTGG
>DATECF010000297.1:0-7971 GCA_035287045.1 Gemmatimonadales bacterium | reverse complement strand
CCCGCCCCCGCAACTGATGCAGCTGCGCCAGCCCGAACCGCTCGGCGTGCTCAATCACCATGACCGTGGCGTTGGGCACGTCCAGCCCAACCTCGATCACGGTGGTGGCGACCAACACGCCCACCTCGCCATCCCGAAAGGCCCGCATCACGCGGTCCCGTTCGTCAGGCTTGATCCGCCCGTGCACCAACCCTACCCGGACCGGCTCCAGTTGGTGCGCCAGCTCGCCGGCCATGGTGGTGGCGGCCCGAAGGTCCAGCCGCTCCGACTCCTCGATGACCGGATAGACCACGTAGGCCTGACGTCCGGCCGCGCACTGTTCGCGCAGGAACTGATAGACCCGCGCCCGCTGCGCGTTGGTCCGGACACCGGTGGTCACTGGCAGGCGGCCGGCGGGGCGCTCGGTGAGCACCGAGATGTCGAGGTCGCCGTACAGCGTCAGGGCCAGGGTCCGCGGGATCGGCGTGGCGGACAGCAGCAGCACGTCCGGCGAGCGGCCCTTCGCCATCAGCGCCGCCCGCTGCTCCACGCCGAAGCGGTGCTGCTCGTCGATCACCACGAGGCCCAGCCGCTGGAAGGCCGTGGTCTCCTCGATGAGTGCGTGGGTCCCCACGACGACGCGCCCGCTCCCCTGCACGATCCGCCGCCGGACGGCGGCCTTCCCTCCGGCGCTCAGCCGCCCCAGCAGCACTTCCGGCACGATGTCCAGCGGCGCCAGCAGCTGCGTCAGCGTGCGGGCGTGCTGCTCCGCCAATAGCTCCGTGGGCGCCATGAACACCGCCTGATGGTCGTTCTCCACGGCGAGCAGCATGGCGAAGAGCGCGGCGACCGTCTTGCCGGTCCCCACGTCGCCCATCAGCAGCCGATGCATGCGCTGGCGCGACACCATGTCCTTGGTGATCTCGCGGATGACCCGCTTCTGGCCGCGGGTGAGCTCGAACGGGAGCGCCTGCTTCAAGGCGGTTGTCAGCTCCTTCCGAACGGTGAAGCTGGCGCCCTTGGGAGCGCGCTTCACCACCAGCCGGGCGCGGGTGACGACGAGCTGCAGGTCGAGAAGCTCATCGAAGGCTAACCGCCTCCTCCCTTCCTCCCAACCGGCGGCAGGGGTGGCAGGGGTGGCAGGGGCGGCAGAAGCGGGAGCAGGGTGATGGAGAACCTCGAGCGCGCGGCGTAATGGGAGCACGCTGGCCGAGCGCCCCACCTCGTCGGGCAAAGGGTCCTGGATCAAACTGAGCAATTCATCGAGGTGGTCGTGAATGATGCGGCGGATAGCCCGGTGGCTGAGCCCTTCCGTCGCCGCGTAAACCGGGATGATCAGGCCCACTGCCGCATCTGCCGCTCCTGCCGCCTCTCCCGCCTCTTCGAGAATGACATGCTCGCGCGGAGAAATCTGCCGCCCGTGAAAGTGCTTCACCGGCCCGGTGACGAGGAGCAACTGACCGGGCTTGATGGCGCGATCCAGGAAGGCCTGTCCCGGCCAGGCGGCCTCGATCACGCCGGAGGGGTCCTGCAATACCGCGCGAAAGATCCGCAGCCCCCGGCGCGTCGGCAGCACGCCCTTCGAGAGGACCCGCCCCACCAACGTCACCTCGTGGCCCACCGTGGCGCGGGCGATGGGCGTCACCGAGGTGGCGTCGAGGTACCGGAACGGGACGTGATAGAGGAGATCCTCGACGGTCACCACACCCAGGCGGGCGAACGCGGCGGCGCGCACCGGGCCGACGCCCTTCAGGTACTGGATGGGACTCTCGAGCCTGAGCACGATCAGTCCGCCAGGAGCCGCTCCGCGAAGGCTACCGGATCGAACACTTCCAGATCGTCCAGGGCCTCCCCGGTTCCCAGAAACCGGAGCGGCACCCTGAGCTCACGTCGCAAGGCGACCACCGATCCGCCGCGCGCCGTGCCGTCCAGCTTGGTCACCACCAGCCCGGTCAGCGGGAGCGCGGCCGCGAACGCCTTGCCCTGTGGTACCGCGTTCTGCCCAATGGTGGCATCGAGCACCAACAGCGTTTCGTGCGGCGCCCCATCACGCTTGCGCGCGATCACGCGGCGGATCTTCTTGAGCTCCTCCATGAGATCGGCCTGGGTATGGAGCCGGCCGGCCGTATCTACCAGCACGGCCCCAACCCCCCGGGCCGCCGCCGCCTCGATGGCGTCGAACGCCACGGCCGCAGGATCGGCCCGGTGCGTGCCCGCGACACACGGTACACCGAGGCGATCGGCCCACACGCCGAGTTGCTCCGCGGCCCCGGCGCGGTAGGTATCCGCCGCCGCGACCAGCACGCTCTGCCCTTGCCTGAGCAGCCGGTGCGCCAGCTTGGCGAGCTGGGTCGTCTTGCCGACGCCGTTGACACCCAGCATCAGGAGCACCGCGGGACCGGCTCCGTCCCCCAGCTCGAGGTGTCCCGGATCCGCACCGTCTTGCAGGAGCGCCGCGATCCGCCGCACCAACCAGGCACGCACCGCTGCCTCGGACGCGAGCTCGCCGCGCGGCAGGTCCGCCTGAAGCGCGTCCAACAGCTCGTACGCCGCCGCGCCGAAGTCCGCTTCTACCAGGGCCCGCTCCAGCTGCTCCATCGCGTCCGCCGGGCTTCCCGACCACAGGGCCGAGACGTCGGTCAACGCCAGGGTCCGGATCCGCCGCCAGAGGCCGCCGATCACGGCAGGCCCCTTCGATGCCGCCAGATCCACTCCCCGGCCAACGCGAGGATCACCAGCGCGAAGAGCCAGGGACGCTGCCGCGCGAAGGCGACGGCCAGGACGGGCCGCCCCTGTCCGCTGTCGGACGCCAGGGTGACGGCGCGCGGCGGGAACTCATCGGAATAGGTTTCCACCACAAAGGCGCCGGCGGCCGCCGGGCTTCCCCGCACACTCCAGCGGTAGGCACCGGGAGCGAACCCCGCGGTCGCGCTCCCCTCGGCGTCGGGTCGCAACGTCAGCTCACGGGTGGAGCGCCCGTCGGTCACCGAGACCCGCAGCGAATCCGGCACCGGGTCTCCCAGGAACCGGAACGCTACCGGTGTCCCGCGCGGAACCACCTCCGTGGCCGTTACCGCGGCCCGCGCGGCCACCCCACCACCACCCAGGAGCCAGTCGAGCCCGCTCGCCAGCATCGCACGATAGGCCTCACGGGCGGCCCCGCCCCGCAGGGCCCACCGCCACAGCCCGTCGCCGGTGACGGTGAGCATGCGTACGCCGGCGGAGTCCCCACCCAGGACTACCGGACGCTCCGCGCCGCGGCGAGCCAGGCGCGCCGACAGCGCCACCCATTGCGCGTCGGCGGGTACCACCGGAACCAGGGCCACGAGCGGCGGGACCGAGTCCCAGGACGCGCCGCCCAGGCGGCCGGCCAGGGGTGAGGCCCGCACGTCGCCGGTCACGTACCAGTCGCCGGGGAGCGTGGCGAGCGTGGAATCCCCCGGGAGCCACCGCCACACCGCCTGCCGCCGGCCCGCGCGGGTGGCTCGGGCTCCCGCGATCACCACCACGTTCGCGCCGGCGGCGGCTTGGTTCACGGTGGCGGAGGCCACCGGCGCGAGGGTCCGCATGTCCACCCAGTACCCGGCCTGCACCAGCGCGTAGCCGCGCACGGCGCCGGGTGCCAGGTCCGACAGCTCGCGCACCAGGAACCGGAACTCCCAATCGGCCGGCGACGCGAGCACCACGACGCCGGGCTGGTCTTCCACATGCAGCCAGCGCCATCGCGTGTCGTCGCCCGGCTCGGCATCGCCCGGCGTCACCAGCCGCACCGACAGCAACCGCAGGCCCGGCGCCACCCCCTGCGGTCCCAGCGCGATCCGGCGCCGCGCGGTTCCCGGCGACGGGGGGAGGTCCACGTCCCGCCGTGCCAGCACCCGGCCGTCGAGGGCCACTTCGACACGCGCCTGCCGGGCGCCCAGCGGGCCGAACGTCCCGAGGGTGAGCTCCACCACCACGGAGTCCGAGCGGTCCACGCGCTCGGGGACGGCGAGATCCAGCACGGCGGCGTCGGGCACCACCTGCCTCGGGAGCAGCACGACCCGCGTGCCCGCCAGCAGACTCGGCTCCAGCGTGCCGGCATCTTCCACTTCGCCGTCCGTGACCACCACGACCGGGCCGGGCCGTCCGTGGGCCAGGCGGAGCACTTCCGCGAGCCGCGTCTGGCCATCTTCCGGGGGCGTGGTGTCATGGGCCGCGACCCGCCCGCCGAACCGCAGGATCGCGCCGTCGGTGCCCGCCAGCGCCCGGGCGGTGTCCAGCGCCTCGCGCCAGCGACCGCCGGCGGCGCCCAGGCTCAACGAGGCATCCAGCAACACGGTCGGCGGCGCGTCGGGGACACGCATCGTGCGTGCCGGATTGATCAGCAGCAATGTCAGGGACGTCACCCCCACGGTCCGCAGCACGGTCATCCCAAGACCGGCAAGCCGAAGCCGCTCGAGCCGCAGGTACACCACGCCCGCGACCCCCAGCGTGAGCAGTCCGATCGCGATCACGCCAAGCATGCCAACGCCTCCCGCAGGGTGAACCGACCCTCGTGCAAGGCCCGGCCGACAATCACCCCCCTGAGCCCGGCGTCACGGGCGGCCAGCAGGTGGGCCGTGGAACCGATCCCCCCGGCGGCAATGACGTCCGCGCCCAAACCTGAGAGGCGCGACGCTTCCGCGACGTCCGCGCCGGCCAGCCCGCCGTCGCGCTCGAGGTCCCGGTAGATCACCGTGCGAACCCCCGCGGCCACGGCACGGCGGACCAGGGCGTCCGGCGCCGGGACCGTCGCCTCGACCGACCCGCGATCCACCAGCCGCCCGCGGCGCACCTCCACCGCCACGGCGAGCCGCGAGGGGTCCAAGGCGGCAACCATCGCCTCCCAGGCAGCCGGATCCGCCGCCGCGCCCGTGGCCACCACCGCCCGCGCGGCGCCGAGGGCGAGCGCCCGGGCGGCTTGCTCCGGCTGGCGCAGACGCCCGCCCAGCTGCACGCGCGCGCCGGGAAGTCCCGCGATGCGCCGCACCAGCACGTCGTTGTTCCGGCCGGTGTCCCATGCGCGATCCAGATCCACCAGGTGCAGCCACGCCGCGCCGTCGGCGATGAACGCCTCCGCACTGTCGATCGGGTCTGCTCGGTACACGGTATCCGGCCCGCCTTCGCCGTAACGCACCACGCGTCCGCGCTTGAGGTCGATGGCGGGAATGACCAGCATGAGATCGGCGGTCAACCATCGACCGTCAGCTATCGGCCCGGGCTGTCGGTCGAGACAGGCAATTGCCGAGGCCGATCGCCGACAGCCGATCGCTAGGTGGGGCCGGGCGCGGGGATGCGCGGCGTGGGATTGTCGAGGAGGCGACCGTAGTGGTACCGCACGGACTCGAACTCCGCGTTGCGACTCGCGGGCACCGGCGTCCCGTCACCCCGGTCCACGCTCCGCGGGTTCCGATGGCCGCCGTTCTTGAGAAACTCATAATGGACGTGCGGCGCGTTCGCGAGGCCGGTCATGCCGGAGCGCCCGATCACGTCACCCTGCTTCACCCGCGTGCCCACGCTGATACCGCCCGCGATACTGCTCAGATGGGCGTATCGGGTTTCAATGCCCTTGGCGTGGCGGATGCCCACCATGATGCCGTACCCGCCCCATCGCCCGGCACGGATCACCGTGCCATCGGCAGTGGCGCTCACCGGCGTGCCGACGGGTGCGCGGTAGTCCTCACCGAGATGGGCACGCCAGGTGCGGAGAACGGGATGGAACCGGCTGGCGCTGAATCGGGAGGTGAGCCGGGTATAGCGGACCGGGGAGATCTTGAACGCGCGCCGCAGCGACAGGCCGGTTTCGTCGTAGTAGGCGTTCCGCCCGTTGTCATCCGGCAGCACGAAGGCGGTGTTCTGCCGGCCCCGGATCTCGAGCCGCGCCGCCAGCAGGCGGCCGTAGCGCCTCTCGCCCAGATCCGACGTGAGCCGTTCGAACAGAATGCGGAACTGATCGCCCTCCCTCAGGTCGCGGGTGAAATCGATCTGCCAGCCGAACACGCCGTCGGTGAGGTCGTCGATCAGGTGACCGCGCTGGGTGTCGTCGAGCACGGAGTCCGGAATCAAGCCCCACAGCGTCTCGTAGAGGGACGACCGGACGGTCCCTACGATCCGCACGGGCGCCGGCGCCCAATTGATCCGCTCCACCTCGCCACGCCAGGCGCCGTCCGGAGACCGCCGGAGCCAGAGCAGCTCATCGGCGCTGACCCGCACCCGCACGCGAGCCGGGCGGCGCTCCCGCCCGTGGTACCGGAATTCGAAGACCTGGCCGGCCGGCGTTCGTCGCGGCTTGATGGAGGGCGCCGCGCTGAGCACGGCGAGGAGCTCGGGTCCCTCGATGGCGTGCCGGCCGAACAGGTGCGACAGCGTTTCGTTCCGCCGCAGCGTGTCCGCGAGGTCGCGGAAGGGTGCTTCCACCACGATCGGCGCGGCCAGGGGCAGGCTCTCGCCGGCCCGCAGGACGGTCCAGAGCCCGGCCACCAAAAGGGCCAGGAGCGCCAGGGTCACTTTCGGCCGTCGCCGGAGCATCAGTCCATTTGCCGGCGGATAAACGTGGGAATCTCCATCTCCGGCACCTCCCCCGCTTCCGGGGCCGCGGGGGGCGGCGCGGGCGCCCGGGGCCGAGGTGCCGGAGCCGGCTGGGGCGATGACGGCCGCGCGGCGCGCTGCGGGAACGGCAGCACGCCCGGCGTGCCGCGCGACGCCCCTTCCGCCTGCCCGAGCTGTTTGTCGAACCCGGTGGCGATGACCGTGACCCGCACCTCACCCTCCATGGCGGGATCGTGCACCGCGCCGAAGATGATCTCGGCCTGATCGCCGGCGGCTTCGTGGATGATCTCGCTGATCTGGTTGACCTCGCCCAGGGTCAGGTCCTGACCGCCGGTGATGTTCACCAGGACGCCGGTGGAGCCATTGATGGAGACGTTGTCCAGCAACGGGCTGGAGATCGCCTGCTGCGCCGCCTCGATGGACCGGTCCTCGCCGCGCCCCACGCCCGTGCCCATCAACGCGGACCCGCCGTTCTGCATCACGGTGCGCACATCGGCGAAGTCCACGTTCACCAGTCCGGTGACGCTGACGAGCGTGGAGATGCCCTGCGTGGCGTGCAACAACACTTCATCCGCCTTCTTGAGCGCTTCCTGGAACGGCACGTTCTTGCCCACCACCGCCAGCAGCCGTTCGTTGGGCACCACGATCATGGTGTCCACGTGTTTCCGCATCTCGGTAATCCCGATGTCGGCCTGGCGCATCCGCTTCCGCCCCTCGAACAGGAACGGCTTGGTCACGATGCCGACCGTGAGCGCACCGACGTCGCGCGCCATCTGCGCGATGATCGGCGCCGCGCCGGTCCCGGTGCCCCCCCCCATGCCGCAGGTGACGAAGACCAGATCCGCCCCCTCCAGCACGTGGAGCACCTCGTCGCGGTTTTCCTCGATGGCCTGCCGGCCGATCTCCGGCCGGGCCCCGGCCCCAAGCCCGCGGGTCAGCTTTTTCCCGATCTGGACTTTGACGTCCGCCTTGTTGTGCAGCAGGGCCTGGGCATCGGTGTTGACCGAGATGAACTCGACGCCGACCAGATGCTCGTCGACCATCCGGTTCACCGCGTTGCCGCCACCGCCACCGACGCCCGTCACCTTCATCCGGGCGTTCTGGGATACGGTTTCTTCGAGTTCGAAGACCATCGCGCGCCTCGTTTAGAGAGCCGTGCTCAGAAGATGTCCTGGAGCCAACGCTTCACCGGAGCGAGCAACCGCTCCACCCCGGTTGCCGTCTGCGGCCCGCCGGCGCGCTGTCGCGCCGCGTAGAGGACCAGGCCCACCGGCACGGCGTAGCGCGGCGCCTGGACGCTGTCTACCAACCCCGTGACGCCGCGGCCCGGGAGGCCGGCCCGCGCCGGCGACGCGAACACCTCACGGGAAAGCTCCACCACGCCGGGGAGCTGCCCGCCGCCACCCGTGAGCACCACGCCGGCGG
>DATECF010000296.1:0-2878 GCA_035287045.1 Gemmatimonadales bacterium | reverse complement strand
CCGGAGCGGAGGCCGCCTGCGGCTCTTCCTTATGCGGGGGAACCGCGTAGAACTCGAGCAACCGGCCCCGCATGTCGTAGCGGACTCCGACCATGTCCGTGATCACGATCGGCGGGTCCCACCAGCCGATGGTGCTTTCGGTGTTGGCCACCGGCACCATGTCCCTCGGGCTCTCGCGGTACCAGAACTGGACCACCGGGGGTTGACCCGTGCGCAGGCCCAACCACCGGTCCTTGGAACGATCGGTGGCGGCGACCCGCCGGAGGTAGTCGCGGTCCAGGGAGAAGCCGGAGCCCGAGTCGGCGCTCTTGGCGCCGCGGCCCAGCTTGCGCAGGAACTCGCGGGCCCGGTCCTCCAGGACCGCCGGCGGCTTCTCCATCGGCACCTGGTGGACCAGCAGCAACCGCTTGGCCAGAAAGGGCGCGGCCAGCAGGCTGGCGGCGAGCACGGCCACGCTGGCCCATGCCTGAGCCGGCGAAAGCCCACCTTGGCGCCCGGCAGCCGCCACCAGCTCGGGGGAAGGGGTCTCGCCCACCGCCAGGGCCGCGGCTAACGCATCCCCCCCGGACAGGGCGGCCGCCACCGCCAGAGCCGAGGCCGGCCGGTTTCGCGGGTCCTTCTCCAGGCAGTTCAGGATCACCCGCTCCACCGCCGGATCCAGGTCGTCCACCAGGACGGAGGGGCGGACGGGTTCCTGCTCCTGGTGCTGGCGGGCCAGCTCGGTCAGGGTCCGACCATCGAACATCCGCTTGCCGGTGACCAGCTCGTAGAGCACCAAACCCAGGCTGTAGAGGTCGCTCTTCAGCGTGACCTCGCGGCCGCTGATCTGCTCCGGGGACATGTAGGCCGGCGTTCCCGAGCGCACGTCGGCGCCGCGCACGCTGGCCACGGCGGCGGCCAGGCCGAAGTCGGTGAGCCGGGCCTTGCCCCGGCCGTCGAGCATCACGTTGTCCGGCTTCAGGTCGCGGTGCAGCACGCCCTTGCTGTGGGCCGCGGCCAGGCCGGCCGAGACCTGGCGGGCGATGTCTAACGCCTTGTCGCGAGGCAGCCGGCCAATGCGGCGGAGCAGCGAGGACAGGTTCTCCCCGTCCACGTACTCCATGGAGAGGAAGGGCCGGCCCTCGATCTCGCCGATGTCGTGGACCCGGCAGACGGCGGGGTGAGATACCTCACGAGCGATCCTTACCTCGTGATAGAAGCGCTCCAGCCGTTCCGCATCGTCTTGCAGCGCCTCGGGGAGGAACTTGAGGGCCACCGGCTGGCCCAGCTTGAGGTCGTCGGCGCGATAGACCTCGCCCATGCCGCCCTTGCCGAGCAGGCCCACCACCCGGTAGCGGTCCGCCAACAACTCGCCCGGCGCAAAACGGCCCTGACCGGGGGCGGGAGGAGCCAGCCGCCCGGCACCGCCCGAGCCAGAGCCCTGGCGGGTGGCCGAGGGAGAAACCGGCGTGGGCGTTGCCGGTCGCGGCGCCGTCCCGGTGGGGACCTCCGACACCTCCCGGGCGGCGCCACAACGCCGGCACGAAGAGCTGTGGTCGTCGACCAGCGTAGAGCAGGCGCTGCAGTGCCACATGAGACCGGGGGATTGTAGCCTGAGACCCGCGGGCCGAGCTGCCGTCGCGCGTATGATCGCTCTGGTCGCTTTGCCCGACCCCCGCCTTCCCAGACCTCCTGTGATGTCCCGCACGTACGGCCCGGGCGCTCCAAGCGTAGGGTTGGTCAGGTTCTAGGCGGGCGAGAAGGAGGAGTCATGAGATCCAGAACGGCTTTCTGCACCCTGGTCCTCTTGGGTTTGGGCCAGGCAGCAGCGGCTCAGGTCGTGGATCACCGGCACGTTGCCGCGGTGACCTCGCTCCCCCAGTCGGTGATGGACCAGATCGGGCAGCAGCGTTGGTTCTTCACCCACGCGTCGGTAGGCGGGAACATGATCCAGGGGATGAACGACTTGAACGCGGCCAACTCCACGCGGTACCAGTTGGCCACCAGCTCGGTCGCCTACCTCGACGCCGAGATGCGCGCCGAGGATCCTCCCGCGTCCCCCATCCCGGGCACCATCTACGAGTCCGATCGCGGGAACCCCGGCTGGTCGGACAAGCTCACCATCTTCGAGAACAGCTTGCAGGTCTCCGGCTGGCATTCCCCCGCGATCGACGCGGTGATGAACAAGATGTGCTTCATCGACCAGGACGCGGTGGCGGCGGACTACGCCGCCTCGATGACCGCCCTCCAGGCCGCCCACCCCGGGACCGCGTTCGTCTACACCACCATGCCGCTCATGAACACGGAGGATTCGGACAACGTTCTGCGCAACCAGTACAACGCGGCCGTCAGGGCCCACTGCGCGAACGGCGGCTTCCTGCTGTTCGACGTCGCGGACATGGAGGCCTGGGACCCGAGCGGGATCCAGCACACCTTCCAGTACGGCGGGCAGACCTACCAGAAGCTCTACGACGGCTACACCGACGACGGCGGCCACCTCGACGCGGACGGCCAGCAGCGCATCGCCCTGGGCTGGTACGCAATGGCAGCGGTGCTGGCCACCGACCCCATCTTCGCTGACGGGTTCGAGTAGCGCACGGGTGGCCGGTCCTTGGCTCGGCGGGCGGTGCCTCGCTACCGGCTTGCTCCATCAGCCGCGGACGCCGGCGGCGGTGGTCAGCGGGCGCTCAAAGACGATCTCCACGATGGGTCCTTGCCAATCGACCACCTGCATGGTGGACGAACGTCAGTTGCTCCTTCGGTGGGTTGGCGCTTGCCATCACTCCTCGTCCCGTACCGCTCGCGCCAGCGTGTACCAGCTCCCATCGCCGCCCTCGAACGACCGCAGCGCGGTTCGCGCCCATCCGGGGATGGGCGCCGGCGCGTGCTTTGAGTCACG
>DATECF010000295.1:0-31607 GCA_035287045.1 Gemmatimonadales bacterium | reverse complement strand
GGTAGAGCATCAGCCTTCCAAGCTGAGGGTCGCGGGTTCGAGTCCCGTCGCCCGCTCGCTCGCGTAGCTCAGTCGGTAGAGCGCGTCCTTGGTAAGGACGAGGTCACCGGTTCAATCCCGGTCGCGAGCTCTGGGGGGATGGAATGGCGCGCGAAAACATCATCATGGAATGTACCGGCTGCAAGAGTCGGAACTACTTCACCACCAAGAACAGGCGGAAGCACCCGGAGCGGGCGGAATGGAAGAAGTTCTGCCGCCGTTGCGGGAAGCACACGCTCCATAAGGAGTCGAAGTAGGTGACGCTGGCGCTGGCGATTGGGGCGGGCCTGCTGCTGGTGGCGGCCGCCGCGCTGGTGCGTTGGCGGCAGCCGGTGTTCGCGGCCACGACGCGGATGGCGCGTTACCTGGGGGAAGTCCGGGCCGAGGTCCGGAAGGTGACGTGGCCCAGCGTTACCGAGCTGCGCAAATCCACCGTGGTGATCATCATCTTCGTGATCATCATCGGTCTGGTGATCAGCCTGATGGACCTGGTGTTCGCCTTCCTCCTGGTCAGCCTGCCGGGGCGCCTGTTCGCGTGATCGGGGTCGCCATGGAGCACAAGTGGTACGCCATTCAGACGACGGCCGGGCACGAGAACAAGGTGCGCTCGCTCATTGAGCGTCGCATTCAGCAAGACGCGGCCGCGGCGGAGCAGAAGCTCATCCGCCAGGCGCTGGTCCCCACCCAGCAGGTGGTGGAGATCAAGAACGGCAAGAAGGTGTCGGTGGAGCGGAAGGTGTTTCCCGGCTACGTCCTGGTGGAGATGGTGATGAACCAGGAGACGGCTCACATCATCAACAGCATTCAGGGCGTGATCAAGTTCGTGGGTCAGGACTGGACCCCGCAGGCCCTCCGGCAGGATGAGGTGAACCGGTTGCTGGGGATCGAGGAGGCGGTGGAAGAGCCGGAAGCCAAGCCCGAGATCCCGTTCCTGGTGGGTCAAGTGGTGGAGATCATGGACGGCCCCTTCACGGATTTCAGCGGGACCGTCGAGGAAGTGCTGGCGGACAAAGGAAAGGTGCGCGTGGCGGTGAGCCTGTTCGGCCGGCCGACCAGCGTGGAGCTGGATTACCTGCAACTGAAGGCGCATTGACCAGCAGCAACCCGCACCACGGGGACACAGTGGGAGCCCAGTTCGGGCGCTAGGAGGTAGGGACCAGTGGCACCACCCAAGAAGAAGAAGCTCGCCTTCGTCAAGCTACAGGTGACGGCGGGTCAAGCGACGCCGGCGCCGCCGGTCGGCACGGCGCTCGGGCCGCATGGCATGAACATCATGGAGTTCTGCAAGCAGTTCAACGCCAGAACCCAGGCCCAGGCGGGGATGATCGTCCCGGCGGAGGTGACGATCTACGCGGACCGGAGCTTCACCTTCATCACCAAGACGCCGCCGGCGGCGGTGCTGCTTCGGAAGGAAGCAGGCATCGAGAAGGGCTCGCCGACGCCCAACCGGCAAAAGGTCGGGAAGGTAACGCGGGCGCAGCTCAAGAAGATCGCCGAGCTCAAGATGCCGGACATCAACGCGAACGACCTCGAAGCGGCCATGGCGATCATCGCCGGCACGGCCCGCTCGATGGGGGTCGAGGTGGTGGACCAATGACCGTCGCGGGCAAGAAGTTCCGGGCGGCGGCCGCCACCATTCATCGCGAGCGGCCGTACCAGCCCCGGGAGGCGGTGGAGGCGGTGAAGCAGACGGCCTTCGGCAAGTTCGACGAAACGGTGGACGTGGCGGTGAACCTGTCGGTGGACCCGCGCCACGCGGACCAGATCGTCCGCGGCACCGTGGTGCTCCCGCACGGGACCGGCAAGAAGCTGCGGGTCCTGGTGCTGGCCCAGGGCGAGAAGGCGAAAGACGCGGAGGCCGCCGGCGCCGATTTCGTGGGACCCGAGTTCATCCAGAAGATCAAGGACGGCTGGTTGGACTGCGACGTGATCATCGCCACGCCGGACATGATGGGCCAGCTGGGGCCGCTGGGACGCATCTTGGGGCCGCGCGGCCTGATGCCCAACCCCAAGTCCGGTACGGTCACCATGGACGTGACCAAGGCGGTGCGGGAGGCCAAGGCCGGCAAAATCGAATTCCGCGTGGACAAGACCGGAAACCTGCACGTGCCTATTGGGAAGGTCTCCTTCACCGTGGATCAGCTGGCGGCGAACCTGCAGAGCTTCATGGAGGCTGTGGTGCGGGCCAGGCCGTCGGCCGCCAAAGGCGGCTACATCCGGTCGGTCACGGTGTCCAGCACCATGGGCCCGGGGGTCCCGGTTGACGTGGCGGTGTACCGATGAACCGAACCGCGAAGGGCGACATCGTCGCGGGGCTGACCGACCGGTTTTCCCGGGCGGCCACGATCTACGTGACGGATTTCACCGGGCTTCGCGTGAAGAACATGACGGAGCTGCGCCGGCGGCTGCGCACGGTGGGCGGCGAGTACGTGGTGGTGAAGAACACGCTCGCCCTGCGGGCCTTGAAGGCCGCCTCGCCGGGCGGGCTGGACGACGTCCTGCGCGGGCCCACCGGGTTGGTGTTCGTCGAGGCCGACCCGGTGGCCACCGCCAAGATCCTGGCGGATTTCCAGAAGGAGTTCGAGCGGCCGGCCGTAAAGGCCGGTCTGGTGGACGGTCGCCGGGTGACGCCGGACGAGGTCAAGCGGCTCGCCAGCCTGCCGTCCCGCGAACAGCTCCTGGCCCAGCTGGGCGGCGCGTTCCAGGCGCCGCTCGCGGGGCTGGTGGGCGCCATGAACGGTCTCTTGTATCAAATGGTCGGCGCCCTCGAGGCGCTCCGCGAGCAACGGACGGCAACGACGGCATGACGGCGTAACGGCATAACGGCATAACGGCGTAACGGCATAACGGCATAACGGCATAACGGCATGCCGTCATGCCGTGGGGTGGGGAGGCGTGGTCGGGGGACGCCGTTGACTATTTAACCATATGGAGAGCACCAGCATGGCGACGCAAACCCTGAGTAAGGATGAAATCCTCGAAGCGATCGGCCACATGTCGGTCTTCGAGCTGGCGGAGCTGATCGAGGCGTTCAAGGAGCGCTTCAAGGTCACGATTGCCGCCCCAGTCGCCGCCGCCGCCCCGGCAGGAGGGGCAGGAGAGGCGGCAGCGGCGGTAGAGGAGCAGACCGAGTTCACGATCGTGCTCAAGGACGCCGGCGCCAAGAAAATCCAGGTGATCAAGGCGGTCCGCGAGGTGACATCGCTGGGTCTCAAGGAGGCGAAGGACCTGGTGGACAACGTGCCCGGCACGGTCAAGGAAGGCGCGTCCAAGCAGGAAGCCGAGGCGATCAAGAAGAAGCTGGAAGATCAGGGCGCGACGGTCGAGTTGAAGTAGGCCGGACGATTGGCTTCTGGTTCGCGACAAACTGGTTCGCAGTCGAGCTCCGAACCGACCCCGTGCGACTTTCCGGACGGGTCGGGACCGGAGCCCTTTGTGCTGCGTGAGGTCGGGGAATGACTAAGACATTGCCGGTGATCACGTTCGGGAAGCTGGCCTCGGTCATGCCGATGCCGCACCTGCTCGACGTGCAGACCCGCTCGTTCAGCGCCCTGCTGTCGCCCGACGGCGACAGCGCGCGGACGGACATCAGCCTGGAGCGGGTCTTCCGCGAGGTATTTCCCATCGCGGACGTGAATGGGAACTACTCGCTGGAGTTCGTGAAATTCGCCATCGGCGACCCCAAGTACGCCGTGGAGGAGTGCATCGAGCGGGACATGACTTACTCCGCCCCGCTCAAGGCCACGCTGCGGCTGGTGGTGATGGAAACCCTGGAGACCGGCGTCAAGCGGCCCAAGAACATCATCGAGAAAGAAGTATACCTGGGCGAGCTGCCGATTCTCACGCCCCTGGGCACCTTCGTGATCAACGGTGCCGAGCGCGTGGTGGTCTCCCAGCTGCACCGCTCGCCCGGCGTGGTGTTCGAAGAAACGGTGCACCCCAACGGGCAGCGGCTGTACAGCGCCAGGATCATCCCGTTCCGGGGGTCGTGGGTGGAGTTCACCGTGGACATCCACGACGTGATCTACGTCCACATCGACAAAAAGAAGAAGTTCCCGGCGACGGCGCTGTTGCGGGCGTTCGGGTACGGCACCAACAACGACATCCTGCGGCTGTTCTACGCCACCAAGTCGCTGGACCTCACCCAGAAGTTCGAGGAGCGGGTCCTGCGCCGTGAGGTGATCGGGGCGCTGATTGCGGAGCAGGTGGCCAACCTCGAGACGGCCGACGGCGAGCCGTTGGCCCGGGAGGGTGACGAGCTCACGCCGGAGCGCTACAACGCGTTGCGCCGGGCGGGTGTCAAGACCGTCAGGGTGTACACCCGCTACGCCACCATCGATCTGCGGGACGACGACCGGCCGGTGACGGTGCGCGAGCGGGAGGAGCTGCCGATCCTGGCCTTCGACGTGCCGGAGCCGGAAACCGGTGAGATCCTGCTCGAGGCGGGGAAGGAGCTGACCGAGAACACCAAGAAGAAGCTGGTCAAGGCCGGCGTCTTCAAGGTGGACGTGCTGGTGACGTCGGCCCGCGCCGAGTCGCAGTTGATCAAGAACACGCTGACCAAGGACCCCACGTCCACCGAGGCGGAGGCCCTGGAGCAGATCTACGCCCTGCTGCGGCCCGGCGAGGCGCCCAACCTGGAGACCGCGCGGGCCGCGCTGGAGCGGCTGTTCTTCAATCCCAAGCGCTACGACCTGGGACGGGTAGGCCGCTACAAGATCAACCAGCGGCTCAAGGTGAACGTGCCGCTGACGCACACGGTGCTCACGGAAGAGGACTTTGTCGCGATCATCCGCTACTTGATCGAGCTGTCCGAGGGGCGAGGGTACACGGACGACATTGACCACCTGGGGAACCGCCGGGTGCGCACGGTGGGCGAACTGATCGCCAACCAGTTTTCCGTGGGCCTCTCGCGCATGGCGCGGCTCATCAAGGAGCGGATGAGCATCAACAACGACCCGGAGAAGATCACGCTGGACGACCTGGTCAACGCGCGCACCGTGAGCGCCGTGATTCAGGCGTTCTTCGGGAGCTCGCAGCTGTCGCAGTTCATGGACCAGACCAATCCCCTGGCCGAGCTGACGCACAAGCGCCGTTTGAGCGCTCTGGGCCCCGGCGGCCTCACGCGGGAGCGCGCCGGGTTCGAGGTCCGGGACGTCCACTACTCGCAGTACGGGCGCATGTGCCCCATCGAGACGCCGGAAGGGCCCAACATCGGGCTGATCACCAGCCTCTCCTGCTACGGTCGGGTCAACGACCTGGGGTTCATCGAGACGCCGTACCGGGTGGTGCGGGGCGGGCGGGTGACGGACGAGATCAAATGGCTCTCGGCCTCGGAGGAAGAGGAATACGCGGTGGCGCAGGCCAACGCGGCGGTGGACGAACTGGGGAACTTCACCACGGACCTGGTGCTCTGCCGCAAGCGGGACGACTACCCGTTGCTGCCGCCGTCGCGCATCGACTTCATGGACGTGGCGCCGGAGCAGCTGGTCTCCATCGCGGCGGCCCTGATTCCGTTCCTGGAGCACGACGACGCCAACCGCGCGCTGATGGGGAGCAACATGCAGCGGCAGTCGGTGCCGCTGCTCTTCCCGCGGGCGCCGTTGGTGGGCACCGGCCTGGAGGACGTGGTGGCCCGGGACTCGGGCGCCGTGGTGGTGGCGCGGCGCGCCGGCCGGGTGAGCAAGGTAACGGCCGACGAGATCATCGTGGACACCGGCGTCGACGTCGGCGGAAGCGGGGAAACGCCGCTCGCCCGGCTCATGCAGCACGATCGCTACCGGCTCAAGAAGTTCTGGCGCACCAACCAGGACACGGCCATCAACCAGCGTCCCTTGATCCGGGTGGGCGACAAGGTAAAAGCCGAGCAGGTCATCGCGGACGGGCCCGGCACCGAAGGGGGCCAGATCGCGCTGGGTGCCAACGTCACGGTGGCCTTCATGCCGTGGTACGGACACAACTTCGAGGACGCCATCGTGCTCTCGGAGCGCCTGGTGAAGGACGACACCTACAGCTCGATTCACATCCAGGAGCTCGAGCTGCACGTGCGCGACACCAAGCGGGGCCAGGAAGAGATCACGCGGGAAATCCCCAACGTCTCGGAGGAGTCCCTGGTGGACCTGGACGAACGGGGGATCGTGCGGATCGGCGCCCACGTGAAGCCGGGCGACATCCTGGTGGGCAAGATCACGCCCAAAGGTGAGACCGAGCTGTCGCCGGAAGAAAAGCTGCTCACGGCCATCTTCGGCGAAAAGGCGAAGGACGTCAAAGATTCCTCGCTCCGCGTGCCGCCGGGGATGGAAGGCGTGGTGATCGACGTGAAGATCTTCTCCCGGGTCGAGGACCAGGTGGTGGAGAAGGACCGCGGGGAGCGCATCGGTGAGGTGCGCCGCCTGGAGAACGAGGAGAAGGCCCGCATCAGCGCGGTGCTGTTCGAGGAAGTGACGGAACTGCTGCAGGGGCAGGAAGTCGCCCTGATGCTCAAGAACGGTACCGTGGAGGAGTACCTCCCCGCCGGCACCAAGCTCACCAAGAGCACGCTGGAGGAGGTCGACCTCGCGGACGTGGACCTGAAGACCCTGCGGGTGGTGAACAAGGCGGCCAACGAGCGGATTCGCCTGGGCATCGAGGTCGCCAACCGCGAGCGGGCCAAGATCGAAGAGAAGGCCGAGGATCAGATCGACAAGATCCTCCAGCCGGACGAGCTGCCCCCCGGGGTGATCCAGCTGGTGAAGGTATACCTCGCCGAGAAGCGGAAGATCTCGGTGGGCGACAAGATGGCCGGCCGTCACGGCAACAAGGGCATCGTGGCGCGCATCGTGCCGGAAGAAGACATGCCGTTCTTGCCGGACGGGACGCCGGTGGACATCGTGCTGAACCCGTTGGGCGTGCCGAGCCGCATGAACGTGGGGCAAATCCTGGAGACCCACCTGGGCTGGGCCGCGGGCATCCTGGGCTTCTACGCCCAGACGCCGGTGTTTCAGGGCGCCGACGAGGCCGAGGTGGGGTTGGTGCTGCGGATCGCCGGGTTGGCGAGTACCGGGCCCACGCTGGCGCTCAGGGCCGTGCCGCCCCGTCCGGACGCCGAGGTCATCCGGCAGCTGGTGGCGGACGCGAAGCGGCTTCCCTCGGAGGACGGGCACGGGGCCAATCTCCAGAGCCGCAGGCTGGACGAGCTGTCCAGCCGCGCGCTGTCCCAGACCACGCGGGACCTGTTCCACGCGGTCCGGGATTTCCTGGAGGCCGCGGCCAAGGAATGGGCCGGGCGGCTGCGTGAGGCGGCGGAGCGGCAACAGGAATACCACGAGTCGCAGCTTGAGGCCGGCGGCGACGAGCTGTCCAAGGCCGAGAAGGCCGCGCTGAAGGCGGGCCTCAAGGATGCCGAGAAGCAGCTGGACCTCGGTGCCGAGGTGCTCCTGAAGACGGCGGGCCTGCCGGGACTCGCGGGGATGCTGGGGCCCAAGGGCGACGCCAACGTCGAGGCGGCCGCGGTCGAGTTGTTGCGGCTGGCCGGTCTCACGCCGGCCGGGAAGTGCCGCCTGCGGGACGGGCGGAGCGGTGAGTGGTTCACCTCGGACATCACCGTGGGCAGCATCTACATGATGAAGCTGTCGCACCTGGTGGACGACAAGATTCACGCCCGTTCCATCGGGCCGTACAGCCTGGTGACGCAGCAGCCGCTCGCCGGGAAGGCGCAGTTTGGCGGCCAGCGTTTCGGCGAGATGGAGGTGTGGGCGCTGGAGGCCTACGGCGCGGCGCACGTCCTCCAGGAAATGCTGACGGTCAAGTCGGACGATGTGAACGGACGCAGCCGGGTGTACGAGGCGATCGTGAAGGGGCAGAACCTCCCCGAGCCGGGGATTCCCGAGTCGTTCAACGTCCTCGTCAAGGAACTGCAGGCCCTGGGCCTCAAGGTGACGCTGGGCGCCACTGAAGAGGGCGAGGAATAAGGGGAACGCGACGATGATCGATTTCCGCAGCGCACGCGAGCCGCGCGGCTCGAGCTTCGATTTCATCCAGATCCGCATCGCCAGCCCGGAGGAGATCCGGGGCCCCAAGGACGCCAAGGAGCGCGAGCGGCTGGAGCTGCAGGGCCAGCGGTACTGGTGGTCCTGGGGCGAGGTGACCAAGCCCGAGACCATCAACTACCGCTCGTTCAAGCCGGAGCGGGATGGGCTGTTCTGCGAGCGCATCTTCGGCCCGGTAAAGGACTGGGAATGTCATTGCGGCAAGTACAAGCGCATCCGCTACCGTGGCGTGGTGTGCGATCGCTGCGGCGTCGAGGTGACCCTGTCCAAGGTGCGGCGCGAGCGGATGGGGCACATCGAGCTGGCCGTGCCGGTAGCCCATATCTGGTTCTTCAAGACGCTGCCCAGCCCCATGGGGAACCTGCTGGACCTGACCCTGCGGGACCTGGAGCGGGTGATTTACTACACCAGCTACGTCGTCATCGAGCCGGGCGAGCAGGAGGTGGAGTACCGGGAGCTGCTGGATGAGGAGCGGTACCTGGAACTGCGCCAGAAGGCCAAGGCCGAAGGCGATTCCGCGTTCCGGGCGGATATCGGGGCGCCGGCGGTGCGGGAGCTGTTGAACCGGCTGGACGTGGACAAGGTGGCGGACGAGCTCCGGAAGGCGGTCGCTACGGAGACCAGCCAGCATCGCAAGAAGCAGATGCTGAAGCGCCTGAAGATCGTGGACGCCTTCCGGAATTCCGGCGACCACGGGGATCAGCGGAACAATCCGGCCTGGATGATCCTGGACGTGATTCCGGTGATCCCGCCGGACCTGCGGCCGCTGGTGCCGCTGGACGGCGGGCGGTTCGCCACGAGCGACCTCAACGATCTCTACCGCCGGGTGATCAACCGGAACAACCGGTTGCAGAAACTGATCCTGCACCGGGCGCCGGAAGTCATCCTGCGCAACGAGAAGCGCATGCTGCAGGAAGCCGTGGACGCGCTGTTCGACAACGGGCGGCGCTCCAAGGCGATCCGCGGCCGGGGCAAGCGGCCGCTCAAGTCGTTGTCGGACATGCTGAAGGGCAAACAGGGACGCTTCCGGCAGAACCTGCTGGGCAAGCGGGTGGACTACTCAGGCCGCTCGGTGATCGTGGTGGGTCCCGAGCTGCGCCTGCACCAGTGCGGGCTGCCCAAGACCATGGCGGTGGAGCTGTTCAAGCCGTTCATCATCCACAAGCTGGTGGACAAGGGGATCGCCGAGACGGTCAAGCGCGCGAAGAAGATCGTGGAGCGGGAGAGCCCCGAAGTGTACGAGATCCTGGAGGAGATCATCCAGGACCACCCGGTGCTGTTGAACCGCGCCCCTACGCTGCACCGCCTGGGCATTCAGGCCTTCGAGCCGGTGCTGGTGGAAGGGAAAGCCATCCGGATCCATCCGCTGGTGTGCGCCGCCTTCAACGCGGACTTCGACGGCGACCAGATGGCGGTCCACGTGCCGCTCTCGTTCGAGGCCCAGACCGAGGCGCGGGTCCTGATGGTCTCCAGCAACAACGTGCTGAAGCCGTCGGACGGGCGTCCCGTGGCCGAGCCCAGCCAGGACATGGTGCTGGGCTGCTACTTCCTCACCAAGGCCCCGGCGGATTTCGCGGACGCGGTGAAGACGTCGGCGCACCTGGCCTCGCTGGCGGAAGTCGAGATGGCCGCCGCGACCGGGCGGTTGCAGCATCACTCGCCTATCCGGTTCTGGTATCAGCCGCCTGCCGAGGCCGGGGAGCAACGGTCCGGTTGGATCGAGACCACCGTGGGCCGGGTGCTGTTCAACAGCATCCTCCCGCGCGTGCTCATCGCGCAGCTGGGGTTCCGCAACGAGGTCATGAAGAAGCGGGCCCTCTCCGAGCTGGTGTTCGAGTCGTACCGGCGCGCCGGCCTGTCGGAGACGGTGCTGTTCCTGGACCGGCTCAAGGAGTTCGGGTTCCGCTACGCCACGATGGGCGGCGTGTCCATCGGGGTGGAGGACCTGCAGATCCCGGCCGAGAAGGCGGAGCTCATCAGCGACGCGACGGCGCGGGTGGAGCGGTTCCAGAAGGCATACTCCACGGGCCAGATCACCTTCGGTGAGCGGTACAACAAGGTGATCGACGCCTGGACCCACGCGAATAACGACATCGCGGAGGCCATGGTGCGGGGCCTGAGCCGCGCCGACGGCGGGTTCAATCCGGTGTTCATGATGTTCGACTCCGGTAGCCGCGGCTCCCGTGACCAGATCCGCCAATTGGCTGGCATGCGGGGCCTCATGGCCAAGCCGCAGAAGAAGCTCACCGGCGGCATCGGCGAAGTGATCGAGAGCCCCATCAAGTCCAATTTCCGCGAGGGGCTCACGGTGCTGGAGTATTTCATCTCCACGCACGGCGCCCGGAAGGGGTTGGCGGACACGGCGCTCAAGACCGCCGACGCCGGCTACCTCACCCGGCGTCTGGTGGACGTGGCGCAGGACGTGACGGTGACGGAAGAGGACTGCGGCACCATCCTGGGGTTGGAGATGTCCGCGTTGAAGGAGGGCGAGGACATCATCGAGCCCCTGCGCGAGCGCATCGTGGGGCACGTGGCGGCGGATGACGTGTACGATCCGCACGAGCTGGACGAACACGGGGATCCCAAGCTGCTGGTGGCCGCGGGCGGACTGATTGACGAAGAATCCGCCGCCGCCATCGAGGACTCCGGCATCGAGGCCGTGCGCATTCGCTCGGTGCTCACCTGCGAGGCGCGGCGGGGTATCTGCCGCATGTGCTACGGCCGGAACCTGGCCACCATGGAAATGGTGGACGCGGGCGAAGCGGTGGGGATCCTGGCCGCCCAGTCCATCGGCGAGCCGGGCACGCAGCTCACCCTGCGGACCTTCCACATCGGGGGCACGGCGGCGCGCATCGCGGAGCAGACGTCCCGGAAGACCAAGCTCGAGGGCGCCATCAAGTTCGGCGAGCGGTTGCAGTTTGTAGAGCTGCCGGACGGCTCCAACATCGTGACGGGGTATGACGGCGAGCTGGTGCTGCGCGATCCGGACGGCAACGTCCGCTCCCGCTTCCAGGTACCGCTCGGGGCCACCCTGGCGGTGAAGAACGGCCAACCGGTGAAGCGCGACGACCTGCTCTTCACCTGGGATCCCTACACCACGCCCATCATCAGCGACGTGCAGGGCAAGATCCGGTTCGTGGACATCGTGGACGACGAGACCATCCGCGAAGAGCTGGACGAGCTGACCGGCCTCCGCCAGCGGGTGATCGTGGAGGACCGCGAGAAGCGGCTTCACCCCCACATCGAAATCGTCCAGAAGAAGGGCGACCGCGAGCGGAAGGTGCGCGACTACGTGATCCCGGAGGGCGCGCAGCTCACGGTGGAGGACGACGACGACGTGCACGCCGGGCAGATCCTGGCCAAGATTTCGCGCGAGGCGTACAAGACGCGCGACATCACGGGCGGCCTCCCGCGCGTGGCCGAGCTGTTCGAGGCCCGACGGCCCAAGGATCCGGCGACCATCTCGGAAATCGACGGGGTGGTGAAGTTCGGGGAGATCAAGCGCGGCAAGCGCGAGATCTTCGTCCAGCCGGAGCAGGGCGAGCCGCAGTTGTACGAAGTCCAGGCGTCCAAGCACCTGCGGGTGCACGAGGGCGACCGGGTCCGCGCGGGCGACCGGCTCACCGAAGGTCCGGTGAACCCGCATGATATCCTGCGCATCAAAGGCCCGCGGGCGGTGCAGGAGTACCTGGTCAACGAGATCCAGGAGGTGTACCGCCTGCAGGGTGTCAAGATCAACGACAAGCACATCGGTGTGATCGTACGCCAGATGCTCCAGAAGGTCCGGGTGGTGGATCCCGGCGACACCGACTTCCTGGAGGGCGAGGCGGTGGACCGGCTGACCTTCCGGGAGAAGAACGACCGGGTGGTCAAGAAGGGCGGCAAGCCCGCCACCAGTGAGCCGCTGCTCCTGGGGATCACCAAGGCCTCGCTTACGACGCAGTCGTTCATTTCGGCGGCGTCGTTCCAGGAGACCACGCGGGTGCTGACGGATGCCGCTATCAAGGGGTCCAAGGACGACTTGCTGGGTCTCAAGGAGAACATCATCATCGGCCACCTGATCCCGGCGGGGACCGGCATCTACCGGTACTCGGAGATCGAGGTGACGCCCCCTGAAGGATTCGTGCCCCCGCCGCCGCCTCCGGAAGAGACCCCCGGCGCGCCGACGCCGTTCATCGCGCAGGGCGCCGTGGCGGAGGCCGAGGAGGTCGAGGCCGAGTAGCGGCGGCTCGGCGCGGGGAGGCGCCGCCCACTCGCGCGTCCCCGCGCGAGACCTCACGCCTGGGGAGGTGCAGCCGTGCCATCCGCCCGCATCGTGCCTCGTGGTCTGCTACCGCTCCTGGCGCTGCTCCCGCTGCTGCCGCTCGCCAGCCAGGAACCCCATCGCGCCATCCTCCGCGACAAGCTCCGCGCCGACCTCGAGGCGATCGCGGAGGACTTCGACGGTGTCCTGGGCGCACAGATCGTGGATCTGACCGATAGCACCACCGTGGGCGTCAACCAGCGGCTGGTGTTTCCGCAGGGCAGCGCCATCAAGATCCCCATCCTGATCGAGGTGTTCCGCCAGGCGGAGCGTCGGCCGGGCATGCTGCAGGAGCGGCGGCCGGTTACCCGGGCGGCGCAGGTGGGTGGGAGTGGCGTCATCCAATACTTTGGCGACGGCTCGTCCACCCTGTCGCTGGAAGACCTCGCGGTCCTGATGATTACCCTGAGCGACAACACCGCGACCAACGTGCTGATCGACGCGGTCGGGATGAACGCCATCAACCAGACGCTCGCCGACATGGGGTTCCGGGAGACCCGGCTCCAGCGCAAGATGATCCAGCCCGAGGCCTCGCTGCGCGGGGAGGAGAACCTTTCGACCCCCGCCGAGGCCGCGGAGGTGATGACCCGGCTGGCGCGCTGCGACCTCCCCGTCGGCCAGGCCTCGTGCCGGCGGATCACGGAAATTCTCGAGATTCCCAAAGGTGGCGCGGTGCGGGAGCCGGTCCCCGGCTCGGTTCGGATCGCGTTCAAGCCCGGGACCCTGGAAGGCGTCGCGACGGTGTGGGCCTACGTGGAGCTGCCGGATCGGCCCTACGTGGTGGTGGTGATGACCAACTATGGCGGCAACGGGGACGAAGCCATCCGGATGGTCTCGGAGGTGGCGTACGGGTACTTCGCCAAGTTGGCGCGGGCGACGCCGCACGGCACCAGAGTCCCGCCGCCGGTGATCCGGCGCCGGCCGTGATCATTCCCATCGCCTTGCGCCGGCTCTGAGCCGGGGCCACTTTCTGCTGCGCTCCGCGCGAGCAAGGAGGCAGGCATCAGGCGCGACATGCTGTCCATGGTCCGGGAGGCGCTGGGCGACCGGTACACGGTGGAACGGGAAATCGGCCGCGGCGGCGCCGCGCGGGTGTTCCTCGCCCAGGATCGCGAGGGCCGGAACGTCGCGCTCAAGATCCTCCATCCCGAGCTGGCCTTGAGCGTGACGGCGCAGCGGTTCCTCCGGGAAATCAGCATGCTGGCCAAGCTCCAGCACCCGCACATCGCCCAGATGCTGGATTACGGCGAGCTGGACTACCTGGTGTACTACGCCATGCGGTTCATCGAGGGCCAGAATCTCCGGGTGCACATCGACCGGGCCCGGCGCATCTCGGTGCCGGATACGGTCCGCCTGGCGTCCGACCTGCTGGACGCGCTGGCGACCGCCCACCGCGAGGGCATTGTGCACCGCGACGTCAAGCCGGAGAACGTGATCCTGGCCCGCGAGGGAGCGGTGCTGCTCGACTTCGGCATCGCCCGGGCCATCGCCGCGTCAGGGACCGAACGGCTCACCCGATCCGGCTTCACCGTGGGGACCTCGGCGTACATGAGCCCCGAGCAGGTGAACGGCAGCCAGGAGATCGACCACCGCAGCGACCTCTACTCCCTGGGGTGTGTGCTGTTCGAGTGCCTGGCTGGGAACCCGCCCTTCCACGACCCGCTGGAAGAGGCGGTGCTCAAGATGCACGCCGTCCGGCCCGCGCCGGACGTGCGCCGCCAGCGCGAGGACACGCCTCGACCCCTGGCCGACGCTATCGGGCGCGCGCTGGAAAAAGAGCCGCGAGACCGCTGGCAAACCGCGGGCGAGATGCTCGACGCGCTGGTCGCGGTCAAGGCGTAGCGGCGGTCTTCGGAATCGCGGCGCTCGCCGCCGCGCCCAGGATCTCCATCCCCCGGAACAGGTTCCCCAATCGCACGTTCTCGTTCTCCGCGTGCTGGTTGTTGTCGTGGTTCACAATGGGAATCACCACGAACGGCTGCTGGAGAATCTCGGTGAACACGTACGCCGGGCCGCTGCCTCCCATGGTGGGCACCACCACCGGGCGCCCCAGCCCGGTGCCGGCCAGCGCCGCGATGACGGCCTGCGCCACCGGCTGGTCAAGGGGGGTCCGCCCGGCCGGGTAGCCCGAACCGGACGTCACCTTCACCAGCCGGGGCGTGTTGACCCGCGTGGCGGAGTCAGGGTCCTCCCGCACCACGGTGTACCCCTGCCGCTCGATGTGCCGCACCAGCTTCTCCGCCTGCCGCTCCGGCGTGTTGCCCGCCACCAGGCGAAGGTCCAGCTCGGCCACGGCGACGTCCGGAACCAGGGTCCGCGCCTCACGTCCCACGAACAGGCTCCGCATGCCGCGAAGGTTGAGCGACGGGTGCGCGATCAGCTCGTGCCGCGTGCCGCCCCCGCCATCCACCGCGCCTAACTGGAACTGGAGCCGCTGCTGTTCGTCGTCGTGGGGGAACACGGCCAGGGCCTGCCGGTCCGCGTCGCTCAGGGGGACCATGTCGTCCTCCCAGCCCTGCACCAGCACCTCGCCGTTCGGCCCCTTCATCGAGGCCAACAACTGCGCCAGGCGCATAGCGGGATTAGGAGCCCAGTTGCCGTAGTGCCCGGAATGGAGGGGACGGAGCGGTCCATAGACGGTGAGCGTCACGCCGGCCATCCCGCGGAGGCCAAAAAAGGCCGAGGGCCGCCCGGACTCGTGGATGGGGCCGTCGGCCATCACGGCCAGGTCCGCCCGCAGCAGGTCCCGGTGCCGGCGGGCGGTCTCCGCCAGGTACTTGGAGCCGGCCTCCTCGTCGCCCTCGAAGATGAACTTGAGATGGTTGGGCGGAGCGATCCCGGCGGCCTTCCAGGCGTCGAGGATTTGCAGGAGCACGACGATGGGTGACTTGTCGTCGCTGGCGGACCGGGCGTAGATGCGCCAGTCGGGATCCACCTGGGCCGACGCGGCGGGCCACTGGTTGACCAGCGTTCCGCCCGCCTCCAGGGCCCGGGTTCGCAGGGCAGGTTGCCAGGGGTCCGGCTGGTGCCAACTCGCCGGGCTGACCGGCTGGCCGTCATAGTGACAGTAGAACAGGATGGTCGGCTTTGACGGATCGCCGATCTCACCGAAGACGATGGGCTCCGCGCCGGTCTCCAGGACCTGGGCCCTGGCGCCCCGCTTTTCGAGCATGGCCACCAGGGCCTCGGCGTTCCGCCGGATGTTGGGGAGGTTGCCGGCGACGTTGGTGAGGCTCAGGAAGTCCCGCAGTTCGCCCACCAGGGCGCCCTGGTGGGCGTCGCGGTAGGTCCTGATGGCGGTGAGCGGGTCCTGGGCCTGGAGGGGGCCGGCGAGGCCAAGCAGGGCGATGAGGCGGATCAGGTGCATGCGAGGGCTCCCGGGTATCGGGGTTGGGATCGGGGCCTGAAGCCTGGACGAGGAGCGGCGAACGCCATAGTAGTCGGACGGCCCGCTGACCGGAAGCCGGGCATTGACCTAACCCCAGACCCCGCCTACCTTTCCCAGGCTCCGGCGACTAGGAATTGATCCCGGTCACAGAGCCCTTTTTTTCATTCGGTTTCCGGACGGTCATGCCGACGATCAACCAGCTCGTCCGCTTCGGGCGGCGAGAAGTCGAGAAGAAGGAAAAGGCCCCAGCGCTCCGGAGCAATCCGCAGAAGCGCGGCGTCTGCACGCGGGTGTACACCACCACGCCCAAGAAGCCCAACTCGGCGCTGCGGAAGGTGGCGCGGGTGCGGTTGACGAACAGCCTCGAGGTGACGAGTTACATCCCGGGTGAAGGGCACAATCTCCAGGAACACTCGATCGTGTTGATCCGGGGTGGCCGCGTGAAGGACCTGCCGGGGGTGCGGTATCACATCATCCGGGGGACGTTGGACGCGGCGGGGGTGACGGACCGGAAACAAAGCCGGTCCAAGTACGGCGCCAAGAGGCCCAAATGAGTCGCCGCCTCAAGTCCATCAAGCGGCACATCCCGGCCGACCCGCGCTACGACAGCCAGACGGTGTCGAAGTTCATCAATAACGTGATGAGCCGTGGGAAGAAGTCCACGGCAGAGGGGTTGGTGTACAAGGCGATGGACCTGGTGGAGCAGCGCACCGGGCAGCCGGGCGTGGCGGTGCTCAAGCAGGCGTTGAACAATGTGAAGCCGACGCTCGAGGTCAAGAGCCGGCGGGTGGGCGGCGCCACGTACCAGGTGCCGGTGGAGGTGCGTCCCGAGCGGCGGACGGCGCTGGCCACGCGCTGGATTCTCCAGTACGCGCGGGAGCGCAGCGAAAAGACCATGGCGGACCGGCTGGCGGCGGAAGTCATCCTCGCCTCGAAAGGCGAGGGGAACGCGATCAAGAAAAAGGAAGACACGCACCGGATGGCGGAGGCGAATCGCGCCTTCGCGCATTACCGGTGGTAGGCTAGGACTCTAGACCGACAACTTCGGGACCCTGCGCGAAGGGATCCTGCGTCGCAGGGGCTTGGAACCGGCCCCGGACGGTGGCGGAGCGAGACCTGCCCTTTGGGTGACGGTCGCCCCGCTTTTTCGCTGCTTCGCAGCGAGCGGCATGATTGGGACAACGGCATAACGGCATAACGGCATAACGGCATAACGGCGTGCCTCTGAACCTCGGACATCGTGAGACTGAGTGATAGACCGGTAATGATATCTATGTCACGCATGACGGCGCTCGATAAGATCCGGAACATCGGCATCATGGCGCACATTGATGCCGGGAAGACGACGACGACCGAGCGCATCCTGTACTACACGGGGCGGACCTACAAGCTGGGCGAAGTGCACGACGGGACCGCCACCATGGACTGGATGGAGCAGGAGCAGGAGCGGGGGATCACCATTACGTCCGCCGCCACCTTCTGCCAGTGGAAGCGGTTGGATGAAGATTATCAGATCAACATCATCGATACGCCGGGCCACGTGGATTTCACCGTGGAGGTGGAGCGGTCTCTCCGGGTGCTGGACGGCGCGGTGACGCTGCTGGACGCCGTGAGTGGGGTCGAGCCCCAGACCGAGACGGTGTGGCGCCAGGCCGATCGCTACCGCGTGCCGCGCATCGTGTTCGTCAACAAGATGGATCGGGTCGGGGCGGATTTCGATCGCTCGGTGCGGATGATCCGCGAGCGCCTGGGGGCCCGGCCGGTCCCGGTGCAGTACCCGTTGGGCACGGGTGAGCTGTTCACCGGCTTGATCGACGTGATCAAGCAGGTGGAGGTGGTCTATAACGAGGCCTCGTTGGGCGTCGAGTGGGTGGAGGGACCCATCCCCACCGCGTTCCGGGAGAAGGCGGCCCAGCTGCGGCACGAGCTGATCGAGGCGGTGGTGGAGCATGACGACGAGCTGCTCCACAAGTATCTGGAGGAGCACGAGCTGACCGAAATGGAAATCCGGCGGTGCGTGCGCAAGGCCACCGTGGCCGGTGCGGTGATCCCGATCTTCTGCGGCGCGGCCTTCAAGAACAAGGGTGTGCAGCGTCTGCTCGACGGCATCGTGGATTACCTGCCCAGCCCGCTGGATGTGCCGGCGGTGAAGGGGCATCTGCCCCACCACGACGAGACCTTCGTGGAGCGCAAGGCGTCCGACGACGAGCCCTTCAGCGCGCTGGCCTTCAAGATCGCGACGGACCCCTACGTGGGGAAACTGACGTTCTTCCGGGTGTACTCGGGCGTGCTCAAGTCGGGCTCGTATGTGTACAACGCCTCCAAGGACCGGAAGGAACGGATCGGCCGGCTCTTGCAGATGCACGCGAACAAGCGCGAGGAGATCGCCGAGGTGCGCGCGGGCGACATCGCGGCGGCCATTGGGCTCCGGGATACCCGTACCGGCGATACGCTGTGCGATGAAGACCATCCCATCATCCTGGAAACGATGCGCTTCCCCGAGCCGGTGATCTCGGTGGCGATCGAGCCCAAGACCAAGGCCGACCAGGACAAGCTGGGGATCGCGCTGCAGAAGCTGGCGGAGGAAGATCCCACGTTCCACGTCCGGCAAGATGCCGAGACGGCGCAGACCATCATCTCCGGTATGGGCGAGCTGCACCTGGAGATTCTGGTGGAGCGCATGCGCCGCGAGTTCAAGGTGGACGCCAACGTGGGGCGGCCGCAGGTCGCCTACCGCGAGACCGTCCGCCAAGCGGTGCAGGAAGTGGAGGGGAAGTTCATCCGCCAGAGCGGCGGGCGCGGTCAGTACGGTCATGTGGTCATCAATCTGGAGCCGGTGCCGGCCGGGCACGGGTTCGTGTTCGAGGACAAGATCGTGGGCGGCACGATCCCGCGGGAATACATCGGGCCAGTGGAGCAGGGCATCAAAGAGGCGTTGGAGAACGGCGTGCTCGCGGGCTACCCGGTGGTGGACGTGAAGGTGGAATTGGTAGACGGCAGCTACCACGACGTGGACTCCAGCGAAATGGCGTTCAAGATCGCGGGCTCCATGGCCTTCAAGGAGGCCGCCAGCCGGGCCAGGCCGGTGCTGCTGGAGCCCATTATGGATATCGAGGTCGTCACGCCCACCGAATACATGGGCGAGGTGCTGGGCGACCTGAACAGCCGCCGGGGCAAGATCGGCGGCATGACCCAGCGGGGCGAGGCGCAGGTGATCGGCGCCAGCGTGCCGCTGGCGGAGATGTTTGGCTACTCCACCGTGTTGCGCTCGGCGACGCAGGGGCGCGCGGTGTACACCATGCAGTTCTCGCATTACGCGGAAGTGCCCAAGGCGAAGGCCGAAGAGATCGTGAGCAAACTGAAGGGCTAAGGGACCCGACACCACACTAAGGATGCGGAGCAATGGCTAAGGCGAAATTCGAGCGGACCAAGCCGCACGTGAACGTGGGCACCATCGGACACGTGGACCACGGCAAAACCACCCTGACCTCGGCGATGACCAAAGTGGCGTCTGAGAAGGGGCTGGCCGACTTCGTGTCGTACGATCAGGTGGCCAAGGCGTCGGAGTCGCAGGGTCGCCGCGACGCTACCAAGATCCTCACGATCGCCACGGCGCACGTGGAGTACAGCACCGACCAGCGCCACTACGCTCACGTGGACTGCCCGGGCCACGCCGATTACGTGAAGAACATGATCACGGGCGCGGCGCAGATGGACGGGGCGGTGCTGGTGGTGAGCGCGGTGGACGGGCCCATGCCCCAGACGCGCGAGCACATCCTGCTGGCCCGTCAGGTGAACGTGCCCTACATCGTGGTCTTCCTGAACAAGTGCGACGCGGTGGACGACCCCGAGCTGCTGGACCTGGTGGAGCTCGAGGTGCGGGAGCTCCTGTCGCAGTACGAGTTCCCGGGCGATCAGGTGCCGGTCATCCGCGGCTCGGCGCTCAAGGCCCTCCAGGGCGACGAAGAAGCGAAGAAGAAGATCTGGGAGCTGCTGGCGGCGCTGGATGCGTACATCCCGATCCCGCAGCGCGACGTGGACAAGCCGTTCCTGATGCCGGTGGAGGACGTCTTCTCCATCACCGGTCGCGGCACGGTGGCGACCGGCCGCGTGGACCGCGGCAAAGTCAAGGTCGGCGAGGAGATGGCGCTGGTGGGCTTCGGCAGCACCAAGAAGACCGTGGTCACCGGCGTCGAAATGTTCCGCAAGCTGCTGGACGAGGGCCAGGCCGGCGACAACGTGGGGCTCCTGCTCCGCGGCACGGAGAAGAACGAGGTGGAGCGCGGCATGGTGATTGCCAAGCCGGGGTCGATTACGCCGCACACCAAGTTCGAGTCCGAAGTCTACGTGTTGACCAAGGAAGAGGGCGGCCGCCACACCCCGTTCTTCAAGGGCTACCGGCCGCAGTTCTATTTCCGCACCACGGACGTGACGGGCTCGGTGGAGCTGCCACAGGGTGTGGAGATGGTCATGCCGGGTGACAACACCCGCATGACGATCGAGCTGATCACGCCCATTGCGATGGAAGAAGGACTGCGTTTCGCGATCCGGGAAGGTGGACGAACTGTGGGCGCTGGGGTGGTGACGAAGATACTGGCATGATGGGGGCAACGGCATGACGGCATAACGGCATGCCGTCCATGCCGTCCATGCCGTGGGGCTGGGCGGTGGGGAGTGCGGGGATGCCGTTCACGAGGTCGAGGAGCTATGGCAGGACGAATTCGCATCAGGCTGAAGGCCTTTGACCACGCGGTGCTCGATCAAGCCGCGGCGGACATCGTGCGCACGGTGGAGAAGAGTGGCGCCCGGGTGTCGGGGCCCATTCCGTTGCCCACCAAGATCCAGCGGTGGACCGTGTTGCGCTCGCCGCACGTGGACAAGAAGAGCCGCGAGCAGTTCGAGCTGAAAACCCATAAGCGGCTCATCGACATCCGGGATTCGCGGGCCCAGACGGTGGACGCGCTCACCAAGCTGGATCTGCCGGCCGGCGTGGACGTGGAGATCAAGGTCGAATAGCGATGGACGGGATCATCGGTCGGAAACTGGGCATGACGCGGCTGTTCGAGGAGGACGGTCGTGTGGTCCCCGTGACGGTCATCGAGGCGGGGCCCTGTCCGGTGCTGCAGGTCCACACGCCGCGGAACGGCCGGTGGGCGGTGCAGCTGGGCTTTGGACAACGGAAGCCCAAGCGGGCGGCGAAGGCCCAGGCGGGCCACGCCAAGAAGGCGGGGTTGGAGACGGTGCCGTTCGTGCTCAAGGAGTTCGGCCTGGCGCCGGGGACCGAGGCGGCGCCGGCGCCGGGGCACGTCGTGACGGTGGACATCTTCCAGCCGGGTGAGTGGATCAAGGTCACCGGGATCAGCAAGGGCCGGGGCTTCCAGGGGGTCGTGAAGCGTCACGGCTTCGGCGGCGGCCCGGCGACCCACGGCAACACGCGGCACCGCAAGCCGGGCAGCGTGGGGCCGGGCACGGATCCCTCGCGCGTGATCAAGGGCAAGCGCATGCCGGGACACATGGGCGCCAGGCGGCATACGGAAGTGGGGCTCAAGGTCGTGAAGGTGGACGCCGGACGGAACCTGTTGTTCGTGCGCGGCGCGGTTCCGGGGCCCACGCAAGGGATCCTGGAAGTGCGCAGGCAGGGAAAACGGAGCCGGTATGCTTGAGGCGCTCCACTTCACGGCCGCGGGTCAGCGGAAGGGGAGCCATCAGCTGCCCGCCGAGTACGACGGCGTGGTGAACCAGGCGGTGCTGCACCAGGCGGTGCGCACCTATCGCAATAACCAGCGGCACGGCACGGCGGCAACCAAGACCCGGGGGTTCGTCTCGGGCGGCAATCAGAAGCCCTGGCGCCAGAAGGGCACCGGCCGGGCCCGGCAGGGCTCCACCCGGGCGGCGCAGTGGCCCGGCGGTGGCACCGTGTTCGGCCCGATGCCGCGAAGCTACCGCACCGACATCAACCGCAAGGTGCGGCAGCTGGCGCGGCGCTCGGCGCTCAACGCGCGGGCCGCGGGCGGGCAGATCTACGTGATCGAGCAGCTGGAGTTCGAGAAGCCCAAGACCAGCCAGATGGCGAGTCTGCTGGAGAAGCTCGAGCTCAGCGGCCGGAAGGTCCTGGTGCTGACCGACGGGCACCGTCCCGAGGTCTACCGGTCGGGCCGCAACATTCCCGACCTGGAGGTCATGGCGTACCGGGACGCCGCGGCGTACGACGTGCTCTGGGCGGACGCGGTGGTGGTGGAGGAGGCGGCGGTGGGCGGGCAGGCCGTCGCCGGGAAAGCGACGACGGCGCGCGCCAAGCGGGCGGAGCGGGCGGCCCAGGGCGCGGCGCGGCCCAAGGCTGCCGCCAAGCAGTCCGCCGCCAAGGCGAAGAGCGCCAAGCCCAAGAAGCCTTCGGCGTCCAAGAAGAAGGGGACTGAGTGATGTCGGTGCTCCACCGGACCGTAGTGCGGCCGATCGTCACCGAGAAATCGTCGGCGGCCTTCCAGGCACGGAAGGAATACGCGTTCATGGCCGACCCGCTGGCGACCAAGCGGGAGATCAAGGCCGCCATCGAGGGGCTGTTCAGCGTCACGGTGGTGTCGGTGCGCACGCTCCAGCAGCGGAGCAAGCGCCGCACGATGGGGCGCCGGCCTGGACGGAAGCCCCGCTGGAAGAAGGCCTACGTCCTGCTGAGAGAGGGTGACGCCATCCAGGGCGTCTTCGAGGGATAAGCCATGGGCATTCGGCAATATCGCCCCACCACCGCAGGCACCCGGTTCCGCTCCGTGCCGGACTTCGTGGAGATCACGAAGACGGAGCCGGAGCGCTCGCTGCTCGAGCCGCTGCGCCAGAAGGGTGGCCGGAACAATCAGGGGCACGTGACGGTGCGCTACCGGGGCGGCGGGCACAAGCGGCGCTATCGGGTGATCGATTTCCGCCGCGACAAGCTCAGCATCCCGGCGCGGGTGACGGCGGTGGAGTACGACCCGAACCGCACGGCCCGGCTGGCGCTGCTCACGTACGTGGACGGCGAGAAGCGCTACATCCTGCACGCCAAGGATCTGCGGGTGGGGGATACGGTGGTGGCGGGGCCGGGCAGTGACATCCGTACGGGCAACGCGTTGCCGTTGGCCGAGGTACCGTTGGGCACGTCGGTCCACTGCATCGAGCTCCGACGGGGGCGCGGCGCACAGCTGTGCCGCTCCGCGGGTTCCAGCGCCCAGGTGGTGGCCAAGGAAGGCGTCCACGTCACCATCAAGCTCCGCAGCGGCGAAGTCCGCATGGTGCGGGGCGAATGCCTGGCGACCGTGGGTGAGGTCGGCAACGCGGACCACGAGCTGGTGCGGATCGGCAAGGCCGGCCGGACGCGCTGGCGGGGGCGGCGGTCCCGGGTGCGCGGCGTGGCCAAGAACCCGGTGGATCACCCGCTGGGCGGTGGCGAGGGTAAGTCGTCGGGCGGCCGGCCAGCGTGCTCCCCGTGGGGCAAGCCTGAAGGGAAGAAGACCCGGCATCACAAGAAGGCCAGCACCCGGTTGATCGTGCGCGGGCGGAAGCGCGGGAAGGCGACACAGTAATGGCACGCAGCGTCAAGAAGGGCCCCTTCGTTGAAGCCTCGCTCCTGAAGAAGATCGAGACGCTCAACGCCTCGAACGAGAAGCGGGTGTTCAAGACCTGGTCCCGGGGCTCGACCATCACGCCGGACTTCGTGGGGCACACCATCGCCGTGCACAACGGGAACAAGTTCGTCCCGGTGTACGTGAGCGAGAACATGGTGGGGCATAAGCTGGGCGAGTTCGCGCCCACGCGGCTGTTCCGGGGCCACACCATGAAGGTGGCGGCGGACAAGGCCGCGGAGGCCGGCGCGCCGGCGCCCACGGAAGCACCGCGGAAGGGCCCGCAGAAGAAGTAACATGGCGGCGAAAGCGATTCAGCGCGGTGTGCGCCAATCGGCGCGGAAGATGCGGTTGGTGATCGACACCATCCGGGGCAGGGACGTGAACGAGGCCTATGCCTTGCTCAAGTTCTCCAAGAAGCACGCGGCCAAGCAGATCGAGAAGGTGCTGCGGTCGGCCGTCTCCAACGCGGAACAGGACGCCCAGCGCGAGAACCTGGGCTTTGACGTGGACCGGTGGTACGTGGCCTATGCCGTGGTCAACGAGGGCCAGACCCTGAAGCGATTTACCTCGGCGGCGCTGGGCCGGGCCACGCCGATCCACAAGCGCACCAGCTCGGTGGAAATCCGCGTCGCGGCGCGGGAGGAGAGGTAGTGGGCCAGAAGACCCATCCCTACGGATTCCGGCTGGGCGTGATCAAGCCGTGGCGTTCCCGCTGGTACGCGGGCGGCGAGTTCGCCGATCTGCTGCGCGAGGACGAGCTGATCCGCAAGTACCTGAAGACCCGCCTGGCGCACGCGGCCATCTCGGACGTGCACATCGAGCGCAAGCCCGGCAAGGTGACGGTGACGGTGTTCACGGGGCGGCCGGGGGTGGTAATCGGGAAGCGGGGCGCCGAGGTGGACAAGCTGCGCGACGAGTTGGCGCAGCTCACCGGCAAGGAAGTGGGCATCAACGTCGAAGAGATCAAGCGACCCGAGCTGGACGCCCAGTTGGTGGCGGACGGCGTGGCGCACCAGCTCATGCAGCGGGTCTCGTTCCGCCGGGCCATGAAGCGGTCGGTGCAGAGCGCCATGCGCATGGGGGCCCACGGGATCAAGGTGCGCACCGCGGGGCGGCTGGGCGGGGCGGAAATCGCGCGCACGGAAGGGTACCACGAGGGCCGCGTCCCGCTGCACACGCTGCGCGCGGACGTGGATTACGCCACCAGCACGGCCAAGACGACCTACGGCACCATCGGGATCAAGGTGTGGATCTTCAAGGGTGAAGTCGTGGAAGACCGTCGCGGCCGCACCTACAGCACGGGGGCGTAAGCCATGCTGGCGCCCAAGCGGGTCAAGTACCGCAAGATGATGAAGGGCCGGACTCGGGGGCATGCGACCCGCGGGCAGACGGTGGCGTTCGGCCAGTATGGGCTGATCGCGCTGGAGCCGGGGTGGATCTCCAGCCGGCAAATCGAAGCCTCCCGCGTGGCGCTGACCCGGGAAATGAAACGTGGCGGCAAGGTCTGGATCCGGTTGTTTCCGGACAAGCCGATCACCAAGAAGCCGGCGGAAACGCGCATGGGAAAGGGGAAGGGCAACCCCGAGGGGTGGGTGGCGGTGGTGAAGCCGGGCCGGGTGCTGTTCGAGGTGGAGGGGATCCCGGAGGACCTGGCCCGGATGGCGCTGAAGCTGGCCTCGGCCAAGCTGCCCATCCGCACCAGGTTCGTGAGCCGGGAGGAATAGGCCCATGGCGCTGAAGGACCTGGAAAACAAGCCGCTCCGGCCCGCGCTGGCGCGCGAGTTGAGCGTGGACGAGCTCACGCAGGAGCTGGCGAAGCTGGAGGAAGCGCAGTTCCGGCTGCGATTCCGGTCGGCCACGGAAGCCATCGAGAACCCGATGCAGTTCCGGAATATCCGGCGCAACATCGCGCGGATCAGGACGATGATCAAGGAGAAGGCGACCCGATGACGGAGCCGGCGGCAACCCGGGGACGGCGCAAGGCGCGGACCGGGGTGGTGGTGAGCGACAAGATGCAGAAGACGGTCGTGGTGTTGCTGACCCGCCGGTTCGCGCACGGGTTCTACGGCAAGCAGGTCACGCGCTCCAAGCGGGTGGCCGCACACGACGAACAGGGCGCGCGCGCGGGCGACAAGGTGCGCATCGTGGAGACTCGGCCGGTGTCCAAGCGCAAGCGCTGGCGGGTGGTCGAGATCCTCGAGCGGGCCAAATAGGTGAGGTGGGGCCGTGGTACAGCAGGAATCGATTCTCAAGATCGCCGACAACTCGGGGGCCCGGAAAGCGCTGGTGATCCGGGTGCTGGGCGGCAGCCGCCGGCGCTACGCGGGCCTGGGCGACGTGGTCGTGGTGGCCATCAAGGACGCGCTGCCCACCGGGCAGATCAAGAAGGGCGAGGTGGCCAAGGCGGTGATCGTGCGCACGGCCAAGGAGACGCGGCGGCGGGACGGCAGCTACATCCGCTTCGACGAGAACGCGGCCGTCCTCATCGACGACCAGGGCGAGCCCCGGGCTACGCGCATCTTCGGACCGGTGGGCCGCGAGCTCCGGGACAAGAAGTTCATGAAGATCGTGTCGCTGGCGCCCGAGGTGATTTGAGATGAAGCCGCTGGTCTTCAAGAAGCGCCGCAGCGCGCCCACGCCGTTTCGCCTGCCGCAGCCGGTGCTCCACATCACCAAGGGAGACACGGTGCGGGTGATCAGCGGCGAGTTCAAAGGCAAGGAGGGCAAGGTGCTGCGGGTGCACCCGCGCGAGGGCAAGGTGGTCATCGACGGCCTCAACGTCGTCAAGAAGCACAAGCGCGGCACCCAGACGGACGAGGGTGGGATCATTCAGTTCCCGGCCCCGATCCACGCATCCAACGTGATGCTGCTGGATCCCAAGAGCGGGGAGCCCACCCGGATCCGACGGCGCAAGGACAAAGACGGCACGGTGGAGCGGGTGAGCCGGAAGTCCGGCCAGCCGATCCCGCGGAACAGGTAAGGCATGGCGACCGACGAACAGGCTGAACAGACGACGCCGGCGGCGGTGACGCCCACGGAGCAGGCTGCGCCTGAAGGACCGGCCAAGCCGGCGGCGGCGAAGGCGGAGCGGCCCAAGCCCGAGCCGAAGAAGGGCGAGCACCCCAAGGGTCAACAGAAGAAGGAGAAGGGGCGGGAGAAAGGGGCCAAGCAGACTGAGGCCGAGCCCGAGGAGGCCGGTCCGCCGCCGCCCCCGCCGAGGCTCCGGGAGTACTACCACCGGACGGTGGAGCCCAAGCTGATGCAGCAGTTTGGGTTCACCAACCCCCACCAGGTGCCGCGGTTGGCCAAGATCGTGCTCAACGTGGGCGTGGGGCAGGCGCCCAAGACGCCCAAGTTGCTCGACACCGTGGTGGATGAGCTGGGGTCCATCACCGGCCAGCGGCCGGTGGTGACGCGGGCCAAGAAGTCCATCGCCAACTTCAACCTACGGCAGGGCATGGCGATCGGCGCCGCGGTAACGCTGCGCGGGTCCCGGATGTGGGAGTTCCTGGACCGGTTCATCAACGTAACGGTGCCGCGGTTCCGCGACTTTCGCGGACTGTCCACCAAATCGTTCGACGGGCGGGGCAGCTACACCATCGGGATCAAGGAGCAGATGGTCTTTCCCGAGATCGACTACGACAAGGTCGAGAAGATTCACGGGATGGACATCACGTTCGTGACCACGGCGCGCCGGGACGATGTGGCGATGGCGCTGCTCCGGGAGCTGGGGATGCCGTTCCGGGGCGAGACGCCCGTGGCCGTAGGCTAGGAGCCCTGGCCCGACTTACGATGAGTCTTCCACCGCAGAGAGCGCAGAGAACGACATGAGTGGGTTTACCGAGCTGATGACCGGGGCGGTGTGGGGCTTTTCAAGACCCACCTCTGCGCCCTCGGCGCCCTCTGCGGTGAACCCTAGATGCGGGAGCAATCTACGTGGCTAAGAAGTCGTGGATCGAGAAACAGAAGCGGACGCCCAAGTTCGCGGTGCGGAAGTACCACCGTTGCCAGCGCTGCGGGCGCGCTCGGGCATATCTCCGGAAGTTCGGGCTGTGCCGCCTCTGCTTCCGCGAACTCGCGCTCAAGGGAGAGATCCCCGGGGTGCGCAAGGCCAGTTGGTGAAAGGACGTCGCCGGACATTATGAGCATGACTGACCCGGTCTCCGACATGCTGACCCGGATCCGCAATGCCTGTCTCGCCGGGCATCGGCGGGTCGACATGCCGGTCTCCAAGCTCAAGAGCGAGATCGCGCGGCTGTTGCGCGACCATCACTTCATCCAGGACTACAAGGTCCTGGACGACGGCCAGCACGGCCTGTTGCGGGTGTACCTCCGGTATCACGGCGACGCGCCGGTGATCCGGGAGATGCACCGGGTGTCCCGGCCGGGCCTGCGGCGGTACGTGAAGGTCCGCGAGATCCCCCGCGTGAAGAACGGCCTGGGGATGGCGATTCTGTCCACGCCGCGTGGCCTGATGTCGGACCGCGAAGCGCGCCGCCAGCGATTGGGCGGCGAGCTGGTCGCGGTGGTGTGGTGAGGAGGGGCTGTGTCACGCATCGGTAAGCGTCCGGTTCCCATTCCCGCCGGCGTGGCGGTGAGCGTGGTGGGACGAGACGTCACGGTGAAGGGTCCCAAAGGGGAGCTCAAGCGGCTGGTGCATCCGGAGATGTCGGTCGCCGTGGAAGGCACCCAGGTGACCGTGGGACGGCCGTCGGAGGAGACCCGGCACAAGGCGCTGCATGGGCTCACCCGCACGCTAATCCGCAACATGATTCAGGGCGTGAGCCAGGGCTACAGCAAGACGCTGGAGATCCACGGCGTGGGGTACAAGGCGGAGCCCCAGGCCGGCGGCCTCAAGCTGACGGTCGGGTTCTCGCATCCCGTGGAGTTCAAAGCGCCGGCCGGCATCAAGTTCACGGTGGACAACCCCACGCTGGTCCGGGTTGATGGGGTGGACAAGGAGCTGGTGGGTCAGGTTGCGTCCGAGCTGCGCAAGGTGCGCCCGCCCGAGCCGTATCAGGGCAAGGGCATTCGGTACCAGGGCGAGCACGTGCGGCGGAAGGCCGGGAAGACCGGCGCGACGGCGGCCAAGGCATGAGAGCGATCCATAAACCCAGGACCCACGCGGAGCGGCGCTACCGCCGGCATCTCCGGGTGCGGCAGAAGGTGGCTGGGACGGTGGAGCGGCCCCGGCTGGTGGTGTTCCGCTCGCTCAAGCACATCTATGCCCAGCTGGTGGATGACGATCAGGGCAAGACGCTGGCGGCGGTGAGCGACCGGACCAAGGAGCTGGTGCGCGAGAAGCCCGGCAAGGTGGGCGCCGCGCGGGCCGTGGGGAAACTGTTGGCCCAGCGGGCCAAAGCCCAAGGGGTCACGAAGGTGGTCTTCGATCGGGCCGGATACCTGTATCATGGGCGCGTTCGCGCGGTCGCCGATGGCGCGCGCGAGGGCGGCCTGGAGTTCTGACATGGCGGACGACGCGCAGCAGCAACCACAGGCACCAGCTCATCCGCACCAGCGGCCGCCGCGACCGCGCCGGGAGCGGCGGGACCGCGACCGGGACCGGGAGCGCGATTCCGAATTCGTCGAGAACGTGATCGGGATCAATCGCGTGGCCAAGGTGGTGAAGGGCGGCCGGCGGTTCTCGTTTAGCGCCCTCGCCGCGGTCGGCGACGGCAACGGGAAAGTGGGCGTGGCCACCGGCAAGGCGAACGAGGTGTCCGAAGCGGTTCGCAAGGCGGTGGAAGCGGCCCGTCGGTCCATGGTGACGGTCCCGCGCGAGGGCACCACCATTCCGCACGACGTGGTGGGCTCGCACGGCGCGGGGAAGGTGCTGCTCAAGCCCGCCAGCTCCGGCACCGGCGTGATCGCCGGCGGACCGGTACGGGCGGTGCTGGAATGCGCCGGCGTGAGCGACATCCTGACCAAGTCTCTGGGGTCCGCCAACCCGCACAACATGGTGTGGGCCACGATGGACGCCCTGCAGCGTCTGCGCACGGCCGAGCAGGTTGCGCAGGAGCGCGAGGTGGACGTCGCGGAGCTCGGGTATCGGTCGCGGCAGGAGAGGACGCGTGCCTAAGAAGAAGACGGCGGCAGGGGCGGGAGAAGCGGCACGGGCGGCAGGGAAGAAGCCCGCGCGCCGCAAGACCGGCACCGCCGGCAAGACCGGGCGAGGCGTGGCCCCTTCTGCCGCCGCTGCCGCCACTCCGGCTGCTGCCGCCCTTCGGGTCAAGCAGATCCGCTCCGGGATCGGCCACGCGGCCACGTACCGGCGGACGCTCGAGGCGCTGGGGTTGAAGTACCACCAGCACGAGGTGGTGGTGCGCGATCATCCCGCGGTGCGGGGCATGCTGCGGAAGGTGTGGAACCTCGTCAGCGTGCGCCCGGTGGAGGGCTGATGGCTGAGACGGGAACAGTCGGCTTGCACAACCTCCCGCGCCCCAAGGGCTCGACCACGGTCCCGAAGCGCAAGGGTCGCGGGCCGGGCTCCGGCCTGGGGAAAACGGCGGGACGCGGACACAAGGGCCAGCGGGCTCGGAAGTCGGGCAACGTGCGTCCCGGCTTCGAGGGCGGCCAGATGCCCCTGATCCGGCGCCTGCCCAAACGCGGGTTCACCAATCCGTTCCGGACGCCTTCGCAGGTGGTCAATGTGCGGGAGCTGGTCAAATTGTCCTCGGAAGAGGTGACCCCCTCCACGCTGGTGGCCGCCGGGCTGGTGAGCCGGGCGGACGATCCGGTCAAGATCCTGGGCCTCGGGGACGTGACGCGCGCCTACGTGGTCAGGGGCTGCGCCGCGTCGGCGGGGGCGCGGCAGAAGATCGAGCAGGCGGGCGGCCGCTTCGAGGGGTGAGCCGGAGATGACCGGACCACGCATACCCAATCTGTTCGCGGTACCCGAACTCAAAGAGAAGATCCTGTTCACGCTGCTCGTCCTGGTGGTGTACCGGGCGGGCGCGCACATCGCCACCCCGGGCGTCAACGTCCAGGTATTGAGCGACTTCGTGCGCAACCAGGGGGCGCAAACCCTCTTCGGCGTGTACGACATGTTCGTGGGCGGCGGCCTGTCACGCGCCACGATACTGGCGCTGGGGATCATGCCGTATATCTCCGCGTCCATCATTTTCCAGCTCGCGGGCGCCGTCTTCCCCTACGTGGACAAGCTCCAGAAGGACGAAGAGGGCCGCAAGCGGATCACCCAGTGGACCCGCTACCTGACCGTGGTGCTGGCGGCGTTCCAGGCCTACGGGTTCGCCATCTTCACGGAGTCGCTCCAGGGGGCGGTGGCGGATCCCGGGATGGGCTTCCGGATGTTGACCGTGTTGATGCTCACCACCGGCGCGGTGTTCGTGATGTGGCTGGGCGAGCAGATCACGGAGCGGGGGATCGGCAACGGCATGAGCCTGCTGATCTTCTTTTCCATCGTGGAAAGCCTGTGGCCCGGCACGGTGCAGACCATCCAGTTCATGCAGACCGGGGTCCTGACCGTCCTCGGCCTGGTGGTGCTGATCGCCGTCATGGTGGGGGTGGTGGCAGGCGTCATCGCGATCACGGTGGCCGCGCGGCGCATCCCCATCCAGATTCCCCGCAAGGTCATGGGCCGCGGCCGGATCCGCGAGGGGCAGAAGACCTTCATTCCCATCCGGATCAACTCGGCGGGCGTGATGCCGATCATCTTCGCCCAGTCCATCATCATCGTGCCCGGCACCCTGGCCACGTTCAGCAACCTGCCGTGGCTCCGGGGCCTGGCGGATACGTTCGCGCCCCAGACCGTGCCGTACTACGTGAGCTACTCCCTGTTGATCGTGTTCTTCACGTACTTCTATACGTCCATCATTTTCAACCCGGTGGACCTGGCGGAAAACCTGAAGAAGCAGGGAGGCTTCATCCCGGGCGTGAAGCCGGGAGCGCCCACGGCGGACTACATTGACGAGGTCTTGAGCCGGGTCACGCTGCCCGGGTCGCTGTTTCTGTGCACCATCGCGTTGCTGCCGTTCTTCTTCTTTGCCTACTTCAATGTGCCGTTCGGGTTCGGCGGCACGGCGCTCCTGATCGTGGTCGGCGTGGCGCTGGACACGATCATCCAGGTCCAACAGCACCTGCACCTCCGGCACTACGACGATTTCATGAAGCAGGGGCGGGTGCGGTTCCGCGGCCGGCGCCGCTACATGTGAGGCATCGCGCGACCGTGGGAGCCGGACGATGAGGGGGCCGGTGGGTCCTTCCGGGCGCCCCGGTGCGGGTGGACTCGACGGACT
>DATECF010000294.1:0-2259 GCA_035287045.1 Gemmatimonadales bacterium | reverse complement strand
CGTGGCCGAGCGCGCCACCCGGGCCGTGGTGGAGCGCGACCTGCTCGACGCGTGGAGCTACGGCGTGTCCGGGACGCCGACCTTCTTCGTCAACGGACGCCGGTTTCGGGGTCTGAGATCGCGGGAGCAGTTGGAGCGGTTCATTCGATTCGCGCTGAGCCAGTAACCCAAGATGGGGTCCGAAGACCGAGCGGCCCGCCTCAGTCCATCTGAGCACGGGCCGCTCGCGTGCCGGTCACCCGGAGTCGGTACTACAACAATCCGTTCTTCTTCCCGCCACTTCCGCCAACTGGAGCGCCAGCGGGTGAGCGTTGGGAGCCCCGGCTTCCATCCCCGTGGGACCCGAAGGATCCCCGCGGTTCGCCGGCACGGGCGCTGCACGTCGGGTGTGATCGCGTCTCACCCTCGCACACGGCATGCCGCGGCGCCACGACGGCATGGGCGAGGCGCGCGATTGGCCCCGCCGCACCAGACAAGGTGATCACGCCGGATCCGCGAATTATTGGCCGTTGCCGGCCCTCAAACCCTCCCCGGCTCGCCTGGCGTTTTCCACCCTAGAGACGTGCCCGTGAAAAGACGCTGAGAATACCGTGAGACTCCGGACATCGCATGCCCTGGAACCCCCCGGGCCCGCGGCCTATGTTTACGACCCTTCAATCGCGCGAACCAACCGTCCAGTACCGAGGAGCAGCAATGCGATCCGTGCGACTCATCACCCCTCTCGCCGCCGTCCTTCTTTCCGCGGCCGCGGCCCGCGCCCAGACCCTGCCCACCGCCCCGTCACCCCCGCGCGACATCGCCATTCGCAACGCGCGGATCGTGCAGGCGGCGGGCCGCGTGGTCGAGAACGGGACCATCGTGCTCAAGAACGGACTGATTACGGCGGTCGGCGCCAACGTCGCGATCCCGGCCGACGCGTGGGTCATCGACGGCGCGGGAATGACCGTCTATCCCGGACTGGTCAACGCGCTCAGCACCGTGGGGCTCCCCGCCTCGCTCAAACTGCCACCGAGAGGGCGGGCGGGCGGTCAGGGCGGTCCAGGCGGCCCCGGTGCGCAGGCCGGACCACAAGCTCCCTACTCCTGGGGCCCCGAGGATCGGCCGGCCACCACGCCGTGGCTGAACGCGGCGGACGAGCTGAACCCGTCCGATGAAGCCGTCGCCACCTGGCGCAACGCCGGCTTCACCACCGCCGTGGTGGCGCCCGAGCGCGGCTACTTCCCGGGACAGGCCGCCGTGACCGGGCTGGCGGGCGAGCGGGGCAGCGACATGGTGGTGCGAACCCCGGTAGCGCTGCGGATCAACTTCAACCCCGGCCCCGGCCACCGTGGGTATCCCAACTCGCTGATGGGCGTGATTGCGTACGTGAAGCAGATCTTCTCGGACGCCGCCTGGTACGATCAGGCCTGGACCACCTATAACACCGCGCCCGCCGGCCTCGAGCGACCGGAATACGACCGGACCCTGGATCCGCTGCGCGAGACGCTGAAGGGTCGCCGGCCGGTACTCTACCCGGCCAACGAGGCGCGCGAGATCGATCGGGTGTTCCAGATCGCGCAAGAGACCAACACCGTACCGATCGTGTACGGCGCGCAGGAGGGCTACGCCAAAGCCGGCGTGCTGGGCCAGCGGAAGGTGCCGGTGCTGGTGAACGTGGACTGGCCGGCGCGGGACCCGGACGGCGATCCCGACGCCGAGCCCACGCTCCAGACGCTCCGCTTCCGCGACCGAGCGCCCACCACGCCCATGGAGCTGGAAAAAGCCGGCGTCACCTTCGCCTTCTACGACGGCGGCCTCGCCGACCCGCAGAAGTTCCTCGACCACGTGCGGAAGTCCGTGGCGCTGGGCCTCACCAAGGACGGGGCGCTCAAGGCGCTCACCGCCAACCCCGCCCAGATCTTTGGCGTGGCGGATCGCCTGGGCACGTTGGACGTGGGGAAGATCGCCAACCTGGTGGTGACGGATGGGGATCTGTTCCAGGCCGGCACCAAGGTGAAGTACGTGATCGTGGACGGCAGGAAGTATGAGCCGGCCGCGACGGTCGCCGAGGGCGACCAGGGCGCCCGCGGTGGGCAGGGCAGCGGAGAACGGGCGGCCGAGGCCACAGCGGCCGCCGGCAACGTCGCGCCCCCGGTGCCCATGACCAACGATCGCGGCCCCATCCAATCGCCACGGGTGATGCTCATCAAGAACGCCACGGTCATGACGGTCACCAACGGCACCATCAAGAACGCCTCCGTGCTGGTGCGGGACGGCAAG
>DATECF010000293.1:0-4876 GCA_035287045.1 Gemmatimonadales bacterium | reverse complement strand
GGACGCCCATCCGGATGGTGGTCCCGATGATGATGACCGACGCGAGCGCGAAGGCGATCCCGATGGCCAGCCCCACGGCGGCCCCGAGGTCCCGCAGCCGATCCAGCTTGGCGATCCACTCGCGGCCGTACCGGACGTCTTCCACGAAGCGGAACCCACGGACCCGGTCCGCCACCTGGCGCACGTGGTCCTCGTCGCGGAAGCCGGGTTTCAGGCGGATCTCGAGCGAGGCGGGCAGCGGGTTGGTTTCCAGGTCCTGAAAGATGCCCTGTAACTCGACCAGCTGGCGGCGCGCGCGCTCCAGCGCCTCGTCCTCGCTGACGTACTGTACCGACGCCACCTCGGGGAAAGCCTGGATGTCGCCCATGGCCACCGTGCCGATTTCCACCGGCGTGCCCCGGATGAGGTAGGCCACGATCTCGACCCGCTCCTCGATGTCCGCCAGGGCGGTGCGGAGGTTCAGCACCACCAGGCCGAACAGGCCCACCACGAACAGCGCGAACGCGATGGTGGTCATGGACAGCACCGACAGCAGCGGCGCCCGGCGGAACGCCAGCAGCGTTTCCCGGATCGTGAGGTTCATGTGACGATGGCTCCTCGCCCCGGCTCATCCACCGCCGAGTCATACACGATGGCGCCGTCCTGAAGCTCCAGGACCCGGTAGGGCGCCTGGCGCACCAGCTCCAGGTTATGGGTGGCCATCACCACGGCCGTGCCGTTGGCGTTGATGTCGCGCAGCAGCTGGAAGACCCCACGGGCCGCCCGCTCGTCCAGGTTGCCGGTGGGTTCGTCGGCCAGCAGCACGTGCGGGTCGTTGACCAGCGCCCGCGCGATGGCCACGCGCTGTTGCTCGCCGCCGGATAGCTCGCGCGGGTAGGCCGGCGCCTTCGCGGCGAGACCCACCTGGGCCAGGACCCGCATCACCTTGGGCGCGATGGTTCCGCGGCGCGCGCCCGTGACTTCGAGGGCGAAGGCCACGTTGGCTTCGGCGGAGCGGTCCTCCAGCAGCCGGAAGTCCTGAAACACCACGCCCAGACGGCGTCGCAGTCGCGGCACGTCGCCGCGCCGCAGCTCGCTGGTCACGGTGCCGGCGACCCGCACCTCGCCGGCGGTGGGGAACTCCTCGGCGTAGATCAGCCGGAGCACCGTGGACTTCCCCGCGCCCGAGTGGCCCGTGAGGAACACGAACTCCCCTCGACCGATGTGGAAGGATGCGTCCTTCAGGGCCATCGAGCCTCGGGGGTAGGCCTTGAAGGCGTTGGTAAACCGGATCACGGCGTCTAGAGCGCGGCCAGGGCCTGTTCGAAATCGGCGATGATGTCCACCGCGTCCTCAATCCCGACGCTGACCCGAACGAAGCCGTCCGGGATCCCCTGCGCCTGGCGCTGGGCCGGGGTGAGGGACGCGTGGGACGTCAGGCGCGGCTCCGAGACCAGGGTCTCGACGCCGCCCAGGCTGGGGGCGTGGGTGGCCAGGCGGAGTCTCCGGAGCAGCCGCTCCGCCGCTCGAGCGCCTCCCTTGACCTGCAACCCCACCATCCCGCCGAACCCGCCGAGGGTGCGCCGCGCCACTTTGTAGTCGGGGTGGGAGGCCAACCCCGGGTAGTGCACCGCGGTGATCTTGGGGTGCTCCGCGGCCCAGCCGGCAAAGGCCAGCCCGTTGGCATTGTGCCGTTCCACGCGGACCGCGAGGGTCTTCAGGCCCCGCTCGATCAGCCAGGCCGCATGCGGGTCCAACGCCTGCCCCCAGACCTGCATCAACCGGCGCACCTCCTCCACCGGTCCCTCCGCCCCGGCCACCGCCCCGGCAATGACGTCCGAATGACCGTTGAGGTACTTGGTGGCGCTGTGAATCACCAGGTCGGCGCCCTGCTCCAGCGGCCGAAAATTGACGGGGGTCGCGAACGTCGAGTCCACGATCAACGCGATGCCTTCGCTCCGGCACAGCTTCCCCAACGGCCCGACGTCGAGCACCCGCATCAGGGGGTTGGTCGGGGTCTCCACGAAGATCGCCCGGGTGGTTTCCCGAAGGTGGCTTTTCCAGCGGCCCACGCTCGGGTCCACGAAGGTCACCTCAATGCCGAACCGGCCGAACTCCTCGGTGAAGAGCCGGTGAGTGCCGCCATAAATCCAGGAACTGGAGAGCAGGTGATCTCCCGGCCGCAACACCGCGAGGTGGGCCAGCGCCGTGGCTCCCATGCCGCTGGCCACGAAGATGGCGCGTTCCGCCCCTTCCAGCGCGGCCAGCCGCGCGCCGATGGCCACCTGATTGGGATTGTTGCCGTAGCGGGTGTACAGCACCTCGTCGGTCGAGCCCACGGGATGGACGAAGGTGCTGCTCTGATAGATGGCTGAGGAGACCGGGCTGCGCTCGGCCCGCCGCTGAAGTGGGCCGTGGATGCCGAGCGACGACGGTCCGAGACTCTTCCGCCGCATCAGGTCACGGGTGGGCCGTAGGTGCCGGCGTGGGCGATCACCAGGCCACGCTCCAGCAGGTCCTCCAGGGCCTCCCGGGCCGCGTCCGGGGAGAGATCCAGCCGTCGGGCCAGGTCCTCGGGTGCGGCGGTACCGGTCTGCGTCAAGGCGCCGAACACCCGCCGGGCGGCGTCCGGCAGGGCGCCCACAATGTCGAACGCCCCTCCCGTGTCCCGGACCACCACGGCCAGGCGATGACGCTCCAGCACGAACTGGAGCGCCTCGCGATGCGCCGGGGTGACGTTGAGCAGCACGAACGGCCGGACCGCGCCCTGCTCGCGGAGCAGGCGGCCCACGATCTCATCCGCGCACGACAGGTCGAGGCATCGGACGGTACCGAAATCGATGGCGGCGGCCTGGCCGTCACCGGTCCGGGCCAGGTCCCGCTCGATCTCCTGGCGCACCGCCTGTCCGGTGCGGCGGGTCACCAGATCGCCGTACTCGTCCGAGACGGTACGCTCCAGGATGTCCTTCAGGTCAATCCGCAGCATGGCCCGCCGTTTCGCCGTCTTGGGCTGGAATGATCATGAGCATCTGGCTCCCCGGGAACGCCGCCAGCCCGTGCGCCAACGGGACGTCATCGTCCCACGGGGGGACCAGCGTGAAGCGCGCCGTACCGCTCCGGACGCTGAGCTTGCCGGACCACCGGCCGAGGTAGCGCCGGATGCCGGCGAGGCCCTGGCCCCGGCCGGGATCCCGGAACCGGCTCACGCCCTGCACCAGCACGGCTTCGAGCGCGGTGCCATCGCTCCAGCGGTCGCCATACCGCTTGGCCTGGGTCGCTTCCAGCGATCGACGGAATCCGATCCCGGCGTCGGCGACGGCGATCACGACCACGCGCCGCTTCAGCGTGCGACGCCAGTGGTACGTTTGCACCGCCACCCACCCGAGCGTGCCGGCATGTTCCACAATATTCTGGCACGCCTCCGAAAGCGCCATAGCGAATCCCATGGTCGCCTGCGCCTCCAGGCCCAGCTCGCGTGACAGGATGGCGGCGGCGCGCTCCTGGATGCGGTCCACCACGCCGTGGACGTCGTCCGCGCCGCGGACCGCGGTGACCTCGAGCAGCACGTCCGACTCCCCGCTGGCCGCGATGCGCGGCACCTTGCCGTGCAGCTCGAAGTACTCCGCCGCATGCCGGAAGAACCCCGCTCGCGCCCAATAGTGCGCCACGTCGCGGTCGGCCGGGAGCGTGAGCAACGGCCGCTCGCGCTGCCCCTCGGACTGGGCCTGGCCCGCCGCCAGTAATCCGACCAGTCCGTAGGGAGAGGCCCATTGGGTGGCGTGCGCGTCGAACAGGAGCCGCTCGGCACCGCCGCCGGCGACGCCCTCGGCGAATTGATCAAAGCTCCGATCGTCGAAGGAGCTGGGGACCTCGACCACTCTGGTCATCGCGGGGCGATGGCTCCGCGCAGGTGGTAGTGCAGGTGGGTGGCCCCCCGAGCGCTCACGTTCCGCGCCGCCAGGCGGTTCGCGTCCGCCAGCGCGGCCTCGAGGTCACCGCCCTCCAGCAGCCGTGCCACCAGGGTGGCGCCGAAGACGTCGCCGCAGCCGGTGGCATCCCCGCCGGCATCCACCTCCGGAGCCGGGGATCGCGCGGTGCGGATGGGGCCGGTGGCGCGGGGCTCGGCTGCCGGGGCAAAGGTGAACCCAGGCGCGGCGAAGTACGCGGCCCCGCGCGCGCCCAGCGTCACCACCAGCAGCCTCACGCCGGCGTCGAAGGCACTGGCGGCGACGGCCATCGGGTCCGCTCCCAGGCGGGTCATCTCGTCCTCGTTCAGCTGCACGGCGTCGAAGCAGGAGAACCAGGCCGGCGCGTCCGGCAGGTCCTTCGGCCGGCGGAGACCGTCAGCGGCCAGGTCCAGGAGCAGGCTATGGAAGTCGGCGTAGATGGGGCCGGCAAACCCTCGCCGGAGGGCGAGGGCGGTCTGGAGATCGAGCTCGAAGCCGGAGATGAAATTCACGTAGAGCGCGTCGAGATCCCGCACCATGGGGCCCAGCTCCGGCCATCGCCATCCCGGAGTCCCCCCATACAGGCATTCGGTGCGGCGCTGGAGCGACGAGTAATGGAGCACCACCCGGTTGTTGGGCTCGGACACCTCCACGAAGCGGGCGCCCGGCGGCACTCGGGAGAGTGAGCGCAAAAACGCGGTGGCCTCACCTGCCATGTCCCGTCCGACCTTGATGAGCGGCACCACCACCCAGTCCTCCTGGAGGGCGGCTTCGAACGCCGCCAGCGCGTAGGCGATCCCGCCCCACTCTTCCACCGGCTCCGGTGCCACGCCCCGCCCGTAAATCCGGTCCCACACCATGGTGCCGACGACGCCCAACCGCCTCACACCTTGCCCCAGCGCTGCGTCTTGAACGTGGCGGCTGCGCCAAAGACGCCCGCCGTGCCGGGC
>DATECF010000292.1:0-2878 GCA_035287045.1 Gemmatimonadales bacterium | reverse complement strand
CGCAAGGTGAGGTAGGCCAGCTCGGCGGCCTCGCCCACCCCGTACAGCGCGATGCGCTTGATCCCGTCGGCGTGCATCCGGGCGATGACCTCCCGCAGGTTCCCACGCGTGCGGCGGTACAGCTGCAGGGAATAGGTCATGTATTCGTAGGTGAGCCGGGTCTTCTCGGCGACCCCCTTGGGCGTCAGCACGTAACGCAGCCGCTTGCGGGCCAGGGGCTTTGCGGGGAACTCGGTGATCTTGATGTAGCCCTTGCCGGCCAGCCGCTTGAGGTAGAGGTTGGCCAGCCCCAGGGCCACCCCCAGTTGCTTGGCCAGGACCCGCTGGGTGACCGGGGTACCGTCCCCGATGGCGGTCAGGATCTCGAGATTTCGCTCCAGTTGGCGTTCCATATAGAACGTTCACAAGTTGAACATACTGGTGTAAGATGCGTCAAGGAAATTCGACCATGACGAGCGGGCCGGACCACACCTTCATCATCGCCGAGGTGGGCGTCAACCATAATGGCGACCTCCGCCTCGCCCGGCGGCTCATCGACGTTGCCGCGGAGGCCGGGGCCGACGCGGTCAAGTTCCAGACCTTTGTCGCCGATCGCCTGGTCACGCGCCGGGCCCGAACCGCGGAATACCAGCGCCGCGGCACCGGCGGTGAGCCGAGCCAGCATGCCATGCTCACCGGGCTGGAGCTCTCCCCGGCCGATCACCGGGCCCTGTTCGAGCACTGCGCGGCCCGTGGCATCGAGTTCATGTCCGCGCCCTTCGATCCGGACAGCGCCCGGTTCCTGAAGAGCCTGGGCGTGCGGCGGCTGAAGATCCCGTCCGGCGAAGTCACGAACCTGCCGATGCTGGAGGTGGTCGGGGGCCTTGGGCTCCCGGTGATCCTCTCCACGGGCATGGCCGACATGGAGGAGGTCCACACGGCCGTGGCCACGCTTCGCGGGGCCGGCCTCAGCGAGCTGGCCCTGCTTCAGTGCATCAGCAACTATCCCGCCGATCCGGCGCTGACCAACCTTCGCGTCATGGACACGTATGCAGGCACCTTTGGCGTTCCCGTGGGGCTGTCCGACCATTCACCGGGTCTCACGATCGCGATCGCCGCGGTCGCCCGAGGCGCCGCCTACATCGAGAAGCACTTCACCACCGACCGCTCGCTGCCGGGCCCGGACCACCAGGCGTCGTTGACGCCGGAACAGCTCCGCGACCTCGTCGCGGCCATCCGGGAGGTGGAGCAGGCGCTGGGGGACGGCGTCAAGCGCCCGGCCCCCAGCGAACTGCCGATCCGCGACGTCGCACGCAAGAGCCTCGTCGCCGCGCGGGATCTTCCGGCCGGTACCGTCTTGACGGCGCCGGACCTGGACATCCTGCGGCCCGGCACGGGCCTGCCCCCGGGGGACCTGCCTCACGTCATCGGCCGGCGAACCACCCGTCCGATCCCGGCCCAGACCCCTATCTCAGGGGACATGCTGGAATCCACCCCTCACTCCACGGGAAGGCCATCGTGATTACAGCGCTCGTCGTCGGCGGCGGCTCCATCGGCAAGCGGCATCTGAGAAACCTCCTGGCCACCGGCCGCTCGGCCGCGGTGGTGGAGACCCGCGAGGACCGGCGCGCGGAGATCGCGGCCACGCACCCGGGCGCGCGGATCTTCAAGAGCCTGCCCGAGGCCCTGGCGGCCGAGCGGTACCAGGCGGGCTTCATCTGCCTGCCCACGGCCTATCACCTCGAGCCGGCCGCGGCCCTGGCCCGGGCGGGCACGCACATCTTTATGGAGAAGCCCGTCTCGCACACGGTGGCTGGGATCCCCGACCTGCTGGCGGCCGTCGAGCACCAGGGACTCACCGGCATGACCGGATTCTGCATGCGCTTCTTCAAGCCGCTCCAGAAGGCCAAGGCGCTGATCGACGCTGGCCGCATCGGCCGGGTGGTGACCGCGCGGAGCTTCACCGGCGTCTATCTGCCCGACTGGCATCCCTACGAGGACTACCGCTCCTTCTACATGGCCAAGAAAGCCCAGGGCGGCGGCGTGCTGCTGGACGAGTGCCATGCGTTCGACTGGATGCAGTGGCTGTGCGGCCCGATCACCGGGGTCTTCTCGCTGGTGGGCACCTTCAGCGACCTCGAGGTGGAGACGGACGACGTCTGCGAGGTCATCGCCCGCTTCGGCAGCCGGGCCGTGGGCGGGATCCACCTCGACATGGTGGACCGCTCGGCGCGCAGCGAAGTGGAGATCATCGGCACGGCGAGCACGCTCCTGGTGGACCTCGAGGGTCACACCGTGCGGCTCTACGACCACGGCAAGCGGCAGTGGGAGACCACGGCCTTCGAGCCCGGCTACGACCAGATGTACGTGGACGAGATCAACCACTTCTTCGCCTGCGTGGACACGCGCGAGCGACCGTGCGTCGACCTGGGGGACGGCTACCGCGTCCAGCGGATCATGGACGCCTGCGCTCGCTCCAGCGCCTCGGGCCGCTGGGTCACCATCGACTGAGATGCCGGCGGCACGCGTGATCGCGCGGCTCGACGTCAAGGGCCCCAACCTGGTCAAGGGCATCCGCCTGGAGGGCCTGCGCGTGATCGGCGATCCGCGGACCTTCGCCCGGCGTTACTACGCCGAGGGTGCGGACGAGATCCTCTACGTGGACATCGTGGCGAGCCTCTACGGCCGCAACAGTATTCTGGAAGTCGTCCGGCGCACCGCCGGGGACGTCTTCGTGCCCATGACCGTGGCCGGCGGTCTGCGCAGCGTGGTGGACGTGCGGGAGGCGCTCAGGAGCGGCGCGGACAAGGTCGCCATCAATACGGCGGCGGTGGCCAACCCCGAGCTGATCCGCGTGGTGTCCGAGGCCTTCGGCAGTCAGTGCATGGTGGTCGACATC
>DATECF010000291.1:0-3115 GCA_035287045.1 Gemmatimonadales bacterium | reverse complement strand
ACCGATTGCCAAGGCCATGGCCGCGCTGCAAACCCACGTTACCAGTGGCGCCTGCCATCCGGCCCAGTGGGCCGCGGCTGCGGCGTTCGGCGACGAGCGGGTGGAGGCGTCCGTGGCGGAGATGGTCGAGGCCTTCCGCCAGCGGCGCGATCTGGTGGTGGGGCATTTCCGGGAACACTTAAGCGGGGTTGAGTTCGTTGAGCCGCTGGGCGCCTTCTACTTCTTCTTCCGGGTGGACGGTTATTTCAACGACGAGATCGGGACCGCGGGGGCGTTTTGCGAGCGGTTGATGGCGGAACAAGGCGTGGCGGTGGTGCCGGGGGACGCGTTCGGCGACCCGCGCTGGGTTCGGTTGTCGTACGCGGCGTCGGAGAAAGACCTGACGCGGGCGCTGGGGCGGATCACCCAGTTCGCCCGGAAGCTGGAATCGGTACGAGCAGGACGGTAGGGTCGTGGCCCAGGGGTTGTGGTGCAATCGGCACGGCGCTGGTGGGTTCCGCCGGGCGCTGAGGTGCGGCGTGGACTCGACGCTTGGGCGCGATTGGGCATGGGGATGAGAGGGCGGGTGGGCCCCGATTGCAGCTGTAGCTCCGAGCCACGACACTAGCGCCTTGCCCCGGTGGGGGCCGCTCTGTATTCTGACGCCAACCCGGAGCCTGGCTGGAATGCGCCCATGGGATTCGCGGCTCGCGTAGAGCCCCTGAGCGGGAAACTGCCCACGGTCACCTTCAAGTGGGATCCGGAGACCGAGATTCTCTCCGGCCACTTCAAGGGGGCGGGGAAGGCCGAAGGGTTGACCGGCACGGTAGAGCTGGAGGGCCCGGATGGCTCGTTCGCGGTGGTGGATGTGGCCGGCGGACGGCTCTGGGGGCTCGAGGTGGTGGTGTGGCCAGAGACCCAGACGGTGCCCGGCCTCACCGCACCAGCCGCCAGGGAACGGGGCCGTCTGGTGCTTCCGGCCAGGCCGTCGCAGCCGGGGATCGCGGCGGTCGAAGTGGACACGCACATGGTGGCGGAGAAGACCCCGGACGACTCGACCATCCACCTTCGGGTTGGTCCGCCGCGCAGGGTGAAGCTGATCCAGGTGGCGGAAAACCTCATGCTGGAGCTGGACGAGGCCAGCGAGATCGCTGGCTTCTGGTTGCTCCAAGTGCCGCCGTTCCCCCACGTCGAAGAGGGGGTTTGACGCGTCAATGACCGTCAACGAGCAGCTCCTCGCCTACGCCGAGCAGCTGTTCGCGCCGGAGGACGCCGCGCTCCACGAGATCCGCGCCCTGCGGGAGCGCGAAGGGCTTCCCGACATCGCCATCTCGCCGGACGAGGGCAAGATCCTCGCGGTACTGCTCACGGCCATCGGTGCGCGGTACGCGCTCGAGATCGGCACGTTAGGGGGCTATAGCGGCGTGTGGATGGCCCGCGCGCTGTCGGCAGGAGGCATGCTCACGACGATCGAGGCGGACCCGAAGCACGCGGCGGCCGCACGGCAGGCGTTCGAGCGCGCGGGCGTAGCGCACCGGGTTCGGCTCATCGAGGCCAAAGCGCTCGACGTGCTGCCCACGCTCCCGCCGGGGTACGACGCGATCTTCGTGGACGCAGACAAGGAACCGCTGGAACAGTATTACCGGCACGCCATGCGATTGCTCAGGCGGGGGGGGCTGTTGCTGTGCGACAACGCCTTCTTCAACGGACGGGTGACGGAGCCGCGCGACACCGCGGCTGACGTCGAGGGGGTGCGGGCGTTCAACCGGCTGGCCGCGAGCGACGCGCGGCTCGTGGCTGGCGTGGTTCCGGTGCGGGATGGCCTGGTGGTCGGCGTGAAGGTGGCGGAATGAAGCGGGGCAACCCCGTAGGGCGTGTGGTGGCGACGGAGGCCACGCCGGCGACGCCGCATGAGTTCCGGTTTGGCGCGGCGGCCGGTGAGGACGCGGTCGGTATTGGCGCGCTGGTCCGCGTCGACGGCGAGGGCGGACGGCGGGCGTATGCGGTGGTGACGGACGGGCGGGCCTACGAAGGGACGGAAGGGGGAACGGGGAGGGGGGAACGGACCACGGACGGAGAACGGACAGCGGTCCGGTGGACCGCCTCCGTGCTCCGGCAGGTTCCGGCCGAGCCGCTCCGGCCGGTGCCGATCGCGGACGTTTATCTCGCCGAGCCGGAGGATGTCTCGGTGGCGCTGCGGATGGACGCGTACGCGGGTGGGCTACCGGTGGGTTTGTATGGGAGCGAGGCGTCGCGGGCGCCGGTGCAGCTGGATCCGGATTTTCTGGTGGGGCCCGAAGCGGCGCATCTCAACGTGGGAGGCGTCTCGGGGCTGGCCACCAAGACCAGCGCCATGCTGTTCCTGCTGGCCAGCGTGTTTCAGCGCTTCCAAGGCTCGAAGGGCACGGTGGCCGCGGTCTGTTTCAACGTGAAGGGCGCCGATCTGTGCTTCTTGGACCGGGCGGCTTCACTGAGCGAGGCGGATCGGGAGATGTACCGGGCCCTGGGACTCGAACCCAGGCCGTTCGCACGGGCGCGGTACTACGCGCCGTTCAAGCCGGACGGCGCGAACCTCAACACCTTGCGCTCGCACGAGGAGCTCCGCTCCTTGGTCGAGCCGCTGGTGTGGGGTCTGCCGGAGGTCCTGGAGTACGCCGAAGTCCTGCTCAACCGGGAGGACATCGACGCCAAGGCGGACGCCTTCATCGACTTCCTGGGAGACCGGGTGATCGGCAAGGAATTCGCCGACGACTGGGGCGGGGTGCACCGGGTGGCGAGCTTCGCGGATCTGGACCGCCTGTTCCGCGCCATCTTCGACGGGCTGGAACAGAAGGGCGGTCGGAGCGACATGTGGAGGACCCACCACGTCGCCACGATCCGCAAGGTGCGGAACCGCCTGATCAACATCTCGGTCCGGTGCCGTGGGCTGGTGGCGGACGACGGCTCGTCCAACGATCTGCCGTTCGGCAATTTCGAGGACCGCTCGGTGTACGTCTTGGACCTTGCGGGCACCGACCAGCTGGCCCAGGATCTGGTGTTCACGCGGGTGGTCTCCAAGCTGCGGGAGCATCTGGAGCGGCGCGATCTGGGCGTGGATCACGTCGTCGTGCTGGTGGACGAGCTGAACAAGTACGCG
>DATECF010000290.1:0-6029 GCA_035287045.1 Gemmatimonadales bacterium | reverse complement strand
CTCGCCGCACAGGAACAGACCGCGGTGCCTGCGGCTCTCCATGGTTCGCGGGTCGACCTCGGCGAGGCTCACGCCCCCGCCCGTGACTTCGGCCTTCTGGTAGCCCTCATGCCCCGTGCAGGGCAACGCGCCGCGCACCAGCGTATCCACCAGCCGGAGCCGCTCCTCGCGCCGCAGCTGCGCCAGCGGGCGCGCCGGCTCCACGCCCGCTACGCCGAGCAGCGCCAGGGCCAGACGCTCGGGCAGTCGGCTGCGGAATGCCCCCAGGGCAGTGCGAGTGCCATCGGGACGCAACACCCCCTCCCACTCGTGCTCGTCGAGCGCGGTCCAGCGCACCCGGATCTGGGCCGGTGATTCGGGGCCCGCGCGCACCGCGACGTGGGAGACGTCGAGCACCGCCGGCCCACTGTAACCGTGATGGGTGAAGAGGAACCCGCCCGTCGCCGTCGCGGTGCGCCGGCCATCCCTCGCGGTAATGGTCACCGGGAGCGAAATCCCGGCGAGATGGCCAAAGGGTGGCGGCGCCGCCGTGAGTGGTGTGAGCGCGGCGTACGTGGGGTGCAGGGTGTGGCCCAGCTGCTCGGCGATCTGCAAGCCGCGCCCGTCGCTTCCCGTCTTGGGCACCGACAGCCCGCCCGTCGCGAGAATCAGGGCGTCCGCTTCCAGCGGAGCCCCGGACTGGAGCTCGACCTTCCACCCTCGCGGAGTCGACGACGCGCCGGTCACCCTGGCGTTGGGACAGAACCGCGCGCCGCGTCGGCCGGCCAGGGCCAGCAGCCCATCCCGCACGTCGCGAGCCCGGTTCGAGGCCGGAAACAGTTTGCCTGATTCCGTCTCCTCGACCAGCGGGAGCTCAAGCTCCCGCTCGAAGAACGCGATCTGCTCACCGAGGGGCCACGAACGGACGATCTTCCGCAGCGTGTGGGGAGACGAGTCGGTGACAAAGCGGGATTCATCGAGCCGCGCGGGCAGGATGTTGCACCGGCCGCCGCCCGAAATGAGGATCTTCCGGCCGCCGTCGGGCGTGCTCTCGAGTAGTAGGGTGTCCGCGCCGGCGGACGCGGCGAAGATGGCCGCCATGACGCCGGCGGCCCCGGCACCCACGACAAGGATTCGCGCCAGCGTAGCCTCCAGGAACGGGAAGTCGGGACGTACCGCGTCCGCCGGGGTCTTCGTCGAGCCACTGCAATCTCGCTACGCGGGAAAGGGAAAGCGCGGGTCCTCACCTAGCCCGACCGTCGGGGAGCTGACCTCGTCCCGGAGCGCCCTGTCGGCCCCGACAGGTCGTGGTGGGTCTCCGTCTGGACCCGCCTCGCGCCCCGTTTCCCGTCGGGAACGCTGCCAACTCAAGCCATCGAAGCTAGTTTCCTGTGGCTACGCGACCGTGGCGGAACTGGCAGACGCGCAGGACTTAGGATCCTGTGGGGCAACCCGTGGGGGTTCGAGTCCCTCCGGTCGCATGTCGGCGTATCTTCACACCGTCCGCGCCCGTAGCTCAACTGGATAGAGCACCAGACTTCGGATCTGGGGGTTGGGGGTTCAAGTCCCTCCGGGCGCGCCTGAAGGACGGGGGATGGAACCTCCCTCCCCCGTCTTTCGAAAGCGTCGCCGCCCGGTGTTAGATTAGGCCCAATGCCAGGCATCTCCGTCACCAAGACCCGCGAAGAGCCCGGGGCCAAGGCCATGCGCGTCGAGGTCCCCGTGGAGCGAGTGCGCGCCGCGGAGGACAAGGCCACGGCCAATTACGCCCGCCGCGTTAAGCTGCCGGGCTTCCGCAAAGGGAAGGTGCCCCCGGCGGTGGTCCGCAAGCGCTTCCAGGACGCCATTCGTGAAGAGGTGATCCGGGAGCTGGTGGGCGAGGGCTGGAAGCTGGCGGTGGAGCAGGAGGGCCTGAAGCCCATCGCCGACCCCCGGGTGCGCGACCTCAAGTTCGAGGCCGAGAAGCCGGTTACCTTCGAATTGCTGGTCGAGGTGAAGCCGGAAATCACGCTCGGCCGGTTGGGGGGCTTCAAGCTGGCCCGCAAAGTGCCGCCCGTGACGGACGAGATGGTGAACGACCAGGTCGAGCAAATCCGGCGCCAGAAGGCCCCCTGGGGGCCCCTCGGCGAGGCGCCCAAGGCCGGTGACTACGTGCAGATCACGCTGGCCATCATCGAGGGCGACCAGGCACCCGAGCCCAAGCGCTACGAGCTGGTGCTGGGCGAAGGCCGGGCGCTCCCGGAGGTCGAAGCCCGGATCATGACCTTGAAGCCCGGGGAGACCGGAGACGCCGACGTCGAGCTGCCCCAGGATTTCCCGGACCCGGCCAAGCGGGGCCAGCGACGGACGGCCCGCATCACGTTGCACGAGGCCAAGCGCCAAGAGCTGCCGCCGCTGGATGACGGGTTCGCGCGCGAAGTGAGCGACTTCGACTCCCTGGACGCCCTGCGGGCGGGCGTGCGCCACGACCTGGAGCAGGAGGCGGCCCGGCAGGCGGAGGCGGACGTCCGGCGCCAGCTGATCGAGCAGATCGTCGGAGCCAACAACCTCGAGCCACCCCGGCCCCTGGTGGAGCGCCTCCTGGCAACCTACGCCCAGGGGTATGAGATTCCGGATGACCAGCTGGAGCGGTTCGCCGGGGAGTTCCGCCCGCTGGCGGAAGCCCAGGTACGACGCGACCTGGTGCTCGACTTCGTGGTCGAAAAAGAGAAGCTCCAGGCCACGGAAGCAGAGCTGGACCGGCGCATCGCCAACATCGCCGAGCGGCGCCACGCGGATCCCGGGCAGGTGTACGCGTCGCTCCAGAAAGCCGGCCGGCTCCGTGAGCTGGAGCGGCAGATCACCGAGGAGAAAGCCTTCGCCCATCTCCTCCAGCAGTCCACCGTGACCGAGGCCTGAGATGTCAACGCTGTATCCTCCCTACATCATCGAGCGGTCGAGTCGAGGCGAGCGGACCTACGACATTTTCTCCCGGCTGCTCATGGACCGCATCGTGTTCCTGGGCGCGCCCATCAACGATGATGTCTCGAACGTCATCATCGCCCAGCTGCTGTTCCTGGACGCCGACAACCCGGAACGCGACATCTACCTCTACATCAACTCGCCCGGCGGGATCGTCTCCAGCGGCATGGCGATCTACGACACCATGCAGTTCTTGCGGGCCCCGGTGAACACCATCTGCATGGGCATGGCCGCCTCGATGGCCGCGTTCCTGCTGGCGGCCGGCACCAAGGGCAAGCGCTCCGCCCTGCCCCACGCCCGGATCATGATCCACCAGCCCTCGGGCGGCGCCCAGGGCACGGCGTCGGACATCGAGATCCAGGCCCGGGAAATCCTCTACTTGCGTACCAAACTGAACGAGCTGTACAGCCGGCACACCGGGAAAACGGTGGACCAGGTCGAGAAGGACATGGACCGGGATCGCTTCATGTCTGCCGAAGAGGCGGTAGAATACGGCCTGATTGACAAAGTGATCCAGAGCGTGGTGGAATCAGGAGACGGTAAGAAACCCGCTTCTTAAAGTCGGCTTGACCGGACCCGGCGGCTAGCCCCATATATACCGTTGGCCGGGAAGGAACTCATGGCGAACGACAAACACCTGCGGTGCTCGTTTTGCGGCAAGTCCAAGGACTCGGTCCGGAAGTTCATATCCGGGCCGTCGGTCTACATCTGCAACGAGTGCATCGCGCTCTGTAATGAGATCCTGGCCGAGGACGAAGAGCGGGAAGTTGCCGAAGCGATCACCCAGGTCCCCACCCCGTCCGAAATCAAGGACATCCTCGATCAGTACGTGATCGGCCAGGAGCGAGCCAAGAAGACCCTGGCCGTCGCCGTCTACAGCCACTACAAGCGGATCAACTCCCAGGGCGGCCGGGACAACGAGGTCGAGCTGGAGAAGTCCAACATCCTGCTCATTGGCCCCACCGGCGTGGGCAAGACGCTGCTGGCGCAGACCCTGGCGCGGGTGCTGGACGTGCCGTTCACCATCGCGGACGCCACCACGCTCACCGAAGCGGGCTATGTCGGCGAGGACGTGGAAAACATCCTGGTCCGCCTGCTCCAGGCCGCGGACTTCAACGTGGCCGAGTGCGAGAAGGGCATCGTTTACATCGACGAGATCGACAAGATCGCCCGGAAGAGTGAGAACCCCAGCATCACGCGCGACGTCTCGGGCGAGGGCGTGCAGCAGGCCTTGCTCAAGATCCTCGAGGGTACGGTGGCCTCGGTGCCGCCGCAGGGCGGGCGCAAGCATCCGCAGCAGGAGTACATCCAGGTCAACACCAAGGACATCCTGTTCCTCTGTGGCGGCGCGTTCGACGGTCTGGATAAGATCATCGAGGCCCGGACCGGCCGGCGGCAGATCGGGTTTTCCAAGGAAGAAGTCCAGTCGGGAAAGATCGAAGCCCTGAAGAAGAACCCCTATATGGACGTCGAGCCGGAGGACCTGCTGCGCTACGGGCTCATTCCGGAGCTGGTCGGTCGCCTTCCGGTGACGGTATCTCTCGAGTCGCTGGACGAGGACGCGCTGGTCAAGATCCTGGTGGATCCCAAGAACGCCCTCACCAAGCAGTACAAGAAGCTGTTCGACCTCGAGGGCGTGGGGCTCACGTTCGACAAAGAGGCCCTCCGCGCGGTGGCGCGTCGCGCGGTCAAGCGCGGCACCGGGGCCCGGGGCCTGCGGGCCATCCTCGAAGACATGATGACCGAGATCATGTTCGAGCTGCCCGGCCGCGAGGACGTGCGCGAGGTGGTGGTCACCGAGGAGAGCGTGACCGATGGCCGCCAGCCGCTGGTCGTCACCGAGCGGGCCCGGCAGAAGAAAGAGGCCTGATCCCGGTCACGTTCGTCGGCAGCTTTCCCGCTGCCGATTTTCGCCTCTCCCCCGGCCGTCCCGAGATCGCGTTCGTCGGCCGCTCCAACGTCGGCAAGTCGTCGCTCCTGAACGCGCTGACGGGCCGGCGGACCCTGGCCCGCACCAGCCACACCCCCGGCCAGACCCGGGCCTGCAACGTGTTCAACGTGGACGATCGCTGCTACTACGTGGATCTCCCGGGCTATGGCTACGCCCGGGTGTCGCAGGCGCAGCGACGCCGCCTCGCGCGGCTCCTTCAGGAATATCTCCTGAGCCGCGGAGCCGCCGGCGTCGTCTGGTTGCTGGACCTCCGCCGCGATCCCTCCCCCGACGACCTTGCCATGGGCGAATTCCTGGCCGAGCATTCCATACCGGTGCTGGCGGCGCTCACCAAGGTGGACCAGGTGCCCCGGGGGCGCCGGCGGCAGCGCCTGGAGGCCATCGTGGACCGACTGGGCACCAGTATCACCGCCGAGCATTGCGTGCTGACCAGCGCACGGACGAAAGAAGGGATTGTCGCGTTGAGGAAGGCGATCGAGCGGCTGGTGGGTGATCGGAGATGACTCAGGAGCGCCGCTATGCCGCCGTGCCGCTATGCCTTCTTGCGCTCACCGCGGCCTGCGCCTCCGGCACGCAAGCCCAGGACACGACCCAGGCTCCCGAGGACGCCGGGCTGCCCCCGGCGGGCTACGGCACCCTGCGGCAGGAAGACGTGGCCGTGCGCCTGCGCACCGGGACCTTCCTGCTGCGGGTGCTTCCCCTCGACGAACGCGTGACCCGGCTGCTGGCGCCGGACAGCTATGCGTCGCTGCACCAGCTCCAGGAATCCCTGGGCGGCGGCATCGCGGAGACGGCGGCCCGGGCCGGCGTCCATCAACCGGTCCTCATGTTCGTCACGTTTTTCGGGCTGCAGGACCAGGCGCGGTTTGTGCCGGAAGACATCACCATCACCAGCCGCGGCCGGCTGTTCCGGCCCGTCGCCATCCTGCCCATCACGCCCCGATGGAGCGAGCAACAGCTGAGCCAGCGGGAGACCGCCAGCGCGGTGTACGCCTACGAGGACGGGATCGCCCTGTTCGATCCCTTCGCGGTGTCCTACGGCGGCGTGACGTCGACAGACTGGGAGCGGACCCTGCCGGCGCTGGACCGCGAGCGCGCCGCCGTGCGGGCCCGGGCGGGGAGACGATAACGGGCGTTA
>DATECF010000289.1:0-5080 GCA_035287045.1 Gemmatimonadales bacterium | reverse complement strand
GCCATCCGGGGCCGGTCAGGGTATCACCTATCCCCCAAAACGTGACTAAGCTTGAGAGCGATGGGTCATACCGATACAGAGGGCCAGAGCGACGCCGCCCTGGTCCGGCGGGTGCTCGGCGGGGACGTCGAGGGCTACGCTGGTCTGGTCGCCCGCTACCGCGACCGCCTGGGCCGCTATGCCCTGCACCGCCTGGGCAACCAGGCCGACGCCGAGGACGCCGTGCAGGAAACGTTCGTCCGGGCGTACCGGGCCCTGGAACGGTGCTCCGCGCCGGAGCGGTTCGGCGCCTGGGTGTTCCAGATCCTGGTCAACCGCTGCCGCACCATTGGCGGCCAGCGAGCCCGGCGCGAGCGGGTGGTGATGCCCAACGAGGCGGCGCTGGCGCAGGCCGACGTGGAGCATCCCGCCGAGCACCAGGCCTGGGGGGAGGCGATTCGGTGGGCGCTGGACCGCCTGACGCCCGATCAGCGGGAAGCGTTCCTCCTGAAGCACGTGGAGGACTTGAGTTACGAGGAGATGGCGGAGATGACGGGTGAGGGCATATCGGCGTTGAAGATGCGGGTCAAGCGGGCCTGCGAGGCGTTGCGTACCCTCCTCACGGAGGTCGAGCGTGCTTGAGCACGAAGACGAGCTGGTGACCCGGGTCGCGGCCGAGCTGAAGCGGCCGGTCCATTGGGATTCCGCACTGGACGCCCGGGTCATGGCCGAGGTGCGCCTGCAACCGCGCCGCCCGCGCGTCTGGTGGCTCAGGCCCCACACGTTCAGCCTGACGCCTCTGGGCATGCTGGCCCGCGCCGCGGTGCTGGCGGCGGTCGTGTTCGGCGCCACGCTCGCAGGGTCCAGGTTCCGCCCCGCGCCGGACGCCACCGTGACCGCCGCCTCGAGCGGCGTGTCATTCGTCATTTATGCTCCAGGGGCGCAGTCGGTGGCGCTGGTGGGAGACTTCAACGGCTGGGATACGTCGGCCACCCCCCTTCAGCTCACGGGGTCCGGGGGGGCCTGGGTGGTGACGGTGCCGCTGCCACCCGGCCGGTATCGCTATGCGTTTCTGATTGACGGTGCGCGCTGGCTGGCGGACCCCGGCGCCCCGCGCGCCCCGGACGATGACTTCGGCACACCCAACTCCGTGCTCACGGTGGGAAGCTGATGAAGACGATCGCCCAAAGTGCCGGCCTGGTGCTCGCGTTGGTCGCGGCGTTGCCGCGGCCTGGTGTGGCACAAGATCCGCGACTCGAGCGCCTGACGCCCGACGCCCGGGCGCTGGTGGCTCCCATCATTGACTCTGCCGGCGCGGCCGGGCTACCGGCTGAACCGCTGGTGAATCGCGCGCTGGAAGGGGCCAGCAAAGGCGCGGCCGCGCCGCTCATCGTCACCGCGGTCCGCCGGCTCGCCGCGGACCTGGGTCGCTCCCGCGCGGTGCTTGGGACGGCGGCGGGACCGGCCGAGTTGACCGCGGCGGCGGACGCGCTTCGCGCCGGCGCCTCGCCGGAGGTGCTGCAGCGGCTGCGCGATGCGCTCGGGTCCCGCCGCCTGGCGGTGCCCCTCGGCGTTACCGCCGACCTCACGTCCCGCGGCGTGCCCGCGGACACGGCGGCCACGCTGGTGATCACCCTGGCCCGATCGGTGGAGGACGCGCAACTGCTGGCGCTCCAGCGCGAGGTCGAGCGTGACATCGCCCTGGGGGCTCCGCCACTAGCCGCGGCGGCCGGGCGGTTGGGCGCCGAGGCGCTCGGGGCCACCGCAGATGCCCCGAATGCCGCGGGGCCGGGGACTCCCACCACTCCCGTTCGCCGGAAACCCTAGCTTGGCTCGCGCCCCTGGGCTGGCGCTGGTCCTGGCGCTGGCCTCCGGGCCCGCATGGGCACAGGCCCGCGCCACGCTTGACGCGGGCTTCTCCCACGTCGAATACGATCGTTTCCTCCCGTCGTCGGCGTTTTCCCTCTCGCCGGCCGTGCGCATCGCCGGCGACCGGGCGGCGTTCGCCGCGCGCGGCACCTGGCTCAGGTTCGAAAGCGGCAACAGCAGCTTGCAAGGCCTCCTGGCCGGGTCGCTACTCCTTCCGTCCTCGCCGCGCCTGGTCGGGGAGATCGGCGCCGAGTTGGGCGGGAGCCGGTACGACGAGTACCTGGGGGTGGCGAACTTCTTCCACCTCCTGGGCCGCGCGCGGCTGGTGTTCCAGGGAACCGGCGGTTCGAGCGGTTCCATCGCGGCCACCATCGGCGCCGCCGCATTTGACACCCAAGGACATGCGGCGATGGCCATCGCGGCGGCGTACCGGCTCGCGCGGCGGGATCTCTCGTTCACCGTGACGGGCACCGGTACGGCCATCGGCAACGTGGGGTACGCCGATGTCGAGGCTGCGGTACGGCATGCGCGGCCCAATGGGTTTGAGGCGGCGGCGGTGGTCAGCGCGCGGGCGGGCGACCCCGGCGGCGATCCGGGACCCTACGTCGAAGCGACCTTGACGTTCCCCCTCACATGGTTCGCGGGCATCGTGCTGGCGGGTGGGCGCTACGCCGAGGATGCGGTACGCGGCAACATCGCCGGCCGCTACGTGACGGCGGCCCTTCGCGTGGCGGCGCCGTTCCGCCGCCGGCCAACCGTCAGGGTGGCCTTGCCCGATGACCGCTCCGACTACGAAGCCACGGTTGCAGCCGCCCTGGTGGAAGTGCGTCGCGGCCGGGGGGACGCGTGCACCCTGACGTTCCGCGTCCCCGGCGCTGCCTCGGTGGAGATCATGGCGGATTTCACCGACTGGCTACCAAGGGGCCTTCAACGGATCGAGCCGGACGTCTGGAGGGTGACCCTTCCCATCGCGCCCGGACGCCACCACCTGAACCTGCGGGTGAACGGCGGGCCGTGGGGCGTCCCCGCAGGGACCACACCGGTCGCGGACGATTTTCAGGGAACCGTTGGCGCCGTGGTGGTCCCCTAGCGTCAGGCCTTTCCTCCAAAGAAGGACGGAATGGGCAGGGTGCGCATGGTGTGGAGCCCCGGCGCCGCATCCAGCACCTTGGGGATGGTGTTCACCGTGATGGACGCCGTGGCCACGTCGCCGTGGAAGCCGCCCTCGGCCTTGAGGCGCAGGTTGGGCGAGCCCGTGATGGTGATGGCGTCGTAGGTCTCGGGCGCGCCGAGGTAGGCTTCCATGTGCAGGACGATCACTGGCTGGCCGTTCCGGTAGCCCGTCCCGTCCTGAAGGATGCCGCTCACCCGGCCCCGCTCGACGCTGAGGAACTCGCTCTGCACCCGTTGCGCGGCGATCTGGGGCGCGATCTCGTCGGTGATCCGGTCCAGTTTCCAGCCGAAGGCGTCACCGATCATCGCGATGGACTCGGTCAGGCCCACGTGCCGCACCGTGCCGGCTCGGACCTTCTCCGCGAACTGCTCCGGCGTCAACCCGGCGCCAATCTTCCGCTGGAACGGCAGCCGGCGGATGCGCGCGTCTTGGATGCGGTCTACCCGAACGGAGTCCACCCGCTCGCAGATGCCGGTGACTGCGATAGGCAGCGCGTCCATCGCGAAGCCGGGGTTGACGCCGGTGCCCACCACGGCCGCCTTGGCCTTCTTGGCGAGCCGGTCCAGTTTCTTGGCCAGCGCCCGGTTGGTGCGCCACGGATAGGCCAGCTCCTCGGTGGTCGAGACGATGGGGACCCTGGCCTTGAGCACGGTCTCGAACTGCGGCATGACGCTCTTGAGCGAGGAACTGGTGCACAGCACGGCCACCTGCGGCCGCGTTTTGCGAAGAGCGAGCGCGGCGTCCGCCGCGATCTTCACACCCAGCCGCTTGCCCAGGCCCAGGAACTCGCCCAGTTCTTTACCGGCCTTCGCCGGGTCGATGTCCACTGCCGCCACGATCTTGAGACCCTTGCGGACCGCCACCTGCCTAGCCACCGCGGCCCCGATGGGCCCCAACCCCATGAGCATCACCCGAATCGCCACGTCAAATCCTCCTGATCTCCGCCAAAACCCGTTCCGGCGTCATCGGCAAGCGGCGCATCCTGGCGCCGGTGGCGTCGAACACGGCATTGGCGATCACCGCTCCCATGTTGATGATGGCCGGTTCGCCGCCGCCCTGCGGCGAGAGCCCGTCGTTGGATACCAGCACGGTCTCGATGGCCGGCACCCACGAGAAGCGAGGAAGCTGATAGGTCGCGAAGCTCTCATCAAGGACCCGCCTCCCTTCGAAGCGAACCTCCTCGCTGAGGGCGTAGCCCAGACCCATAGTGATGCACCCTTCCATCTGCATCCGGGCGCCGTCCGGGTTCACCACCACGCCCATGTCCTGGGCGCAGACCACCCGCTCCACCGCAATCTTGCCCGTTTGCAGGTCCACCGTGACGTCCGCGACGTGCGCCACGTAGGTCCCCGCGTCGATCCCGCAGGCCACGCCCCGGCCTCGGCCCGTCCTGCTGGGAGAAGGTGCCGGCTTCCATCCGTAGGCCTTGGCCACCGCCTGGAGTACGCCGAGCATGCGTGGGTCCTTGGTGTTCTTGAGCCGGAATTCCAACGGATCCACGCCCGCACCCAACGCCATCATGTCTATCTGCTGCTCGGCTGCGAAGCGGTTGGTGTTCGCCGCCGGCGCGCGCCAGGGCCCCACCGCGAATGGATGCATGCCGTCCGGCGCCCGGCCCCACTCGCCGTACACCCGGACGCTGCGGTTGGGAACGTCGTAGAAGACGTCCGAGCCGCGCGCGCCGGCCCCGTACACCTGGTAGTCCCACAGCGCCAGGCGGCCCTCACCGTCCACGCCGGAGACGATCTTCACCACGGCCGCCGGCCGGAACGAGTCGTAGAAGAACTCCTCGGCGCGGGTCCAGGCGACCTGTACCGGCCTGCCGGTGATCTTCGCGAGCCTGGCAGCTTCGACCGCCTGCAGTCCGGCCATCTTGCCGCCGAATCCGCCGCCCACGTAAGGCGTGATTACCCGGACATCCTCGGGCGGGAATCCGATCTCCCGAGCGATGGTCGCCTGCTGGCTGAACGGGCCTTGCGTGGACGACCACACGGTGGCCTTACCGTCCTTCACCTCCGCCACCGCGGTATGCGGCTCGATGGGCGCGTGGGCGACGTA
>DATECF010000288.1:0-36545 GCA_035287045.1 Gemmatimonadales bacterium | reverse complement strand
TTCCCGGCCTGGCGGACACCTTGGGCGAGCGACTCCGCCTGCCGGTGGAAGTGGCGGACCCCATCAAGGGTCTCTCGGTGAAAGAAGACGCCTTCGGCAGTCTCGCGGTGGACGAAGTGGCCCCGCTGTTGATGCTGGCCGTCGGCCTGGCACTCAGGAAACTGAACTAAGCCGCCATGATCGAAATCAACCTGCTTCCCGGCCATCGGAAGAAGAAGAAGCGAGCCGCTGTTGGGTTCGCCATGCCGGACTTCAAGGGCCTGCTGGCGCAGGTCAAGGACCCCCTGCTGCTCGGGGCGGTAGGCGCCTGGGCGGCGGTGCTGGCGGTGGTCGGGTTCATGTACCTGACCGAGAGCCGGAAGCTGTCGGCCATGCAGGAGGACCTGACCCGGGTGGAGGCCGACGCCCGCCGGTTCCAGGCCCTGATCAACCAGAAACGCAAAGAAGAGCGGCTGCGGGACTCGCTGGTGGCGGAGTTGGACGCCATCCGGGCCATTGATTCGGATCGGTACATCTGGCCGCACATCCTGGAGGAGGTCACCAAGGCCCTCCCGGACTTCACCTGGCTGGAGTCGGTGTCCGTGGTTCCGGGCGGCGCCCCCGCGGCGGGCGCGGACAGCCTGGCCAAGCCGCCGGTTCACGTCGTGTTGGACGGACGGACCGGCGACATGGGCGGGTACACCCGGTTCCTGCGGCAACTGGGCGAGTCTCCCTGGCTCACCAATGTGGTGGCCGGGGCGACCAAGACGGCGGTCGAAAGCGACCGGCCGGTGATCACCTTCACCATCACGGTGACGTTCCGGCAAGCGGACTCGGCGTTCATCCGTACGGCGCCGGTCTTGGAATCGGTTCGGTAGGGGCAGACCATGGCCATGGACCCCAAGCAGCGGCAACAATTGTTGGCGATCGCCATCGTGGTGGCCATCGCGGGCGCCGTGCTCTTCTGGATGTACTGGCGCACGCCCAAAGTGGCCGAGATGGCCGGTATGCGGGTGAGGATCGACTCCCTGCAGGCCCGGGTGGATTCCGCCCGGAGGGACTTGGCGGCGGGCACGGTGGAAACGCTCCGCCAACGGGTGCGCGACTTCGAGTCCAGCCTGGGCATCATGCGGACGCTGGTACCCACCGGGGCCGAGGTGCCCAGCCTGATTGACGACGTGTCGGCGCGGGCCAAGCGTCGCAATATCGAGATCGCCGAGCTCACGCCCTTGAATGCCGAGCCGGGGCGTCCGTTTGAGACGCATCGCTACCGGTTCGCGGTGATCGGGCACTATGACGAGATCGGCGAGTTCCTGTCGGACGTCGCCAGCCTGCGGCGCATCATGGTACCGCTGGACGTGGCCGTCACGCGGGCCAGCCAGACGGCGGCGAACACCTACAAGGACACCACCGGGGCGCTGGCCCAAGCCACGTTCCAAATCCGGACCTTCGTCAAGCCCGGCGGCGGGGCGGCGGCCGATACGGTGGGCGGAGGGCAGCAGCCGTGAACCGGAACATGCTTTCCGCGGCGCTGGTACTGGCGGCGCTGGCCTGCGGCGGCGGCGAAGCGCCGGCTCCTCCTCCGGGAACGCCGGCGGCGCAGCCGCCCGCTCCCGGGACGACGCCGGCGGGAGCGCCCGCCGCCGCCACCACCACTGGTGCTGCCGCCGCCGCGGCGCCCGCTTCGGCCCAGGCAGCGCCCCAGGATACCCTGGGGGCCCGGACCGGACTGGTGCGGGAGGTGTTCGCCTATCGCAGCGGCGGGCGGGATCCCTTGCGGTCGCTGCTCGCCTCGGGCGACGTCCGCCCCCTGCTCGACGACCTCCGCCTCACGACGGTGGTCTACGACGCGCGCTACCCGGCGCGCAGCGTAGCGGTGCTGCGGGACGTGTCGGTGAACAAACGCTATGACGTGCGGGTGGATGACGAGCTGGGGCGTTTACGAGTGATCGAGATCCGGCCCCGGGAAGTGCTGTTCTCGCTCGAGGAATTCGGCGTCATCCGTCAGGTGACGCTGGCGCTGGCCAGGCAGGAGGGGATTCCATGATGCTGTCGCTGTTGCTCGCCGCCGGGCTGGTGCCCGCGGCTCCCGTTATCCGGCCCGCGCTCGGGCCCGGCGAGGTCACCGCCGTCAGCGTGATGCCGGGTCCCGGCCGCGCCCAGGTGGTGATTGACGTTGCCGGCACCGTGAGCGTGCAGGATTTCACGCTGACGGCCCCCGACCGCCTGGTCATTGACCTGGTGGGGGCGTCGCTGGCGGCGCCGTACGTCCAGTACGACGGCAAGAACCGCGGCGGCATCCTCAACCTCCGCTACGCCCAGTTCCGTCCCGACGTGGTGCGGGTAGTGCTGGAGCTCGAGCGCCTGGCGGATTATCAGGTGGAGTACGCCAACGGAGCGGTCACCGTGTCGTTGGGCACGGATCGGGCGTTCGCGGCCTGGTCGTCCGGCGACGGCAGTTGGGCCAAAGATCTGGCCAGGTACGCCGAGGCCGCCGCGCCCCGGGAACCGTCGGCGGCCCCCGCGGCCTCGGCGACCCAGCAATCTTCCCAGCCGCCCATCACGGTGTCGTGGGATAACGCCAACATTTCCGACGTGATCGCTGGCTTCGCGGCGTTCAGTGGCAAGACCATCATCGTGGGCAGCGGCGTCACCGGGAACATCACCGCCACCGTCAAGAATCAGCCGTGGGACATCGCGTTCCACCAGATCCTGCAGGCGCAGGGGTTGGCGGGCAAAGAGGATTTCCCGGGCATCATCCGGGTGGACGATCCCGTGACCCTGTCCAAGCTGGATTCCATCGAGGCGCTGGGGACGCAGATCCACCGGATCAACTACGCCCGGGCGGCTGGCCTGGTGCCCGCGCTGGATGCCATCAGGTCGTCGCGCGGCAAGATTGTGGCGGACACCGCCACCAACAGCCTGATCATCACGGATGTGGAGAGCAAGCTGCCGCAGTACGGCAACTTCCTGAGTCAGCTGGACGTGAAGACGCCCCAGGTTTCCATCCAGACCAAGCTGGTGTTCGTGAACCGGACCGAGCTGGAGAACATGGGCGTGAAGTACGACCTGGGTTCGCCCAGCCAGTTCTTCAATCAGATGGTGCAGCGGGGGGACCCGGCGTCGGCCCAGCCGATTGACACCGACGGCGACGGCGTGCCGGACGCGGTCCGGCCCACCGAGACGTTTGAGCCCGAGGACATCCTGGTGGACCTCGGCGGCAACTCGATCTCCGCGCTGGCCAATGCCGAGGGGACCGTGTCGGGGGCGGCGCTGCGGCTGATCTTCTCCACCGCCATCGGTAACTTCAACCTGACCACGTTCCTGGAAGCGCTGGAGACGGTGGAGTTGTCCGACCTCCAGGCCGAGCCGGTCATCTCGACGGCCGACAATACCGAGGCGTACATCCTGGTGGGTGAGCGCACGCCGGTCCGGGTGGTGGACGTGAGCGCGACGACCACCGGCGCGGCGCAAGCGCCCCGGGCGACGGTCAGCTTCGAGCAAACCGGTATTCTGCTCCGGGTGACTCCGCACGTCACCGCCAACCGGCAGGTCCTCATGAAGCTCCGCGCCGAGAACTCGAGCGTGGCGGCGGCGCCGGGAGATATCGGCTTCACCTTCCAGACCCAGGAGGCGGAGAACCACCTCCTGGTCAACGACGGCGAGACCGCGGTGATCGGTGGGCTCACGGTGACCCAGGTCACGGTCACCAAGAGCGGGATTCCCTTCCTGGTAGACCTCCCGATCCTGGGGCGGATCTTCGGCTTCACGTCGCGGCGGGAGACCCGCCGGGACCTCCTGATCCTGGTGACGCCCCACATCGTGGACGACCTGGCGGTGACCAATCCGCCGGCTCGCCTGTAGCGGAAGGGACGGACCACCATGAAGCGCTTGGTGCTCAAGGGAGGCGTGTCCCTCGTCGCCGCCGGCCTGCTGGTCGCGTGCGCCGAGCAGCGATTCCGGCTGGGATTCGAGTCGGATACCGCCAATCCCCTGGTGACGATCGTGAAGTCGGCCGGTGACACCATCGACGTTCAGCAGACCGGCAAGATCTCCTTTACGGTGCAGGCGTCGGACAACCTGGGGATCAAGACCATCTCGATCTCCATCCGGGGCGGCTATCTCCTCGATACGGCGATTACGTTTACCAGCGCCACCACCACGGTGAACCAGCTGGTCGACATTCCCCAGGGGATCAATTCCACGGCCGGCGGCCTGATCAACATCACCGCGACCGTCACCGACGGAGCCAACAACAGCGCCAGCGCCTCCGCGGACATCTTCATCATCAACCTGCGGGCCCTCACGGTGGTGCTCATGAGCCCCACGGTGGGCTCGGTGACGTCGCCGGGCAAGCAGATCCCCATCCGGGTCCTGGCCGCCCAACAGGCCGGCATTCAGCGGGTCGGGTGGCAGGCCACCGGCGTGGTCAACGCCATTGACTCGGCGTTCTACGCCTTGCCGGATACGGTGAATCTCTACGACACCCTGACCGTGCCGACGGCGACGCCGGACGGCACGTTCATCATCTTCGGTTTCGCGGTGGACTCTTCCGGGCGTCGGGTGAGCAGCTTGCCGGTCACGGTCACCGTCCAGACGGTGGTCAACGACACCATTCCGCCCATCGTGTCGTTCACGGTGGCGCAGCGGGCCGAGGTCCGGGACTCGATCACGGTGCGGGCGCTCGATCCCAGCGGCATCGCCTCACTGGGGTGGATCGCGCTGGACGCGGCGGGGAACCAGCTGAGCGGCGTCACCACCACGTCGGGCGGCACGCTCACCGACCTGTCGGTGACCAACACCTTGAACCTGAACCTCACGCCGGCCCAGCTGCCGGCCCTGGTCATCCTCAAGGCGTTCGCTACGGACCAGATCGGGAATCATGACTCCGCGCGGGTGGGTGGGGTGCGGACCGGGCCGGTGCTGTACGACACCATTCTGGTGGTGCACGGGACCACCCGATCGCTCCCGGCCGGCGGACGCGTGGCGGACGCGATCTACAACCGGAACCGGAACGAGGTGTATCTCACCAACATCGATCTCAACCGGTTGGAGGTCTTCTTCATCGGTGACACGACCTTCAAGACCGGGATTCCGGTGGGCTCCCGGCCATGGGGCATTGCCTTGTGGCCCAAGGACACGGTGACCGGCGCCAACGCCGACACGGTGATCGTGGCCAACTCGGGCGGCACCGATTTCTCCGTCGTGGACGTGAGCCTGGGCCTGCAGCGGCGCCGCCATCCACTTCCGTCGTACGGCGTGCGGACGGTGCGGACCGTGACGGATCCCCAAAGCGGCCAGCTCCAACCGGAGATCACCGAGTACCTCTTCGACGACCGTCCGGAATTCGTTGGCGCGGTGTGCCGCGGGGGAGACTGCACCACCGGTGGCAGCGGCGACGTGATCGCCGTGTACTCGACCACGCCGACGCCGGGGCAGAGCAACCTGTTCTCGCGGCGCGGCAGCGTCCGGTGGGAAAAGCTGAGCGACGCGATCAACGCCACGACCGGCTGCCCGGTGACGCCGGAGGATCACTTCTTCTGGGAGCAGGCCGAGGTCGGTTCCAAGTCGGACGCCGCCGACACCCTGGACGTGGTGTCCCGGCGGTGCGGTGTGGAGACTCGGTTGTTGCACGCGTTTTCCGGCATCATCGTGACGAAATCGGAGCTGGGCTTCCTGGACACCACGTTCGTCCGGAACTCCGGGAACTTCGCCCGGGCGCTGGTGGGTGAGGGTGGGTCGGGAACGTTCGCGTTGGCGTTCGCGCGGGCGGTGGCGTACGACGTGAATGCCGGGGTGAACCCGGACACGACGACCGGAACCGGCACGTACGCGCTGAACCGTGACCGGGGAGTTTCCCCGGATCTGGACGTGCGGAACCAGATCACCAACACGGCCACGACCCTCAAGTCCATCGCCGTGAACTTCAACGGGCTGACCAATCTCATGCGGGCCGACACGGTGTACGTGTTGGACAACTTCCTGCGCCTGAAGGGCCTGCTCCAGATCTCCGGGCCCAACTTCGGGCTGGAAGTGAACTTCAACCACGATTTCAGCACTATTGACGGTACGTCGCCCAGCGGGCTGACCAGCGCCGACCGCATCGCGTTCGCGGCCAGTCCGAATCCGCAGATTGACGTGTTCGACACCTACCAATTCATCAGGATCGCCAGCATCCCCATCCGGGATCCGGTGATCGGCCCGCTGCGGGTGGCCCGGCTGCCGTCAGGAGAGCAGCTGCTGATCGGCGTCACGGTAAGAGGCGTGGTCACGGTGGTGCTGCCCGGGATCACGAATCCCTTCCCAGCCAACCGGTGGGCCGGGGGCGTGCCATAGTGGTGGCCGTTTCCCTGCACGTCCAAACCCGGCCACAAGCCGGGTTTGGTGTTTCTGCCACATCCGCTCCGCCGCCGCCCCGCCCGGACGATAGAGGGCGATGCCGCTCCCTCCCCTTCCACTCCCGGCGATGGAGGGGGATGTTGAAGTGACCCGATGATCAGATTCACCACGGCGGGGGAATCCCACGGCAAGGCGCTCCTGGCCATCCTCGAGGGGATGCCGGCCGGGCTGCGCCTCATCGCCCAGGACGTCAACCATGAGCTCAAGCGGCGCATGGGTGGATATGGCCGTGGCGCCCGGATGAAGATCGAAGCCGACTCGGTCGAATTCCTGAGCGGCGTGCGCGCCGGCGAGACCCTGGGCTCACCCATCGCCATGCTGATCCCCAATCGCGACTGGGAGAATTGGGCTGACGTGATGGCGGCGGAGCCGGATGACGAGGGCGGTCAGGCGGACGGGCGGTCGGGCGGTACAGCGGGGAGGCGGAGGCAGGTGACCCGGCCGCGCCCGGGGCATGCAGACCTCGTGGGCGTGCTCAAGTACGATCGCACCGACGCCCGGGACATCTTGGAGCGGGCCAGTGCCCGCGAGACGGCCGCCCGCGTGGCCTGCGGGGCCGTGTGCCGCCGCCTGCTCGCCGAGTTCGGGGTCGAGATCGGAAGCCACGTGGTGGAGCTGGGCCCGGTGCGCGCCGCGGCCCCGGGCGCCCTGCCCACCCCGCTGAACCACGCCGCGGACGCCTCGCCGGTCCGCTGCCTGGACCCCGCGGCCACGGAAGCCATGATGCGCGCGATTGACGCCGCCAAGAGCGCGGGAGATACGCTGGGCGGTATCGTGGAGCTGGTGGCGCGCGGGCTGGTGCTGGGCCTGGGATCGCACGTCTCCTGGGACCGGAAGCTCGACGGGCGCATTGGCCAGGCCATGCTGTCCATCCCCGCGGTGAAGGGCGTGGAGATCGGCCTGGGATTCGAAGCCGCCCGGCGCCACGGCTCCGAGGTGCATGACGAAATCCTCCGTGGCACCCGGAGCGGCTCGGGCGGTTTCTCCCGCCGCACCAACCGGGCCGGGGGCCTCGAAGGCGGCATGACCACCGGCGAGCCGCTGGTGGTGCATGTGGCGATGAAGCCTATTTCCACCCTGATGCAGCCGCTCGGCACCGTGGAGCTGAGCACCGGCCAGAGCGCCAAGGCCCAATCCGAGCGCTCCGACGTGAGCGCGGTGCCCGCCATGGGCGTGATCGCGGAGGGCATGCTGGCGATCGTGGTGGCGCAGGCCATGGGTGAGAAGTTCGGCGGCGATTCGCTGGGGGAAATGCGGGCGAGCTTCGACGCGTATTTGGAGCAGATGAATCGGCGATGGGACGCGGTGGACTGACATCGCGTGAAGCGCCACCTCATCCTCGTCGGCCTTCCCGGCGCCGGTAAGACCACCATCGGCCGGCTCATGGCAGCCGAGTTGCGCGCACCGTTCGTGGATCTCGACGTCGCGATTGAGCAGCGTGCCGGGAAACCCATTGCCCGCCTGTTCGCCGAAGACGGCGAAGACGCCTTTCGGACGCTGGAACGGTCGGAGATGGAAAGCGTCCTGTCCGCCCCGGAGAGCGTGATCGCCGCTGGCGGCGGTTGGGCGGCGCAACCGGGCAATCTGGAAGCCGCGACCGGCCGCGCGCTGACCGTGTACCTTCAGGTGACGCCCGAAGGGGCCGCGGCGCGGGTGGCGCCGGCCGCCGACCGCCGGCCACTGCTGGCCGGGGCTGACCTGACCGGGCGGCTACGCGAATTGCTCTCGGCGCGCCGGAGCTTCTACCAGCGGTGCGACGTGACCGTACCGGCGGACCTCGAGCCCGGGGCCGTGGCCCGGGAGGTGGCCGCGCTTGCGCGATCATTGGCCGGGTGGTATTAATCCGCGCCCTCGTCGTTTCCTGGCCGCTCGCCGGACCAATCATCGCAACATGCAGTGGGACCGCGGGTTACGATGGCGGTTCGGGGCCAGGGCGTTACGCCGGGAACCGTTCAGGGTCTAAGACTGTAGGGATGTTGTCCCGGCGTTGATTCCGTTATTGCTGATTGCTGGCGGCTGATGGCTTCATGTAAGGATTATGGCCAAACGCAAAGCTGCTGCTGAGAAACCCGCGGCCGAAAAAGCCAGGAAGAAAGCCGAGAAGCCGGAAACGGCCTCGGATCGCAAGGGCTCGTTGGTGGTGGTCGAATCGCCCACCAAGGCGAAGACCATCGGCAAGTACCTGGGCAAGGGGTACACGGTGAAGGCGACCGTGGGTCACATCCGGGACCTGCCGCAGCGCGAGCTGGGCGTGGACGTCGAGAAGGGCTTCGCCCCCAAGTACGTCACCATTCGCGGCAAGGGGAAAACCCTGGCCGAGCTGCGGCGCGCGGCCAAGTCGTCGGGCAAGGTGTTCCTGGCGACGGACCCGGATCGCGAGGGTGAAGCCATCGCGTGGCACGTGGCGGAGCAGATCGGCAACGGCTCCAAGGTGCGCCGGGTCCTGTTCCACGAGATCACCAAGGACGCGGTGCAGGCGGCCATGAAGCACCCGGTCGAGATTGACGACCGGAAGGTCGAAGCCCAGCAGGCGCGGCGCATCCTGGATCGTCTGGTGGGCTACAAGGCGAGCCCGCTGTTGTGGAAGTCGGTCAAGACCGGCCTGTCGGCGGGACGGGTCCAGACGGTGGCGCTGCGGTTGATCGTGGAGCGCGAGGAGGAGATTCGCGCGTTCAAGCCGCAGGAGTACTGGACCATCGAGGCGTTGTGCGACGCCCAGGGCAAGCAGTTCACCGCCCGGCTCCACAAGATCGCCGGTAAGAAGCCGGAGCTGCACTCGCGGGACGCAGCCCAGGCCGTGGTGGATGAGGTGACGGGGAAGCCGTTCGTGGTCCTGGAGGTGACGCGGAAGGAGCGGAAGAAGCGTCCACCCGCGCCGTTCACCACCAGCACCCTGCAGCAGGAAGCCGCCAAGCAACTGGGGTATTCGTCCCAGCGCACCATGCGCACCGCCCAGCAGCTCTACGAGGGCATCGAGCTGGGGGACGAAGGCGCCGTCGGTCTCATTACCTACATGCGTACCGACTCCACCCGGGCGGCGCCCGCCGCGATTGATGCGGTGCGCGGCCTGGTCTCCCACGAGTTCGGCGCGAAGTACGTTCCCGAGAAGCCCAATGTCTACACCAACCGGAAGGCGGCCCAGGACGCCCACGAGGCGGTGCGGCCCTCGGATGTCCAGCGGCGGCCGGATCAGCTCAAGAAGTATTTAAGCGCTGAGCAGTACAAGCTCTACCAGCTCATCTGGAAGCGATTCGTGGCCTCGCAGATGACGCCGGCGGTGTACGACACCACGACGATCGATTTCGAGGTAGGCCGAGCCGAAGCGGCGGCAGGGGCGGCAGGGAAGGCGAAAGGTGGGGTCGCTGCCGCTGCGGCCGCCCCTGCGCAGTACCTGTTCCGCGCCACCGGCTCGGTCGTGATCTTCGACGGTTATCACGTCCTGTATCGCGAGGGGCACGAAGCGGAAGAAGGGCTCACGCTGGACGACCTGGCGCCGGTCCCCGCGCTCAAGCCGGGCGAGCGGGCCGACGTGCGGGAAGTGGTGCCCAGCCAGCATTTCACGGAGCCGCCCCCGCGCTTCAGCGAGGCCAGCCTGGTGAAGGAGCTGGAGCGATTGGGCATCGGCCGGCCGAGCACCTACGCCAGCATCGTCTATACGCTGCGCGCCCGCGACTATGTGCGGCTCGACCAGCGACGCTTTCACACCACCGAGCTGGGTGAGACGGTCGCCAAGGTGATGGTGAGCCGCTTCCCGGACATCTTCAACGTCGGCTTCACCTCGGAAATGGAAGAAGAGCTGGACAAGGTCGAGGAGGGCGAGCTGGGATGGCAGAAGGTGCTGGACAATTTCTGGCACCCGTTCGCGGATGCCCTGGGCAAGGTGGATACCAAGGAGATGATCCGCGAAGCCTACGACGTGGGGAACCTCGAGGAGACGCCTTGCCCGGAGTGCGGGGGCCAGCTCACGGTGAAGAGCGGGCGGTTCGGGCCGTTCATCGCGTGCAGCAATTACCCCGAGTGCCGGTACACCAAGCCGCTCAAGCGGGACAAGGTGCCGGATCGGCCCACGGACGAGGTGTGCAAGCTGTGCGGCGCGCCCATGGTCATTAAGACGGGACGCTACGGGGAGTTTCTGGCCTGCACCCGCTATCCGGAATGCAAGCACACCCGGCCCATTCCGCTGGGGGTCAAGTGCCCCACCTGCGGCACCGGCGAGCTGGCGGAGCGGCGAACCAAGCGCGGGAAGCGGTCGTTCTTTGGGTGCACCAACTATCCCGACTGCACGTTCAGCACCTGGCACCGGCCGGTGCCGGACACCTGCCCCCAGTGCGGCTACGTCGGGGCGGAGAAACGCGCCACCCAGGCGCGGGGCGAGTACCGCAGGTGCATCAAGTGCGAGCACGAGTTCGCCGTGCCGGAGGGGACGCCCGCCGCCGTCGCTCCGTGAAGGCTACCGTCGTCGGGGGCGGCCTCGCGGGATGCGAGGCGGCATGGGCGCTGGCGGAGCGTGGCGTGGCGGTGACCCTGTGCGAGATGCGCCCCGCGGTAAAGACCCCGGCCCACCAGACCGACCGCCTGGCCGAGATCGTCTGCAGCAACACCTTCAAATCCACCGAGCTCACCAACGCCCACGGACTGCTCAAAGCCGAGCTGCGTCTGTTGGGGAGCCTGTTGCTGGACGTGGCGGATCAGGCCCGGGTCCCGGGCGGCGCCGCCCTCGCGGTGGACCGCAAGGTCTTCAGCGACGAGGTGACCCGCCGCGTCCGGGGCCACCCGCGCATCACGGTGGTGCGGGAGGAGGTGACCGACCTGCCTTCACCGGCCGTCGTCGCCACCGGGCCGCTCACCTCGGATGCGCTGGCCCGCGTGATCGCCGCCCGCCTGGGCGCCACCTCGCTCGCGTTCTATGATGCCATTGCGCCCATCGTGAGCGCGGATTCCCTCGACCTGGACCGCCTCTACCGGCTCTCCCGCTACGGCAAAGGGAGCGGCGACGACTATCTCAACGCACCCCTCTCGGCCGAGGAGTATTACGCGTTCGTGGATGCACTGATGGGGGCAGAACAGTTTGAGGGGCATGAGTTCGACAAGATGCCGGCCCCTCCGGCCTACTTCGAAGGCTGCCTCCCCATCGAAGAAATGGCCCGGCGCGGCAAGGACGTCCTTCGCTTTGGACCCATGAAGCCGGTGGGGCTGCCGGACCCGGCGACCGGGCGGGAGCCGTTCGCGGTGGTGCAGCTGCGGCAGGAGGATCGCGCCGCGCAGATGTGGAACCTGGTGGGCTTCCAGACCCGGATGAAGATTCCGGCGCAGAAGCGGGTGTTCAGCACGCTGCCGGGCCTCGAACGCGCGGAGTTCTTGCGCTACGGGAGCATTCACCGCAACACCTACCTCAACAGCCCGGCCACGCTCACCGCCCACCTGTCGGCCAGGGACGACGACCACCTGCTGTTCGCGGGGCAGTTGGTGGGCGTCGAGGGCTACACCGAGTCCCTGGGCACCGGCCTGCTCGCGGGCATCAACCTCGCGCGCATGCTTCAAGGCGAGCGACCCCTGGTGCCGCCGGCGGAGACCATGCTCGGCGCGCTGCTATCATACGTGCACGGGACGGACCCGGGCCACTTCCAACCGATGAACGCCAATTTCGGATTGGTGCCGCCGATGGACCGGAAGGTGCGGGACAAGCAGAAGAAGAATGCCATACTGGCGGAACGGGCGCTGGGGGCCATGCGCGGCTTTGCCGCGGCGGTCGGGGCGGGTTCGGCGGTCACGGCGGTCTCGGCCCCCTCACCATGACCGTCGGGACCGACGGTTCCGCCGCGGCCGTCGCCAAGCCCCGCGACGTGGCCGAGTTCCTGGCGTTCCTGGCCAAGGAGCGCAACGACTCCCCGCACACCGTCAAGGCCTACGGCCGCGATCTCGCGGCGTTCTCCGCCTTCTGTGACGAGTACTACGGCGGCGAGGCCTGGACCTGGACCGGCGTGGACCGGCTGGCGATGCGGAGCTTCATGGGGTCGCTACAGCGACGCGGCCTGGCCAAGCGCTCGGTGGCGCGCGCGGTCTCGGGGCTAAGGACGTTCTATCGGTTTCTCTCCGCGAGGCGCGGCCTGGACGTCAACCCGGCGCGCGGCGTGCGCCTCCCCAGGCTGGAGAAGCGGCTCCCGGCGTTTCTGGACCGCGGGCAGGTGGACGAGCTGTTTCGCTTCGCCGAGGCCCTGGCGCAGGGCGGGGAATTCCATGGGCTGCGGGACCTGGCGCTGATCGAGACCCTGTACGCCACCGGCATGCGGCTCGCGGAGCTGGCGGGGCTCAATCTCGCCGACGTGGATCTGGTCTCGGATCAGGCCAAAGTGCGGGGCAAGGGCAAGAAGGAACGCCTGCTGCCTCTGGGGAGCTACGCGGTCAAGGCGCTCCGGCGCTACTATCGTGCGCGAGACCAACTGTTGGGCGCCCTGCCCGCGGGCAGGGGAGACCACCGGGCCGTGTTCCTCTCGGTCAGAGGGGCGCGGTTGGCGCCGCGGACCATTCAGGCCGTGGTGCGGCGGTCACTGGCGGCCGTCAGCCGGGAACGCGGGCTCAAGACCCACAGCCTGCGGCACAGCTTCGCCACGCATTTACTGGACGCCGGGGCCGACCTGCGGGCGGTGCAGGAGCTGCTGGGCCACTCATCGTTGAGTACCACACAGGTGTATACTCATACCAGTGTGGATCGCCTGAAGAAGGTGTATCAGAAGGCGCATCCGAGGGCATAGCGGCATAACGGCATAACGGCATGACGGCATGACGGCATGAACCGCGGATCACCGATGACGTCGTTTCGGGCTACCACCATTCTCGCCGTGCGCAAAGACGGCAAGCTCGCCATGGGCGGCGACGGCCAGGTGAGCCTGGGCGACACGGTGATGAAGCAGCACGCGGTCAAGGTGCGGGCGCTGGCGGACGGCAAGGTGTTGGCGGGATTCGCCGGGTCCGCGGCCGACGGCCTCACGCTGTTCGAGAAGTTCGAGGAGAAGCTCAAGCGATTCCCGGGCAACCTGCCGCGGGCGGTCGTGGAGCTGGCCAAGGATTGGCGCAGCGATCGGGTGCTGCGGCGCCTGGAGGCGTTGCTGGTGGTGGCGGACGCGGAGCACGGATTCCTGGTCAGTGGCAGCGGCGAGCTGATCGAGCCGGACGACGGGCTCCTGGCCATCGGCAGCGGCGGGCAGTACGCGCTGGCCGCGGCCCGCGCGCTGGCCGCCCACTCGCAGCTCTCGGCCCGCGACATCGTGCAGCGAGCCCTGGAGATCGCGGCGGATATCTGCGTGTTCACGAATAGGAACATCACCGTGTTCGAGTTGGGCGGATAGACCGGCGGACGGCCGGACAAGACGGACAGGCGGACGTGGGAGTATGACGGAACCACAGAGCATAGACGAGAAACGCCAGGCCGTGGACAAGGGTCCCGAGCCGCTCCCGTGGCTCGAGGAGCTGCCGCCCAGGCAGATCGTGGCCGAGCTGGATCGCTACATCGTAGGGCAGCAGGCCGCCAAGAAGGCGGTCGCGATCGCGGTGCGGAACCGCTGGCGGCGCTCCCAGGCGCCGGAGGACATCCGCGACGAGATCCTCCCCAACAACATCATCATGATCGGGCCCACGGGCGTCGGCAAAACCGAGATCGCCCGCCGGCTGGCGCGCCTGGCCGGAGCACCGTTCATCAAGGTCGAAGCGTCCAAGTTCACCGAAGTGGGGTACGTGGGTCGCGACGTCGAGTCCATGATCCGCGAGCTGGCGGACTCGGCGATCAACATGGTGCGGGGCGAGCGGGAGGACGAGGTCTACCCCACCGCCGAGGCCCGGGCCGAGGACCGGCTGCTCGACCTCCTCCTCCCGACCACACCGCTGGCCGGAGAGGCCGGAGGGGCGGCAGGGGCGGCAGAAGGAGCTGCCACGCCTCAGCGCGGTCTGTTCGTTGTGTCATCCAAGGGAGAAGCCAGGCCGGAGTCCTCTGCGGCCACTCCGGCCCCTCCGGCCCCGCCGGCCGAAGCAGAGCGTCAACGCCGCACCCGCGAGAAGCTTCGCCAGCTGCTCAAGGACGGCAAGCTCGAGGATCGCGAAGTGGAAGTCGAGGTGTCCCAGCAGAGCTTCCCGCTGCTCGACTACATGCAGCCCCCGCAGGGCATGGAGGGCGCCGACGTCAACTTCATGGAAATGCTCCAGGAGATGCTGCCCAAGCGGAAGAAGCGGCGCCAGGTGCGGCTTCCCGAGGCGCGGCGCATCCTGATTGACGAGGAGCTGCGCAAGCTGGTGGACATGGACGACGTGGTGAATGAAGCGCTGGACCGGGTGGAGAACCATGGCATCATCTTCGTGGACGAGATTGACAAGATCGCCGGCGAGCGCGGCACCGTGGGTCCGGACGTCTCCCGCGAGGGCGTGCAGCGCGATCTCCTGCCCATCGTCGAAGGCTCAACCGTCCAGACGCGCTACGGCTACGTGCGCACCGACCACATCCTGTTCGTCGCGGCCGGCGCGTTCCACGTCTCCAAGCCCTCCGACCTGATCCCGGAGCTCCAGGGCCGCTTTCCCATCCGGGTGGAGCTGAGCTCGCTGTCCAAGGACGACTTCGTCCGCATCATGACCGAGCCCGAGAACGCGCTCACCAAGCAGTACGCGGCGCTGTGCGCGGCCGACGGCGCGGAGCTCACGTTCACCAAAGACGGCATCGAGGAAATCGCCCGCATCGCCGGGCTCTTGAACGAGCGCATGGAGAACATCGGCGCCCGGCGGCTCCACACGGTCATGACGTCGCTGCTGGAGGACCTGCTGTTCGATCTGCCCGACACGAAGCAAAAAAAGTGGGTGTTCGACGAAGTCGAGGTGCGCGAGCGGCTGATGCGGATCGTGAACGACGAGGACCTGCGGAAGTATATCCTCTAGCGCGGGTTCCCTGGCGTCTAGTGGGGAAGCAAACGGGGGTCCTGCCGCTCCAACCCGGGTCCCAGCCGCCGGCGGAGCCCGCCGGCGCCGACGCCTGGCACTTCCATAATGGTGATCTGTCGGAAGAAGCGGTGCTGAGCGTGCACCATCCCAAGCAGGGGCGCGACGGCTCCGGTCTCCGAATCGCGGTGCTGCATGCCTGGGCCTGGGCGGAAAACCCACACGGCCCCTTCACGCCCGAGAATTGGGCGCTGCCCTACACTCGACTCGGCCTGCCGACGCCGGACGTGACCGCCGTGTCGGCCGCCAAAGCGGCCTCCCTCGCCACCGCCGAAGGCCGAGCCTTTTTCGCGTCGCGCGTCCACCTGGTCACGGGCCGGGCCGTCGCCGACCTGGAGCCGCTGCTTCTGGGGCCGGGTGGGCGCATCCGCGCGCGGCTCCCGGAACCGGGAGCGCCCGGCCTTACCCCGGCGGATCTGGCGTGGCTGGAGAAATCCTGGCAGGCCGTGGTCAGCGAGCTGGTTGCGGCGGCCGCTCCGGGAGAGGCAGCACGAGTCCGCGAGATCCTGGACCCGTCATCGCCTTGACGCGGGATCCGGAACGACGAGGACCTGCGAAAGGATATCCTCCAGCGAGGTTCCCTTAGCGTCGGGTCCAGATGAGGATCACGCCGCAGCCACTGTCGGCGCCGCCGTAAGCGCTGGGCACCTCCGAGGGGCCGCGATACACTTCGATCGCGAGCAGGTGCTCGGGGTACACCACCGAGTTCAGCTCCCGTACCAGAGCGTCCCAGGACGCGCCGGGATCATTGGCAGCCACCAGCATGCCGTCGAGATAGACCAGCGGCATGCGGCAGGAGCGCGCCATGGAGTCCATTCCCCGGAGTCGAAAGGCGCGGGTGTTCAGGCTGGAGCCGCCACCCAGCGCCACTTGCGACACGCCGGGAATGGCCCGGAGCACGTCGGCGAAATCGCGCGCCCGCTGCCGGCGCTCCTCCAGCTCGGGGCCGTCCAGGAAGACGCCCTGGCCCGTGCCCCGGCGCTCGAAATAGCCGACCCGCTCGAGGTGGCGTGCCGCAGCGTCCGGCGCCGCCGTCACGGTCACCGCCTCCAGCCCCACAGCCCCGGGCGGTAGGAAGACCGACAATCTGATCTCTGAACCGGCGTCCAGCGGGAACGGCTCAGACCGAATGATCCGGTACCCGAGCCGTTCGAACCGAACCGTGTGAAGCCCCGCCCTGGGGGCGGTCAGCACGAACTGCCCGGCGCTGTCGGTCAATACTCGGTCTACCACTTGACCATCGCGATTCAGGAGCGCGGCCCAGCATCCCGGGAGCAGCATTGAGGTCGCCGAATCCGCCACCGTGCCCCTGACCATCTGGCCATGCGTCACCGAGGAGCCAGCGGGAAGCAGGATGCAGACGGCGAGGAGCGCGAGCGCGCCCGGTGTAATCCTCATGGACATTCCCAGCGTCGGCCTAACAGCAACGTACGGCGCTCACCGCCAAGCGCAATGCGGGACGGTCCCGCTTTACAGCGCGGCAGCCGCGAGGTACTATCCCCCTCGCCGCCTGTCATTTTGACCTGCCTGGGCTCGAGGGTATGCCGAAACGAGACTTCCTCGCCATCACCGATCTCTCCGCCGCCGAGATCGCAGCGCTGTTCGACCTCGCCGCGAAGATGAAGGCCGGCAAGTACCGGCAGCAGCCGCTGGCGGGCAAGGTGCTGGCCATGGTCTTCGCCAAGAGCAGTACCCGGACCCGGGTGTCGTTCGAGGTGGGGACCCGCCAGCTCGGCGGACACGCCCTGTTCCTCTCGGCGCGCGACATCCAGCTGGGCCGAGGCGAGCCTATCAAGGACACGGCGCGGGTCCTCTCGCGCTACGTGGACGGCATCATGATCCGGACGTTCGCGCACGCGGACGTGGAGGAGCTGGCGCGCTACGCCACGGTGCCGGTGATCAACGGGCTCACGGACCTGCAGCATCCCTGCCAGGTGCTGGCCGACCTGTTCACCGTCCGCGAAGCGCTGGGTGGATGGGACGGGAAGGTGGTGGCCTGGGTGGGTGACGGGAACAACATGGCCAATTCCTGGCTCCACGCGGCGCAAGTGTTGGGCTTCGAGCTCCGCCTGGCCTGTCCGGAAGGCTACGAGCCCAACCACGAGATCTTCGAGCAGGCCAAGCGCCACGCCGCGGTGACCATCACCGAGGAGCCCGAGGACGCGGTGCGAGGCGCCCACGTGGTGAACACCGACGTGTGGGCCTCGATGGGCCAGGAAGGTGAGACCGAGGCGCGGGTGCTGGCCTTCAATGGCTATACCGTTGACCGCGATTTGATGGGCCTCGCGGCGCCGGGCGTCGTGTTCCTGCATTGTCTGCCGGCGCACCGCGGCGAAGAGGTGACCGACGAGGTGATCGAAGGGCCGCAGTCGCGGGTGTTCGACCAGGCGGAGAACCGCCTGCACGTTCAGAAGGCGTTGTTGGCCACGCTCATGGGATGAAAGGAAGAGCATGAGTACCACCGGACTGAAGCGCACGCCGTTCTACGACATGCACGTCTCGCTGGGCGCCAAGATGGTGCCCTTCGCGGGCTTCGAGATGCCGGTGCAGTACCCCACGGGGATCAACCGGGAGCACGAGATCGTCCGCACCGAGATCGGCGTGTTCGACGTGACCCACATGGGGGAGTTCGAGATCACCGGTCCGGACCGGAACGCCTTCGTCAACCGGGTCACCTGCAACGACGTGGGCGCCCTCACCGAAGGCCAGGTTCAGTACTCGGCCATCCTCACCGAGGACGGCACCTTCGTCGACGACTGCCTGGTCTACCGGTTCGACGACAAGATCATGATGGTGGTCAACGCGTCGAATTGCGAGAAGGACTGGAAGCACATCGTGGATCGGAAGGGCGGCATCAACGTTCGGCTGAAGAACATCTCGGACGATGTGGCGCTGCTCGCCGTGCAGGGCCCCAAGTCCGAGGGGCTGATGCAGTCCCTCACCAGGCTCAACCTCACCGGGATGGGCTACTACCATTTCGACGTGGGCCAGGTGGCGGGGACCGACTGCTTCGTCTCGCGTACTGGCTATACCGGCGAGGACGGCTTCGAGATCTACTTCCGGCCCAAACAGGCGGAGGTGATGTGGCACGCGGTGGTGGGGCAGGGGCGCGGGGCGCCCATCGGACTGGGCGCGCGCGATTCCCTGCGGCTGGAGGCGGGCATGCCGCTGTACGGCAACGACATTGACGACACCACCAACCCGTACGAGGCGGGCGTGGGTTGGATCGTCAAGCTGAACAAGGGCGCGCCGTTCGTCGGCCGGCCGCCCCTGGAGCAGGTGAAAGCCAAGGGTGTCACCCGGAAGCTGGTGGGCTTCCGCCCCCTCGAGAAAGGCGTCATTCCGCGCCACGGTTATGACACCTACCTGGGCGAGCGGAAGGTGGACATCGTGCGGAGCGGCGGTTTCAGCCCCACGCTCAAGCACGCCATCGGCACCACCTATCTGCCCACCCATTCGGTGGAGCCCGGGACCAGGTTCCTGATTGACTGCCGCGGCAAGAAGGTGGAGGCGGAAGTGGTCAAGCTGCCGTTCTACCGGGGGAGCGTTAAGAGAAAGTGAGACGTGAGACGCAAGAAGCGTGAGACGTGAGACGTTAGAAGTGAGACGTGAGAAGCCGACCGGGCGGCGCGCCGCTCGGCCCTCCACTCCCGTTCGCGTGGCCGTGCTCACGGTCTCCGACCTCGGCGCCGCGGGGGAACGCGAGGATACCTCGGGCGACGCCATCGTCGCCTGGGCCAAGAAGCGCCAGTTCACCGTCACCGCGCGGGAGATGGTGCCGGACGAGAGCGACCGCATCGCCGGCATCCTGCTGCGCTGGGCGGACGACGGGGTGGCGGACCTGATTCTCACCACCGGCGGGACCGGGCTGGCGCCGCGCGACGTGACGCCGGAAGCCACGCGGGCCGTGCTGGAACGTGAGGCCCCGGGCATCGCGGAAGCGATCCGCGCCGCCAGCCGGGAGAAGGTCCCGCGCGCGGCGCTGTCCCGGGGGCTTGCCGGCGTGCGGGCGAACGCCTTGATCGTGAACCTGCCGGGAAGCACCGGCGGCGTGAAGGACGGGCTGGCGGTGTTGGAGCCCTTGGTGGAGCATGCGGTGCAACTGCTCACCGAAGCCCCCACGGATCACGCGTAGAGCCGATGGGCGGATAGGCGGATGGACGGATAGGCGGATACAGCGGATGGGCGGATAGTGACGGATCGCGTACTCATCACCATGGACGACCTCGAAACCGCGGTGCGGGCCAACGCCGCGTTCGAGCAGAGCGCCTTCCGGACCAGCATGGTGTCCTCGCTGGACGACGCGGTGGGCGTGCTGCAGAAGAGCGAGCCGGACCTCCTGGTGTTGACCGGCGCGTTGCAGGAGGCCACGGCGCTCGAATTGCTGGGCGTGGCCCGGGACAGCTCGGTCTCGACCTTAGGGCTGGTGGAGGCCGCCGCCGGCGATCCGCGCGGCCTGGCACACCGCCTGGGGCTCACCGGGTGGATGGTGAAGCCGGTGGATCCCGGCGACGTCGTGGCCGCCGCGCGCCGGCTCATCGAGCGGCGCCGGCTCCAGGAGCGGACCGGGATCATCGGCGAGAGCCCGGCCATCCAGGAGGTGCTGGTCAAGATCGAGCAGATGGCCCCGGTGACCAGCACGGTGCTGATCGAGGGCGAGTCGGGCACCGGCAAGGAGCTGGTGGCGCAGGCCATGCACCACCTCTCGCCACGCCACCCCCAGGCCTTCATCGCGGTCAACTGCTCGGCCTTGCCTGAGACCCTGCTCGAGTCCGAGCTGTTCGGTCACGAGAAGGGGTCCTTCACAGGCGCCGCCGAGCGGCGGCTGGGTCGCTTCGAGCTGGCCGACGAAGGCACGTTGTTCCTGGACGAAGTGGGCGACATGCCGCCCGCCACGCAGGTCAAGCTGCTCCGGGTCCTGGAGACCCGGTCGTTTTTCCGCGTGGGCGGCACCGAGCCCATCCGGGTGGACGTGCGGGTGATCGCGGCCACCAACCGCCCGCTCAAGGAAGCGGTGGCGCTGGGCCAGTTCCGCGACGATCTGTTCTACCGGCTGAACGTGCTTGCCATCTACCTCCCCCCGCTCAGAGAGCGCCGCTCGGACATTCCCCTGCTGATCAAGCGCTTTGTCCGGGCGCTCTCCAAAGAGCACGGCCGGGCATTCCCCGGGCTCTCGCCCGAGGCCATGCAGATCCTGGTGGACGCGCACTGGCCCGGAAACGTGCGCCAGCTCCGGAACCTGATCGAGTCCATGGTGGTGTTGGCCCCGGGGCGCGAGATCCGGCCCAGCGACATCCCCAGCGACGTGCGGGAGGCCGGCACCCGGCTGTTGCCCATGCGGATGCCGGGCACCACGCCGGACGTGCACGGCCACGAGCTGGAGTTCATCTTCCACAGCCTGGTGGAGCTCAAGCTCCAGATGGAAGACCTGCGGCGGCGCATCGAGGATACGCCGCAGCGGGTCGAGGTGATTGACGTGTCCCGGCCGCCCGAGTATGCCGACGTGGTCTCGGGGACCGCGGTGGACGACGCGGGAACCGTGCGGCGCGACGCGGCGCGGGTGGTGGACGATCTCGCCGTGGTGTACCGGCCGGGCATGAAGATGAGCGAGGTCGAGCGCGCCGCCATCGAGGCGGCGCTCAAGGAAACCAGCGGCAACCGCCGGCGCGCCGCCGAGCGGCTGGGCATCGGGGAACGCACGCTGTACCGGAAGATCAAGGAGTACGGATTGGACTGACCGGGGACTTGCGTTCTCGGCCGAGCCGAGCGTATGCTCGGCGCATGGAGCGCACGCGCCCGGTGGGCCTGATGTCGATCGAAGCGTACCTCGAGTTTGAGGAGCGCAGTCCCATCAAGCACGAGTACGTAGCGGGCGAGGTGTACGCCATGAGCGGCGTCACCACCCGGCACAATCTCATCAACCTCAACATCACCCGGCACCTTCACCAACCGGCGCGCAAGCGCGGCTGCCGGGTCTTCGCCGCGGACGTGAAGCTCAAGGCGGCGGCGGACCGGATCTATTACCCGGATGTGATCGTGGCTTGTGGAAAGGCCGCCCAGGTAGAGCTGATCGTCGAGGAACCCATGCTGGTGGTAGAAATCACCTCCCCCAGCACCCGCGCCAGCGACCGCCGCGAGAAGCTGGACGCGTACCGGCGGATGCCGTCTCTGCGCATGTACATGATCGTTGACCAGCGACGTCGTCACGTGTTCGTCTATCGCCGAAAGGCTCGGGGCGAGTGGGTGCGGGAAGAGGTGCAGGGGGAAGGGGAGATCTCGATACCCCAGCTGCGCGTCAAGCTTGAGATGGACGACATCTACGACGACGTTCCACTTCTCCCTCTGGCCGTGGGCGAGGGCGAGGAGTGGGAGGACTACGCCGAGGAAGAGGTCGAGGATCGTCCGTAACCGCCGCCCCTCTCCCCACCCCGGCAACTGACGTATTCTTTCGGCGCAATGTTCTCCGGCGAACAGGTGGCTTCGCTTTTCGCACGCTGCGGCATCACCCACGTGGTGACCGTGCCCGACAGCACGCTGGGCGCGTGGGAGCCCGCCATCCAGGCCGCCGGCATCCGCCTGATGCGCGTGTGTCGAGAGGGTGAGGCGTGGGCCGTGGCGGGCGGGCTGTACCTGGGCGGTGCGAAGCCCGTGGTGGTGATCCAGTGCACCGGTCTGTTTGAATCCGGCGATTCGCTCCGCAACATCCTGCACGACTGGAAGCTTCCCATTTTCAGCGTCATCGGATACCGCTCGTACCTCAACCAGGAGACCCTGCCGGGCGACACCACGCTGGTCTTCACCGAGCCCACGCTCGAGGCTTGGCAGATTGACTATCGGTTGCTCACGGAGCCCGGCCAGTTCGAAGACTTTGCTCAACACCTCGAGAGGTGCATGGCAGAGGGCAAGGCCGGGGCCGTGCTCCTCGCGGAAGGGAAGGCATGAGCGCCGCGCCGGTTGGGATGCCGCTTCGTGAGGCGTTGGCCACGTTGCGCGCGGAGCGGAGCGACGGTGACGTGGTGGTCTCGGCCATGGGCGCGGCCCGCGAGTGGATGACGTTGGGGACCCACCCGCTGGACTGGGTGTTCGTGCCCTCCAGCATGGGCCAGGCCACCTCGCTGGGGCTGGGTCTCGCGCTGGCCCAGCCACAGCGGCGCGTCATCGTGCTGAACGGTGACGGCTCGACGCTGATGAACCTGGGCTCGCTGGTCACGATCACGGCGGAGCAGCCGGCCAACCTGGTGATCGTCACGTTGGACAATGGGGTGTACGAGATCACCGGCGCCCAACCCACGCCAGGAGGGGCCACGGGACGGAAGGCCGGAGACCGGGTGGATTACCTCGGCGTGGCGCGGGCCTGCGGGTTCAGCTCAGTCTTCCACTTCACGGCCCTGGCGGAGTGGAAGGTGGGGCTGCGCGGGGTGCTGGACGCCACCGGTCCCACGTTCGCTCTTCTGGACGTGGCACCGGTGCCGGGCGCTCGGGGTCCGCGGTCGCCGGGGCCCACGGGCGAGCGGGCGCGGGCGTTCATGGCGGCGCTAAAACGCGAATAGCTTCGTCACCTTCGCGGTCACGAACCGCTCCAGCACGCCCCGGCCCCCGGGGCTCACGTCCCAATAGCGCCCGGCTGAGGCGTTGGCGGAGGTCTGGAACGCCGGGCATGCCGACGCCAACGTACGGCTGCGGCGTTCGGGCCGCTAGAACGCGAACAGCTTGGTCACCTTCGCCGTCACGAACCGCTCCAACACGCCCCGCCCCTTGGGCTGAGGACGCGTGGCTCCGTCGGCACCAGTGAGACATCGGCGTAGCGCGTGGATGAAGCTGGCGTAGAGGCACGTAGGAACGGGCATGTTGTGTGGCGGAGCGGACGAGAGCGGGGTCTATGGCCGTTCGGGACGGTGGGTGAGCGTCACAGTGCCGCCGTCCGGCGAGGGGAACCCATGTGGCCCCCCAGCGACGGCCCCGTCGCCACAGGTGCTACAGTCGGACAACAACGGTCCGGTCGAGATGGCGCACCGCCTTGCCAGCCAGGTTCCGTCAGGGTAGGGACTTAGGGGACTAGTGGTGTGGAGCGAGAGCAGGGCGGCACGATTCGCTCCGTCGGCACAGTTCTTGTTGGGTACGTGCGATGCGGCGCCTAGTCGTCAGAAATGGCGTGTCGTGCATGCCTGCACCGACACCACTGCACTGGATTCAGGGTATCCCTGGCCGCTCCAACAAACACATCACGACGGGGTGTCACATGCGGAACTTCTCTAGCAGCGTCGTGGCGTTCCTGCTGGTTTCGTTGGTCATTATCGGCTGCGCTGACCGGGAACAGTCCCTCGCACCTGAGCTTGAACTGCTTGCAAGGAGGGTCGCTGCACAAAAGGGCGACGGGAAGACAGATCCCGGCACTATTTCGTTGTGCGAGGCTGACGGCGAGTGCTACGTCGTGTACTACGAGCCTTGGGATTTCTCGCAGGAAATCGCGACGGAAACGGGCACGCAACCCGACCCCAGCCTGCCCCTGTGGCAAGGTGAATCGGTTGTCTCAGGGGGCACCTATGTCTGCCCGACGTGGTGGCCGAACCCCGACTTCAAGGTGATCATCCCTCAGCATAACTACACGCTAGTCCACTTCTCGATTCCGGGCCAAGCGCATGCCTCGTTCCCCGTCACCCCACCGCCCAATCACCCAGGTATTCCGTCGGCAGCCTACGCCATGCCGCTGGGGCGCTATCGGGACGTCACCAACAACTATGTCGCGGAGGGAGGGTACATCTATGCGGCCTGCTACACCAAATGGGTGACGCTGCTAAACGTGACCGCGATCGTAGGCCCCATGGTGTCCTTCAACTATACGGGTACCGTCATGTTCGAGCCCGCGTCCGGCACTGGTGGGAGTGACGCCGGGGGTTGGGCCTATAGCAACATTGAGATCGAGGTCGAGAACGGGGTAGGAGACGGATGGCGCGACGCCCTCGACACGTTCTTGTCTGGCGGAGGCTGCACGAAGGGATGGGAGATCTGGGTTGACGATGACCAGGCGTGCGACGCCAATGGCAACCTCGTATGATCCATGTCGTTGCTGTCTTGCTCGCGCTTCAGCTGCCTCCCGGCGGGCCCATGGCGCCAGAGAAGTTTGAGCTGGTGGAGGTCGAATCCGCAATCCGCCACTTAGAAAGGGCGTTCCCCACCTCGCGGGGAACGCTGGACGCGGAGGCCCTGCTCGAACTTCTGGGACGGTGTCTGGCTTCTGCCTCTGGCAACGTTGCTCCGAGTCGGGATCCGCAAGATCTCGGACCGGGCCTTCGCGCGGGACTGCCGTTTCGCCCGTCGCCCGGCGTCAGCTTCATTCCAGCGGGAGCGGTGGAGTTCGACGTCGACGACTTTCTGGCGGTGCTCTCGTTCATGTCCCCGTCAGCATTGCGTGGAGCGGAGGCGGTTCGGAGCGTCCTCTGGCCGGACAGGAGTCCTGAGCTTGACGCCGCATGGGTAGAGCGCCGACGAACCCTTGGGTCCCGGCTTGGACTCAGCGACCCTGGCAGGTGACAAGTTAACCATGAATCCGCTCGAGTCACCGCCGGCCGCGAAAGTGGGTTCTTGACGCAGTACGACGAGGATTCGCTTGTGAAAGCTATTGGCTTCAGCCTGCAGGTTCTCACTTACATTGTCGGCGTGACAGGTTGCGCCCTCGATCTGCCTACGGCTGCACAAGCGCACCGTCCTCTACTGATGACGTCCGACCTCGTCGAAAAGAACTACATCATCGTGGCTGATGGCAATGAGGTTCCGGCCGACCTTGCCGCCGCCGTAACTGCGGCAGGGGGGCTGATCACTCAATCACTCGACGTACTAGGTATTGTTGTCGCAAAGTCGCATGACGCGGCTTTCGGAGAGTCGATCGCTCGCGTGAAGGGGGTTCGTGGCGTGGCAGAGGACCTAATCGTGCCATGGACCGATCCAGCTCCATCAGCTCAGTCTGCTGGTGAAGAATACGCGGTGGATCAAACGGCGCACGAGTACGGTGGGCACGAGACCTTTCGCGTGACTCAGTGGGCACCGGACGCGGTAGGCGCTCCCACGGCGTGGGCAGTTGGGGCACGAGGCGCAGGCGCTCGAGTCGCCATCGTGGACGGCGGCGTCTACGACATCCATCCGGATATCGCGGCCGGCCTGGATGGCCCCCGCTCAGCGTCGTTTGTGCCGGGCCAGCCCTACAACACAGACGTTGGCAGCTTCTGGCACGGAACGCATGTGGCTGGGATCGTGGGGGCAAGAGCGAACGGTTTTGGCACCGTTGGGATCGCTCCCGAGGCCACGCTGATCGGGGTAAAGGTCCTCCACGGTGGTACAGGTGCGTTCTCTTGGCTGATTGGCGGCATCGTCTACGCGGCCACGCCAATCAACCGCGGCGGGGCGGGAGCCCACATCATCAATCTGAGTCTCGGGGCGGGCTTACGGCGTTCTGGCCCAGAACTGGCGCTTCTGTTCCATGCAGTGGACCGCGCCGTGATGTACGCTCGCCGACAGGGCGTCCTCGCTGTCGCAGCAGCTGGCAACTCAAGCGTGGACCTTGACCACTCAGCGAACGTCTACTTCCTGCCGGCCCAATCCACAGAGGTTATCGGTGTGTCTGCGACCGGCCCGGTGGGTTTCGGGCTCGGGGCGACAGATTTTGATCGCCCTGCGTCGTACAGCAACTATGGCCTGCGCGCGATTGATTTCGCCGGACCCGGAGGTCAGTTCCTGCCGCCGGGAACCGCTAGCTGTTCGCTCCCTCTGGAGCCACCGGGCTCGGGGAGCGTGACCTTCCCTTGCTCAGTGTTCGACATGGTCGCCGCGCCGTGCCGCGGCACGGAAGCGCCGCCAACTTTCTCCACATGCTGGGCTGCGGCAACCAGCATGGCAGCGCCAGTCGTGAGCGGGGTCGCGGCCTTGATCGTGGGCAAGTACGGCCCCCTACCCCCGACGCGCATTGAGGCGCGGCTTCGGGATTCGGCGGACGATCTAGGCAAGGTGGGTCACGACGACTTCTACGGAGCTGGCCGCGTGAATGCCCTCAGAGCAGTGCAGCAGCCGTAGCCCCACAGCCCAGGGCCCGCGGGCACATGGCCGCGCCGTTTCATAGATGCGCTAAAACGCGAATAGCTTCGTCACCTTCGCCGTCACGAACCGCTCCAGCACGCCCCGCCCCCCGGGGCTCACGTCCCGCCGCTCGGTGAACACCAGGAAAAAGTCGCTCAGCGGCGCGTGGATCCAGTTGACCCGCAGATTGGTGACCACCTGATCCGCGTCCGCGTTGTACTGCACGAACGCCCCAAAGGCGAGCGCCGTGGAGTACGAGTACTTGACGCGCGCGCTGTAGAGATCGGCGGTGAAGCTGGTGTCCGGCAGGGTGACGGCGTTGTGCTGGGCCGAGCCGTCCAAGGTGATGTGATAGTCCGGTTGCCAGCTCACGCCGCCGTTCAGGGTGAACCGGTTGCCGGTAAAGTACCCGCCGCCCGAGACGCCCAGGTTCCCCGACAGCATCCGTCCTTCGCTCGCCTGGTAGCTGGCGGACGCCTCGCGGAAATGGTAATCGCCCACCGGGATCGCGATGCCGGTGCGCACCTGGAACGGCTCTTCCAGCAGCTCTCGCCGATCCGCGTAGCGGAGGCTCAAGTTCCCGCCATCCCGGAACATGACGCCGAGCCCCGCGGTCCCTTCCCAGGTCTCGCGCCGGCCGCTCAGGTTGGTGACGTAATCCGCCTCGGCGAAGGGATTGATCTCCAGCACCCCGGGGACCGCCACCCGCGGGTGCGCGCCGAACGAGCCGTACCAGTGGCGAATCCCCCGGCGCCGGACGAACCCCATGCCGGGATTGAACTCCTCGCCCGCGAAGCGGACCATGGCGGAGGCGTTCCACAGCCGGTCCCGCCAGCCTACGGCCAGACGGCCCGCCTCGCCCCCGACGCCGCCGGACCCCCGGGTGAGCGCGAAGTAGGACGTCACGAACAGGTACTGCGCCAGCCGCATGTTGAGGTCGGCGCCCAGCGCGCGATTGTAGGCGTCGCTGGTATCGCCCGTGGTCTGGCGATTGGTGACCAGCAGCCCCACGTCCGCGTTCCTCAAGAAATTGCGGCGCAGGCGGGCCACGCTGAAGTTCTCGGCCGGCGCGCCCTCGAACGATTGCGACTGCACGTCCAGCACGCCGAATTCCAGGTTCTCCGCCCGCCCGGTCAAGCGGGCCCCGCCCACCAGCGGGACCGGCCGCCCGCTCCGGAGGCCGATGGTCCGGGAGTGGAACAGGGTGAAGTCACGTAAGGACGCGCCGCTTCGGGGCGCGCCCGGCGCCGTGATGTCGCCGAAGGTGAAGGTCCCGGAATTCTCCAGGAAAAACTCGCGCATCTCGGGGAAGAACACCGCGAACCGGGTGAGGTTCACCTGCTCCTGGTCCACGTCGGCGTCCGAGAAGTCGGTGCGGAAGGTCAAGTCCAGCGTCGTGCGCGGCGTGATCCCCCATTTCACGTCGCCGCCCAGGTCGCCGTCGTAGCCCGTGTCCGCCGCCGCGAGGTTCACCCCGGTGGCGCGGCGCCCCAGCACGAACGGCTTGATCCAAATGTTCCGGGCCTTGGGAATGCGCGGCAGGTCGGTGAGCGTGCCGGCCTCGGACATCAGGAAGATCCGGTCGCGCCGGGCCAGGGGCGCCCAGTAGGCCACCTCGTTCTTGCGGCGGACCCGGCGGCTCAGGTTCAAGCCCCAGGTCTGCGGGTCGCGCGACGGGTCGAACCGCAGCGTGTTCCAGGGGATGGCCATCTCCAGGGTCCAGCCGGAATCGTGGACCGTGGTCTTGACGTCCACGATGCCGTCCCAGCCGTAGTCGCGCGAGGTGCCGTCGTTGAAGCTCTGCCCGTCCTTCAAGCCGCCCCGCGGGTTCACCAGGAACAGGAACGAGCTGCGGCGGTCCAGGAAGGTGTCGAACGCCACGCCGAAGGCGTCCATGTCCTCCGAGATGACGCCGGGGTAGTCGCGCTCGATGGTCTTGGTGATGAGACCCGTGGGGTCGGAGTCGTAGCAGATGGCGCCGATGTAGAGCCGGGCGTCGTCGTACAGTACCCAGACTTCGGTGCGCTCCGTGGGCGGTTCGCCGGTGGCGGGCTGCGCTTGAATGAACTCGGTGATGGGTGTGGCCGCTCGCCAGGCCGGCTCGTCCACCCGGCCGTCAATCTCGATCCTGGAGGTGGCCCGGACGGCTTTGGCTTCGGGGCGGGGCAGCTTCTCGGGGTCCACCGGCGCGGGACCGCTGTCCTGCGCCCGGGCCGGGGCGGCGAGCGTGACGATGGTGGCGATGGCGGGGAGGATGGTGGCTCGCATGGAGGACGAAGTTGGTCAGATGCCGGAGCGACCGGAAGTGGCGCTGGCGGCCCCTGCCCAAACCCCGACCCCACTCCTCGACGGCGGAAGCCGGCCGCTAGTGGGGGATGGAGGTTGCCGCGCGGGGTGCGGCTGGATCTCTCGAGCCGCCCCAGGCGGGACTAATGCCGCTACCCGCGGCATCACCCGGTGAGGGCCGCCGCGTCGTACGCCCGGCGCGCCCGCTGCACGTCACCCAGGTGCCGGGCCGCCCAGCTCCACACCCCACACACCGCCTTGCCCAGGCCCCGCCCCAGCGGCGTGAGCCGGTACTCCACCCTGGGCGGGGCCTCGGGATGGATGGCGCGGATGACCAGTCCGTCCCGCTCGAGCTGCCGCAGGGCCCAGGCGCCTCCCGCGGCGCCGAGCGCGAACGTCATGGCGAGCGCGAGCGTGGACACGATCGGACGTGGCATGGTGGTCCTCTCACTGCGACCGGAGGGCTTGGGACGGCGCGATGCGGGCCGCCCGCGCGGCCGGAACCAGGCAGGCGGCGATGCCGATCACCGCCATCAGCGTGGCGACGCCGGTCAGGGTCAGCGGATCGTTCGGGCCCACGTTGAACAGCAGTCCCTGGATGAGCCGCGCGAGCCAGAGCGACCCGACCACCCCGATGAAGAGGCCAAGTGCCACCAGCACGCCTCCTTCGCCCAGGATCATCGCCAGCACCTGTGTCGGCTGCGCGCCAAGGCTCATGCGCACGCCGATTTCGTTCGTGCGCGCGCTCACGCTGAACGCGAGCACGGCGGCGATGCCGATCGCGGCAATCACGAGCGCAAGCAATCCGAACGATCCCACCAGCATCGCATTGATGCGGCGCGGCCCCACGCTCGCGTCACGAATGGCGTCGAGCGACATCACCTTCTCCACGGGCTGCTCCGGCGCGATCCCGTGCACCACGGCGCGCGCAGCCGTGGCGAGTCCGAGAGGGTTCGTGACATCGGTGCGCACCACGAGCGCCCCCGTGGGGAAGAGCCCCTGCGTGAACGGCACGAACACCGCGCGTGGCGGGTTGGCGTCGAGACCGGCGTCCCTGGTGTCGGCCACGACGCCGACCACGGTGATCCAGTCGTTCTCCTTGATGCCGATGAACTTGAGAACCTCGCCGGTCCAGGCGAGCCGGCGCCCCAGCGGATCGATGCCGGGAAACAGCAGCTTCGCCAGCGTTTGATTGATGACCGCGACCTTCGCCGAGGTGCTGAGGTCGGTGGCCTGGAACTCCCTCCCGGTCAGGATCTTCATTCCCGCCGCCTTGAAGTAGCCCACATCCGCAGTGCGATACTCGGCTGACGGCTGCGGCTCGCCGGGCGCCAGTACGCGACCCTCACCGTTGACGTCGAGCCGGAACTGCGACGCCCTGAGGGGGACGTTCGAGCCGAGCCCAACGATCTGCACGCCGGGAATCGTTCCCATCTCCGTCACCATCCGCTCGTAGCGTGCCACCTGCGCCGCCGCCGCGCCGGGCCCGTCGAGCGTCGTGAAGTCCACGGGCACTTCCATCGTGAGCGTGTTTCGCGTGTCGAGGCCCGGGTGCACCGCCGCCAGGCGCTGCATCGAACGCACCAGCAGGCCCGCGCCGGTAAGGAGGATCACCGAAACGGCGACCTGCGTGACGACGAGCGCCTGCTGCAGGCGCCGGCGGCGCGCGCTTCCCGTGGTGCGGGTGTTGCCCGAGGTGAGCCCCGCACCGAGCTGGTGTTCCGCGCCGATGCGCGGCGCGAATGAGAGGAGGATGGCCACCACGGCGGAGATCGCCAGCGTGTATCCGAGGACCATGCCGTCCACGCCGATCTCGGAGGCGCGGTTGCTCATGCGTGCCGTGAACCTGGAGAGGAGTCCGGTGCCGGCGTAGGCAAGCACCAGTCCGACGGTCGCGCCGGCAAGCGCGAGCACAAGATGTTCGGCGAAGAGGAGCCGGCGCAGCCGTGCGGTACCCGCCCCCAACGCCGCGCGCACGAGCATCTCGTGCTCCCGGCGCACGCCGCGCATCAGCGTGAGGTTCGCCACGTTGGCGCAGGCGATCACGAGGACGAACGCCGCGACGCCCATCAGAAGCCAGAGCGTGAGCCGCGCGTCCTTGCCGAGCACTTCCTTGAAGGGCGTCACCGTCACCGTGTAGCCCGACGCCGCATCGTAGCTGCCGGGATTGTCGGCGTGCGCCCGCGCGGTGATCGCCGCAACCTCCGCGCGCGCGGACTCGAGCGTGGCGTCCGGCGCGAGGCGCGCGATCATCTCCGTCATGCGGTGCGTGCGCCCCTGCACCATCGTCGCGCTGACGTGGTGCTGGCTGATGGACATGTTCATGAGCGCGTCAATCTTCTGCGGAAAGAAGGGCGCCGGTTGCAGCACGCCCACTACTTCGGCCGTCCGGCCCCCGATGCGCAACGATTTGCCCACGATCGCGCTGTCGCCACCGAAGTGGTTGCGCCAGAAATCGTACGCGAGCATGATCACGGGGGCCGCGCCCGCGCCGTCGTCCTTCGCGCTCATCGCGTGTCCGATGACCGGCGCCAGGCCCATCACCGCGAAGTAGTTTCCCGTGACGAGGCCGATGTTGACCTGCGAAGCGGCCTCGTTCTCGACGAGATTCAGCGTGACCGGCGAATACTCGGCGATCTCGCCGAGCGTCTTCGAGGCCGACCGGAAGTCGTTGATCTCGGGAACCGAGAACGCGATGTTGTCGCTCCCCTTCGCCTCGGCCGACTGGCGGAGGTACATGAGCCGGTCGCCGTCGCGATGCGGCAACGGGCGGAGGAGCACACCGCGCACGGCGCTGAAGATCGCGGTGTTGGCACCGATGCCGAGGCCCAGGGTGAGGACGACGGCGAGGGTGAAGCCGGGGGAGCGCGAAAGGCTCCGGAGGACATAGCGGAAGTCGAGAGGCATAGGCGGTTCCGGCGCTCAGCTCTGGAGGGACTTGTATGGTAACCGGTTACGGACCATCCGACCACTTCACTTGAACTCGCCGGCGTATTGGACCAGGTCGATGTTGGACCGGACACCCGTAGATAACCGCGTGGCGCATCTGCGGATCCACGAGGATGTAACCGGCATACGAACGGTCCCGAGGAAGTCAGCGACGAAATCTGCGCCGCGCCACCAGAGCCAGCCTACTGCGCCTCCACGCCGGTGATGTACGGGCTTCCGAGCTGTTGCAGCGCGTCCCGTAGCGTATTGGGCGTCATCTTCTTCCGGAGCCGCACCGCGTACTCCAGGACCACGGTGCCCCCGGCCTCCGGGACGACGCCGCTGAACCGCCACTTCTTGAGCTGCTCATCCAGCACCGGCTCCACCGCCGCCCGGGCCTCGGTGGCGTTGCGGGTCCGGACCCGCAACAGCACGTCGAAGTTGGGCTCCGGCTCGTCCTCTTCGGTGTCCGGCGCCGCCTGGCCCCGGCGCTTCTTGGCCCGCTCCGCGATCACGTCCAGCTGCTCCGGCGAAAGCGACTTCAGGATCTCGTCGTCCACCTTGGTGATGAAGCCCGTGCCCCGGCCGGCGAACTGCCGCGTCGCCTCCAGCCGCTGCTCGGCGATGGCGCCCTCGAACACCGCCGAGGTGCGGCCAAAATCGGTGTACCAGAGGAGCAGGATGATGGTGTTGTAGATCAGCGAGATGGCCAGGGCCACCGGGGGCGCCACCGCCGCCGCCAGGCCCACCGCGGTGGCCACGAAGATGTACACCGCGTCCTTGCTGTCCTCCAGCGTGTTGCGGAACCGGACCGCGGCCACGATGCCCGCCAGGCTGAACGCCAGGGCCAGGCTGCTCTTCACCAGCACCACCACGCCCCCCACCACCACGGAGAGGATGATCAGCGTGTGCACCACCGACTGGCGAAAGCCCTTCTTCTGCCGGGTCAGGATGTAGAGCCAGGCGATCGGGAGCGAGAGGAGCGCGGCCACCACCATCGCCACCGCGGCGCTGTACATCTCGGCGATGGGGCCCACGCCCGCCGCGGCGCCGGTCTGGATCACCTCGCCGAACTCGAGGCCTGGCACGCTGGGGCCGGCCGGCTCGAGCAGCAGCTCCCGGCCGCGCTCCGGCAGGAATTGCCACACCAGCGCCACCAGGGCCAGGAGGACCAGATAGTAGCCGATGGTCCTGGTCGCCAGGTTGTCCCAGACCCGGCGTACCGCCCCTCGTCGCTTGGCCATCTCCCCCCTCCGCTCGCTTGCGTTGCCCGCGCCTTCCCGGGCGCGGCGCCCGCTCGATGTTTGCACGCCGGCGCAGCCGTGTCAAATGTACGCGGTCGCGCTCCTCGGCGAGGCCGTGGCCATGCGCCGCCGTCTCAACCGCCCGGTTAGCGCGTCGGGGCCGCGGGCTCCAGGGTTGCCCTGGCCGTGCGCCGCGCTCGCTGATAGGCATACACCATTACGCCGTTGATTATCAAGGCTCCAAGACTGACAGGGGGAATGATGCTCCAGGCGCTGGCTCCGGCGAAGTAGAAGCTCCAGATCACCTTGAGCAACGCGCCCACGTTGATCACGAGGAAGCCCGCCAGCCAGGAGCGACGCCAGAACGCCCAGCCCAAGACGACAAACCAGAGTGGGACGAGGGCCGTCATGGCGATCTTGGCAAGCGTCCAGGGCCCTGTGATGTATAATCGCTCCATCTCCAGGAACGCCGTGGCTCGGGGATCCTCGCCAGCTGGTGCCGGAAACCAGAACATGCTTGTGACCACCGCGATGACCGTCAGCACAACGCCCCATAGGCGCTTCTTGTAGGCAAAGTAGCAAAAGGGTAAGACAAACAGCGGACGGATGTACCAGCTCAGTGGATTGTGATGACGCTCCCACGCCCAGCTCAGAAAATCGGACAGGCCATCCATCTCTTGACCTCCGGTCCGGCTAGGACCTGCCGCTCACCTGCGGGCGACTCGCCCGCCCAACACGGCATCATTTCCCTATCTCGCATCGGTGCCAGCCGTTTCAGGGGCGCTCGCCACGGGAGCGCCCGCCACCTCCAGCGGCGGGGTTAGGCAGCGGGCCTGGTGAGCACCCGAACATCATACTGCTCAGAAGGCCAGGGAGAACGCGAGCGCCACGCCGCCCCTGACGTGCGGGATGAGGTAGGCCCTCAACCGCTGAAGCGGTACCTCCTCCCACCGGTCGGTGCGTATCAGGGACCCGATACCGAGACCCAGAAGACCACCTGGAAGCCCGCCGGAAAGGGCGGCTATCTCGATGCAGCCCAGCAAGGAGCTGGCATCTTGACTCCGTTGCTGGTCACACCCTACGCTGGAGTTCCAAACAACGAAGGCCACGACCGAACCGACTGCAAAGCCAGTAGCAGCACCGGCTAGCGGATGTCCCCTACGGCCCCTCTGAACCTGAAGTTTGCTGATCGAGCCGCGGAAGACGCTTACTGCTGATCGCCCTGCTGTGAACTGGAGGGTGTCACCGCGCACAGTCACGAGCGTCCCGACATGGACGCGGCAGCGACCGGTGCTCTGGTCCGCGACCTGCGAAGCACCGCTGGGGCAGTCGTGAGTAACGCGTACTCGCCTACCGAGCTGGAGGGGACCGGCTTCTTGTCCAAACACAGCCGCTAGCGGCGAGGTGAAAACGAGCACAAGGATCGGGACGGTCGATTTCACGATAGGCCCTTCATCTCTAGCACCCGGCTGCCTAACGCCCCAGCTAAGCTGCGAGCGAGTCCAACCAAATGCGAGCGAAGCGAGCTTCAGCAGATCGCTCGTCTGCTTCAGCGCACGTTAGGCATTGCACCGCAGGCGCAATATGGCCTCCGCGACACAGCGGCGCGGGAACGATTCAGTACTTCCCATCGAAGCGGCCGATCAGGTCACGGCGGAGAAGCGAGCAGTGCTTCGGTGCGCGGCGCCTGCAGGCCAAGAACAAAGAATGCCGTCCGAATGGCTCTATGGTAACCCCGGTCCTGCTCGAGCCGATGACCCCCGCGTACGACCACAAAGTGGCCGTCGGGATATGCTTTGGCGATGGCCTTCCCGATCTCGGGAGAGAACACGACGTCATCAAGGCCCGAAATCACCAAGACTTCACCCTGAAAGCGGCTGCGATCAATCCGGAGTTCCGGAACTGCCACCTCTGCGGCGAGGTACTCCTCCAGGAGTTTCGATGTCCAGGTATACATCAGGGACACGTCCGGGCGTGACGTCGTGCCATACCGTTGGAGATCGGCCCCGAGCAACTCGTACATCCGGACTCTGGCGGCGTCCGCGGCCGGTGCGTCAAGAACGATGCTACTGAGCAACCAGTTCAGACTCGGGTGCAGCCGGTACCAGACATACGGAAACGGGTTGTGGCCGAGTAGCCCTCGAATCACCTTCCGCTGGGCCACACGGCCCTCCTTTCCTTCGCGCCCGAGCTGAAAGAGCAGGTAGGTCAGACTCGCAGGGGAGATGCTGCGGGTCCGGAGCACTTTGCCTAAATCGGCAGCAGAGCTGGAATCGAATTCGGCGAAACGGCGAGCGTAATCCCATCCCTGTTCGCGCGCGAGATCCGGGGCTCCGGTGGATGCGAGCAAGACTCGCGACACGTGATCCCCATATCGTTGCAGATACTGCTGGGCGAGCACCCCGGCGCCCGAGGCAGCGAAGATCATGATTCGTCCGTCCGGTGGGAGCAACCGCTGCTCGACCATATCGCGGCGCACGCGCTCAATGTCCTCCACTCGTTGAGCGGATCCGTACAGGCTCATCGCGTGGCGAAGATCGACCTTGCCCGCTCGGTAGACTTCGGGGAACAGAGTTGGACTGTGTCCCCGATGACCTATGAGCACATAGGAGAGACCGGGGAGCTCCGCCTCGAAAAAGGAGAAGTCCGGATTGGGGCCGACCAACTCCATCTGTCCGTCGGTGAGGAAGAAGACCACCGACGCATCCGACTGGAAGTGCGGACTCAGGATGTAGAAACCGCGGAAGAGTCCCCTTGTCGAATCCCCATAATCCAGCGGGAAGTTCAGGTAATGATGTCGCGTATCGGCCGGCATCTCGGGGTAGAACGCGCCGAGCGCCAGTCGAGAAATGGGAGGCTTTCGGCTCGCGCGATAGGCGGCGTGACCGACTGATCCGCCCACGAGTGCGGTCAGTCCAAGGAGTGTAAGCAGGACGCGCGTCAACGCGCGTCGCCATGATCGTCGCTTCACTATGGAGCTCCCTGAATATGCCTAACGACCCGCGCTTCACCCGCGGGCGAATGGCTCGCGGGCGGCGCGACGGCCAAACGTGGCATGATGCGGGCAGGCACGCAAATGAAATGGCTTCCTTAGCAGCGTAGGGTGCCCGGCGGGTGCAAGCGCTGGGTTAGCCAGCAGCCTTCCGCGACTGGAGCCAGCGCTTCAGAGAAGTTGCTGCTTCACCGGAGCGACGGCCAGCGAGCAGGTCCTCCACGGCTATGTCCTCGTCGAGCTTGGGCCAGTGAATCCCGTGCCCGCGCCCGATAAGCTCCCATTGAGCCCGCTCCGCGGCCGTCCCGTGGGCCAGGCGAGGATACCAGCTGACTGGCACGGACAGAGTGCGTCCATCAGCCAGGTCTACGATCAAGGTGTCGTTCGTCACCTTGACGTCCTGAGCGAGGGGCTGTCCTACTTCAGCGGGCGAAGAAGTCATCCCAAGCCTTCCGCAACTCGTCGGCGTGTTCTGCTACCAGTTGTTCCGCCTTCGCCAGTTCAGCTCGACCGAACCCGGTGCTGTCCTGCAGCTGGACCGGATCGAGCCACACCTTGGCGCGGCAGTCGTCTCGCGCCACATGAACGTGCCGTGGCTCCTCCCGGTCGGCTGAGTAGAAGAACACGCGATAAGGGCCCGACCGGAGGACCGTCGGCATGGACTCAATCTTACG
>DATECF010000287.1:0-3101 GCA_035287045.1 Gemmatimonadales bacterium | reverse complement strand
CGTCACGGCCGAGAGTACCCTGGGCCGCGGGACCACCATCCGCCTTTCCTTCCCCAACGCACCAGCCGCTCCCTGAACCGGCCGCGGGCCGGGCGTCGTTACTCGTTCGTTACGAAAGCGCCGGGCCGACGTTACAGCGTTGTGCTTTTCTGCCCCTGTCCTCGTTACGGAAGGCCCGTATGCTGGGTGCACGGCACGTACGCGTCGCGACGCTCACCGCCGCCATCGCGCTGACCGCGCGGACCGCTCTCTTGGGCCAGGCCCAGCCGGCGCAACCGGCTGTCTCCATTGGCGGAGTCGTTTATGCGCAGTACTACTACCACGTTAGTGACACCGCCGACCGCGCCAACAACTTCGACGTGACCCGCACCTACCTCAACGTGACCGGCAGATTGGCCGACGGCCTGGCCACCCGGGTCACCGCAGACATCTACCGCAACGCCGACGGATCGGCCGTCTATCGCCTCAAGTACGCCTACGCCGCCTACACCCCTGGCGGCAGCCCGCTCACGTTCAAGCTGGGCCTGATCCACACCGCCCTCCTGGATTGGGAGGAGGCGCTGTGGGACTATCGAATGCAGGGCACCATGCCGCTGGAGCGAGGCGGGTATGTCTCGTCTGCGGACTTCGGGGCCGGTGTGGACGGGCGATGGGGCGGCGAGCTGGTCAACGTACAGGTCGCGGTCGTGAACGGGGAGAACTACAACCAGACGCCGGGCGATCAGGGCAAGGACTTCCAGGGGCGCGCGTCAGTGCGCCTGTTGAGCAGCGACGACGCCAGTCGCGTTGGAGGCTTGCGACTCACCGGCTACGCCCAACTCGGCACGCCCACCACGGGCGGCACCCGCAATCGGTTCCTCGGGATGGTGTCGTACAAGTCGAGCCTCAGAACCCTCGCGGCGGAAGCTGGTTTCACCCGAACGGCCGTGGGGACCCCCACGCCGGCGGCGACCAACGGACGCGTCATCGCGGCGTATGGCGTGTATCGCTTCCCTGGTACGCGGGCCGCGCTCGTGGGCCGAGTGGACCTCACCGATCCCAACACCAGCGTCACGGGCGATCGGGCCACCCGGATCATCCTGGGGGTGTCCTACCAGCTCACGCCGAACCTGCGGCTCCTGGGCGACCTGGACAACGTGAGCTACGAGACGACGCCGACCAACGCCGCGCTCTACGCCGCCCGGTCACAGGCCCTGCTCCAGATGCAGTTCACGTTCTAAACGACAGTGAGAGGTGAGAAGTGAGGCGTGGCATGATACCCCTTATCCGCTCGACGCTCCTCGCGCTCGCCGTGCCGGCCCTGGCCGGGCCGGTGGTGGCCCAGGTCAAGCTCACCGGCGCCGGCGCGACGTTCCCGAACATCATTTATCAGGATTGGGTCCTCACGTATAACCAGCGGAACCGCGGCGTCCAGCTGAACTACCAGTCCATCGGCTCCGGCGGGGGCATCCGCCAGTTCTCGGAAAACACGGTGGATTTCGGCGGCAGCGACGCCCCCATGACCGACTCCGCCATCGCTGCCGTGGGCGGCAGCGTCCTGCATATTCCCACGGTGTTGGGCGGCCTGGCCGTCATCTATCGCCTGCCAGGCGTGTCCGCGCCCGTGAAGTTCACACCTCAGGTCCTGGCGGAGATTTTTCTCGGCAGGCTCACGACCTGGAACGATCCGCGGATTGCCGCGATCAATCCCGGCGTCCAGCTCCCGCGAAGTGACATCCTGGTAGTGCACCGCTCGGACGGCTCGGGGACCACGTACGTGTTCACCGACTACCTGTCCAAGGTGAGCGCCGAATGGCAACGGCGCGTCGGCCGGGGGACGTCGGTCAACTGGCCGGTGGGCCTCGGCGGCCGTGGCAACGAAGGGGTCGCCGCAACCGTGGCGCAGACGCCCGGCGCCCTGGGGTACGTGGAGCTGGGGTATGCCGAGGCCAACAAGCTCCAGTTCGGGCAGGTCCAGAACCGCGGGGGCCAATTCGTGACGCCCACCGTGGCGTCCGTGACCGCGGCGGCGGCGGGCGCCATGGCGGAGATGGACCCGGCCACTGATTTCCGCGTCTCCATCACCAACCCGGCCGGCGCCGACGCGTACCCCATCGCGTCGTTCACCTGGCTGCTGCTTCGGAAGCAGTACGCCGACCCGGCCAAGGCCGGCGCGTTGGTGCCGTTCGTGTGGTGGGCCATCACCGACGGCCAGGCGGTGGCAGCCAAGCTGGGCTACGCGCCCCTGCCGGCCGCGATGCGCCCCTGGATCGAGACCCGCTTGAAAAGCATCACGGCCGGCGGGAAGGCGGTGTGGGCCGGGCCGAAATGAAAGCGGACCGAGCCTATCAGGCCACGTTGACCGGCCTGGCGCTTCTCCTGCCGGCTATCCTGCTGGCCTTGACGGTCGAGCTGGCGATCAACGCCTGGCCCTCGATCGAACAGTTCGGATGGAGCTTCGTCTTCACGTCCACCTGGGACCCGGTGGCCGACGTCTACGGCGCCGGGCCGTTGATCTTCGGGACCCTGGCCTCGTCGTTCGTCGCCTTGGTGCTGGCCGTTCCCCTGGCCTTCAGCGTCGCCATCTTCCTGAACGAGTTCGCGCCGCGTTGGCTCAGGCGACCGCTGGGCTTTCTGGTCGAGCTGCTGGCCGCGGTGCCGAGCGTGGTGTACGGGCTGTGGGGCATCTTCGTGCTGATCCCCTTCCTGCGCGCGTTCGTGGTGCCGCCGCTCAAGGCCGTGTTGGGGTGGCTGCCGTTCTTCCAGGGCGTCTTCTACGGCAACTCGATGCTCGCCGGCGGGATCATCCTGGCGGTGATGGTGGTGCCCTACATCGCCGCCGTCTCGCGGGAAGTCTTGCACGCCGTGCCCGACACGCAGCGCGAAGCGGCCCTGGCGTTGGGCGCCACGCGGTGGGAGGCGGTGTGGATGGCGGTGCTGCCCTATGGCCGGGCCGGGCTGGTCGGCGCCGTGATGCTGGGGCTGGGCCGGGCGCTGGGCGAGACGATGGCCGTCACCATGGTGATCGGGAACCGCCACGATATCAGCCTCTCGCTGCTGGAGCCGGGGTACACCATGGCCGCGGCCATCGCCAACGAGTTCAGTGAGGCCACCACGTCGCT
>DATECF010000286.1:0-6347 GCA_035287045.1 Gemmatimonadales bacterium | reverse complement strand
ATGGGCGCCGGCGCGTGCTTTGAGTCACGAGCCTGCCACAGCCGGCGAGCGGAGAGCGCCTTGAGCTGGTCCTCCCAGAGGACGTCCTCGGCGGCCAGCGAGGCCAGGTGGCTGAAGCGATCGCCCTGCGCGGGCACTCTGGGCAGCACGCACCTTACGGTAGGCCGGCTGGTCCCCGGGCGGCTGGTCCAGTAGAGCAGTCGGTTCAGGGCTCGGGGGGACTCGACCAGCACCAGATCGCCGGCTTGCCATCGCTCCATCAGGACCTGCCCCGCCTGCGCCGCGGCCGAGGCGGTCGCGGGATATCGTGCGACCGATTGGCCGAGACCGGCCGTGAGGACCAGGGTCGGCAGCAGGGCCAGAGACCAGGTCTTGCGCGAGAGGGCCGCGGAGATGCCAAGACCCAGCAGCGCCAGGAGCGAGAACTGCGCGAAGATCAGGTACCGCTCCAGGAGGATGGGGCGGCCAGCGACGACGGAGAGTCCGACGGCCAGCACCCAGGGGGCCACGGCCTGGGTGGCCAGGAAGAGCCCGGCCCGGCCGCTCCGCCATGCGCCCCAGGCGGCGACCCCCAGCACCATCACCAGCGCTAGGCGCGGAAGGACGCCGCTGGGATCGAGGCCGGTGCCCCACGAGACCAGGGCGCGCTCCACGCTGGCGAGGGCCACGGGCGAGATCCAGTAGCTCTCGCGCACGCCGCGGCTCTGGCGCAGGAAGGCCGAGAGCCACGGCGCGAAGACGGCAACGGCCAGGGTGCCGCCGAGCGCCAGGCCGCGAAGGAGGCGAAGCGCATCGCCCCGGTGGCCAAGCCGCCTCTGCCAGATGGCCCAAGTCAGGAGGAAGCCGACTTGCCCGGCAAGGGTGAAGAACGCGTAGTAGTGGGTGAAGGCAAAGGCCGCGGCCGCCAGCCCGTAGGCGAGCCACCAGACCGTGCTGCGCTCCGGACACCTGAGGGCCCGCAGCAGGAAGAGGGCCGTGAGACCCGCCAGCAGGACGCCTAGCGTGTACATGCGCAGATTGCGGCTGGCCGCCACCTGCCCCGCGTGGACCCCCACCAGAAGGGCCGCCAGCAGGCCTGCCCGGGTGGGATTGACGCCGTTCTGCCAGCGGGCGGCCTCGCGGGCCACACCGAACGCCGTCAGCACCGCCAACAGGCCCAGTCCGGCGGACAGGCCGCGCATGGCCGGGAGCGAGTCGCCGCAGCGGCCGACCCAGGCCTGAAGCAATAGGAAGTAGAGGGGCGGGTGAACGTCGCTGGCCAGACGCCGCACCATTTCCCCCGCCGGGTACTGCACGATCCGCCAGGAGAAGGCCTCGTCGCTGCTAAGTCCGGGCAAGTCCAGGTCCCAGGCCCGTGCGGCCACGGCCAGGACCCCGATCGAGAGCAGGGCCAGGATGGTCCTGGCGCGGGGCGAGACGCTCACGCGGGAAGAATACTCGCGAAGCTCCGGCTCTGCCTGCCGTCACGGCATCGCCGCGCCGAAGGCGCTGGCCGACTCCAGGACCAGGGCCCGCAGCCTATGGCCGCGGGCGGCGGCGGCCCGACCCGGCCCCGACGCCGGGCCGCCGGAGGAGTCGGCGCTCAACCGCCTCCACCCGGTCGCGCTCGGCCCGCGTTTCGGCCACGATCCGTGGCGTCGGCTCCCGCAGGGTCTACGACGTCGCCCCCCTCCTCTGCCCCCGCTGCCGAGCCGTCATGCGCGCTGCTAGGGTGACCCCTCGAAGCCGTCCCTAAAGATCAGGTCCACGTCCACCGGTGTGTTGACGGTCGCGGAGTTGTTGGCGGCGACCGGATCGTGAATGCTGGAGCTGACCGTGGCGGTGTCCACCAGCGGGCTGGCGGTGCCATAGACCACGACGCCGGTCGCGGAGTAGGTGGCGGTGCCGCCGGAAGGCAACGTCACCGTCGTGTCGTTGATGTTGCCGCTGCCTGTGGCCGCACAGGACGAGCCGGAAGAAGGGGTGCAGGTCCAGGAGATCGCCGCCAGCCCGGCCGGGAAGCTGTCGGAGACGGTGGCTCCGGTCACGGCGTCCGGGCCGCCGTTCGTCACCGTCAGGGTGTAGGTGAGAGGACGGCCCCAGAGGACGGTGACCCCACCATCGGTGAGCGCGACCGACAGGTCGGCATACGGCACGCCGTTGACCGTGGTCTGTTCCGAGGCCGAGTTGTTGCCGGCGTTGGGATCGGTCTCGGTGGCGCTCACGGTCACGTCGCTGGTCAGAGTGCCGCCGGCTGGCCCTACGGTCACCTCCACGAAGAACGTCGCCGTGGCGCCGGGGGCCAAGCTGGGCCGGGTGCAGGTCACCGTGCCGGTCCCGGCGCTGCACGACCAGCCGACGGCGGTCAGGCTGGAGAAGGTGGCCCCCGCAGGCAGCGTGTGTACGACGCTCACGGCACTGGCCGAGCTGGGCCCACCGCTGGCGACGTCGATGGTGTAGGTGAGGGTGCCCAAACCCACCACCGGGTCGGGGGCATCGATCAGTGCCACCGACACGTCGGCCTGGGGCGTGAGCGTGTCCGTGTCCGTCGCGCTGTTGTTACCGGGCGTGGGGTCGGTCACGCCCCCGCCCACACTCGCCGTGGCCGTGTTGCTCAGGCTGCCAGTCGCCGAGGCCGAGGTGGTACAGGTGGCGGTGTAGGTCGCCGAGCCGCCGGCCGGCAGGTTGGCGGCGTCGCTGATGTCGCCCGAGCCGCTCAGCGCGCAGATCCCACCGCCCGCTCCGGCACAGGTCCAGCTCGCTCCCGTGCAGGTGCCCGGGAAGCTGTCCGCGACCGTCACGCTGGGCGCATTCGAGGGTCCCGCGTTCGTCGCCACGATGGTGTACGTCACCGGTGTCCCCGGCACCGCCGTGGTGGCCCCGTCCGTCTTCGTGATCGACACCTCGGCCGGGGCCCTTTCATAGGCGCCAATGTCGCAGGCGCTCCCTTGTGGACGCACCATCCCCCGCTGGTCAGTGGCTTGCACGCATGATCCAGCGTCTATGGCTGGAGAACCGGACAGCAGCGCCACGGTCCTCGTCGGTCCGCCGTTATCCGCTAGTGCGCCCAGCAGAGGGTCGGCATTCTGCAGATCCCCAGTTCCCGTGAACCCGCATGAGGTACCGCTCTCCAGGTTGTGCCCATTGGAGATGATGGGGCCTCCGCCTCCGCCGGTATAGTTCCAGCAATCCGTGCCGCTAGTCTGATTGGCCACGATGGTATTGGAGAGATAGGTCGTGCCGGCATTGTTGCCAAGGCCGGCGTTGGTGCTCCACCAGGCGCCCTCAATCCTGTTGCCGGTGATGGTGGAGTTGGTGATGGTCAGCGTCCCGCCGTCGTTGAAGATGCCGCCAGTGTTGGCGCCGATGTACCACGCGAGGTTGTTGCTGATGGTGGAGTTGGTGACGACGGCAGCGGTCGCGGTGCTGTGATACAAGGCGCCGCCGCTACCTTGCGTTTCATTGCCGCTGAAGGTGCAGTTGGTGACGGTGATCGCGCCGGCGCTATGGATGCCGCCGCCGGCCACGACATCGGAGTTGTTGCTGATCGTGGAGTTGCTGACAAGGAGCGTGCCCGTGTTCACAATGCCGCCACCGTGCCCGGCATTACCCCCGCCGTGATTCCAAGTCGCCGTATTGCCGGTAATGACGGAGTTGTTGACAAAGAGCGTGCCGTCGTTCTGAATGCCGCCGCCGTTGGTGTAATCCGCTCCACCGCCCGCGATCGTCACGCCCGAGATGGAGACGACCACGCCACCGGTTCCGAGGGGGTCGATGTCGAACACCCGATCCAGCCCGTTGCCGTTTATGGTGGTGGAACCAGCCCCGGCGCCGACAATGGCCACGCTCTTGTTCTGAAACCAGAACTTCAGGATGTCGTAGTCGCCAGTGGCATTGGCATCCTCACCCGGCCCGGCGATCGTGGTGTTGTAGGTCCCGGCGGGAATGCTGATGGTGTCGTTGTCTCCGTAGACACCGCCTGTCGGAGCACAGTCGGCATAGATGCTGGCCCCGTTGTTGATGTTGGTTATCGCTTCGCGCAGCGAGCATTGGCCATCCGCGCCGTCAAGCGTGTCACTGGCATTCGCCGTCACCGTTATGATCGCCGGTGGGGCGACAACGTACTTGGCGTACAGGGTTACGTTGCTGGCGCCCATCGTCAGGACTGCGGCGGCAGGGTAATCGCTGCCGGTGCCGTTGGCTTCGGTATTCCAACCGACAAACCTGTAGCCCAGTTTGGCAAGGTACCCGGTGTTGCTGGCGACAATGACGGAACCGTATTGGGCGTAGATGTTGCTGTCGATGGGAGCGCTACCCTCGGTGTTGCCGTTGCCATCGTAGGTGACCGTGTGGACGGCCACGCCCTCGAACGCACCGATGTCGCAATGAGCGCCAACGGGGCGGGCGTAACCCCGCTGGTCGACGCCATTCACGGGAGCCGCAGCGCACACCGCATCACCGCCCGCGTCGATGGCCGGAGAACCGGACAGTGGCGCCACGGTCTTCGTCGGTCCGCCGTTGTCCGCCAAGGCGTTGAGCAGAGGGTTGCTGTTCTGCAGATCCCCGGTTCCTGTGAACCCGCAGGAGGTACCGCTTTCCAGGTTGTGCCCATTGGAGATGATGGGGCCTCCGCCCCCGCCGGTGTAGTTCCAACAGTCGGTGCCGGCGCCCTGATTGGCCACGATGGTGTTGGAAACGTAGGTTGTGCCTGTGTTGTTGCCAAGGCCGGCGTTGGTGCTCCACCAGGCGCCCTCAATCCTGTTTCCGGTGATGGTGGAGTTGGTAATGGTCAGCGTCCCGCCGTCGTTGAAGATGCCGCCGGTGTTGGCGCCGATGTACCAGGCGCGGTTGTTGCTGATGGTGGAGTTGGTGACGACGGCTGCGGTCGCGGTGGTGTGATACAAGGCGCCGCCGGTACCTTGCGTTTCATTGCCGCTGAAGGTGCAGTTGTTGACGGTGATCGCGCCGGCGCTATAGATACCGCCGCCGGCCACGACATCAGAGTTGTTGCTGATGGTGGAGTTGCTGATGAGGAGCGCGCCGGCATTCAGAATGCCGCCGCCGTGCCCGGCATTGCCCCCGCCGTGGTTCCAGGCCGCTGTATTGCCGGTGATGACGGAGCTGCTGATCGAGAGCGTGCCGCCGTTCTGAATGCCGCCGCCGTGGGTGTAGTCCGCTCCACCGCCCGTGATCGTGACCCCGGAGATGGAGACGATCACGCCACCGGCTCCCAGGGGGTCGATGTCGAACACCCGATCCAGCCCATTGCCGCTGATGGTGGTCGAGCCCGCCCCGGCGCCGACGATGGTGACGCTCTTCGAGATATCGAAGTCGCCGGTGGCGGCGGAGTCCTCACCGGTCCCGGCGATGGTGATGCCATACGTCCCGGCGGGGATGTCGATCGTATCGCCCCCCGCGCCCGCGTTGGCGGCGCTTATGGCCTCGCGCAATGAACAATCAGCGTCGCAAGTTCCATCGGCGGTGTCGGCGGTCTTGGTCACCGTGTGCGTGGTGGCCGCGGTCGCAAGCGGTGCGAGAGACAGCCCAAAGATGACGGGCAGGAGGACCAGGTTGCGGCGGGCCATGGGGGCCAGGCTCAGGCGCAGGCAGGGCATGTCGAACCTCCTTCGCCACCGGAGCCTTCGCCCCGAGGCCAACAGCATGAGGAACGTGCACAAACGCGAGTCCCTTGGACGCAAGGGGCGTGCCGGAGCGATGTCGAGGGGGCGTCACGCTGGGAGGCGCCGAACAGCAGAAAGCCGGGGGCCCTGTTGTCTTAGCCGCCGGGTGTCCGGATTGCCCCCGGTGTCCGGATTGCCGCCTGGTGTCCGGACTTTCGCCCCGGGCGTCCGCTTTGCGGCCCTGGCGCTCGGGCTAGAAACCAGATGGCAGGCGCTCGATGCGTACGCCAAGGCGGGCTTAGTCCGACTCCAGGACCAGGGCTCGCAGCCGGTGGCCCCGGGCGGCGCCCTGCTCGTCGCGCGCATCAAGCCAGCGAGCCATCTGGCGGTGCCATTCGGCGCGCGCGGGCCCCGCCGGCGGCGGCGGACCGCCGGGGAAGGCGCCCTCAAGCGCCCTCACCCGGTCGCGCTCAAGCCGCATCTCGGTGACGCGATCCATGGCGTCGGCGCGGGCGAGGCTGGCGATGGGTCGCGGGTTCAGGGCGTGGGACCGCTCGAAGGCCTGAAGGGCCTCCGCGGCCAGGCCTGCCTGCCGGAAGATGAGGCCCAGGTTGTAGAACAGCACGTCGTTGGCCGGGGCCGCCCCAGCCGCCAGCTCGAACTCCCGCCACGCCCCAGGCCAATCACTGGTTGCTGTGGTTGGCGTCCGCAGTCGCCGCGGTTCGGGTCCGGGGGCTCGGGGGGGGG
>DATECF010000285.1:0-10900 GCA_035287045.1 Gemmatimonadales bacterium | reverse complement strand
TGCGGAGGATCCGGCTCAGGTATCCGGCGTCCAGCCCCAGCTCCTCCACCAGCTCGGTGGCCGTGGGCCCGTCGCGGTGCGCCAGCTCGTAGAGCACTCGCACTTCGGTCAACGAGAACGGGCTCTCCAGAAACCCTTCGTTCAGGAGGCCGACCTGGCGGGTGTAGAAGCGGTTGAAGCGCCTCACGGCATTCACCGCAGAGGGCGCAGCGGGCGCTGAGTTCATACTGGTTGAGGTTCCCAGATGAGCCATCATCGCTGCACCCTCCGCGCCCTCCGCGTGCTCTGCGGTGAACTCCTCCCAGCGTTAGGGTCGCCCAATTAGTTGCTCTTGTCAAGTATCATTCCCTACCGCCGGATCACCTCCTCCAGGAATTCCCGGGCCAGAGTCGGGAGATCCAGCGGGGGCAGGCCTTCCTCGTCGCCCCGCCTCTCGATGCGCCTGAGGTTGGCCCCGGCTTTTGCGTGCCCCGGGTCGGATTCCACCGCCAGGCGATACTGGTCCTGGGCGGCCTCGAAATACCCCCACCGCTCCAACGCCATCCCCAGGTTGTTGTGGAACACCGCGACGTCGGGCCGAAGATCCACCGCCCGCGCCAGCGCGCCGATGGCGTCGCCCGGAAGGCCCTGCTCGATGAACAGCACCCCCAGGTTGTTGAGCGCCCACGCATCCTGGTCGTCCAACGACACGGCCGTCCGGTAGGCGACGATCGCGTCGTCCACCTGCCCGCGGTCATGCCGCGCCCGGCCGATCAGCCGGTACACCTCGGCGGACCCCGAGTCCAACTCCAGGGCCCGACCCAGGTGATCCAACGCCTCGTCCGGTCGCCCCGTCTCGAGCAGCACCCGGCTGAGGTTGAGCCAGCTCTTCAGGTGCTTCGAGTCGAGCTCGAGCGCCTTTCCGAACGCGGCCTCCGCTCGCTCGGTCTCGCCGGCCTTCCACGCCGAGAGCCCCAGCAGGTAGTGGCCCCAAGCGTTCTCCGGCTTGCCCTCGACGTACGCCGAGAACCGTGCCGTGGCCTCTCCGTAGCGGCCTTCGCGGTATACCGCCTCGGCCTCCTCGAAGGCCACTGGGCCGATGACCCGCGGCGTGCTCGATTCGATTCCCGGAGCCGACACGGTGCTGCCCAGCGTGGCCTGCGTGTCCGCCGCAGTGTTCTCCAGCGTGAGCTTGCCGTCCACCCCGGCCACCTTGCAGGATGAGAGCGCGATGGCGATCAGCAGCACCATCGCGACAGCAACGTGACCCTTCCAGATCTCCCACCGCTCCCGGTCCATCCGAACCCAGCGCATGACACCCTCCCCCTGACTGAGCGCCCCAACCGGGCGCGTTTGACGTTTGACAACCTGATGGAGAGGGTAGGCAAGGGGCCCGCCACGCCGGCCCCCGGTCCGCGGCTCAGGCATAACTCATTTATTGATTGCTAGTTAGGTGGTCTTGGAAAGGTTCTGCCGGCACACCGAAAGCCGCCAATTGTGTGCTAGCGGACACGGCGCAGGAGAGCAGTATGTGTCCGCTAGGACACGGCCGCTACGTTCGCTCTATCCCCAAGCGTCGCATGATCTTGAGTAGGCTGGCGTGGTCGGCCAGCTCAAGCTCTTTGGCAGTGCGAGTGAGGTGCCACTCATTCTTCCTAAGCGCCCCGATGATGATCTGCCGCTCCGCTTCGGCTTTCTGGGCCGCATAGCTCCCGCCCGATGGTCGGGTCACCTCCCCGCTTTTGATGTCCAGCGGCACGGTGCCGAGGTCCAAGATCGGGGAGTCTGTGGCGATCACCATCCGCTCCAGCACATTGCGCAGCTCCCGGACGTTGTTGCGGCGCCAGTCATGCGCCAGCAGGGCCTCGAGCGCGTCCGGCGCCAGGCGACGACCCTTGAACCCCAACCGCCGGCAGATGGCGTCCAGCAGGTGCAGGGCCAGCTCCGGGAGGTCGGATTTCCGATCGCGCAGAGGCGGCACCCGAATCACATGCACGTTGAGGCGGTAGAACAGGTCCTCGCGGAACCGGCCGGCGGCCACTTCGTCCGCCAGGGTGCGATGAGTGGCCGCGACCACCCGGGCCTCCACCGGGATTTCCCGCGTACCCCCCACCCGGCGCACCTCACGCTGCTCCAGCACGCGCAGCAGCTTGACCTGCGCCGCCGGCGATAGGTCCCCCACCTCATCCAGGAACAGGGTGCCCTTCCCCGCCACTTCGAAAGCGCCCTTCTTCATCTGGTGGGCGCCGGTGAACGCGCCCCGCTCGTGACCGAACAGATCACTCTCCACCAGCTCCTCCGGGAGCGCGCCGGCGTTCAACGCCACGAACGGCTCGTCCGGATGCCGTCCCAGACGGTGGAGGTCCCCGGCCACCAGCTCCTTGCCGCTGCCGCTCTCTCCTTCTATCAGCACAGGGCTCGGGATGGGGGCCAGCCTGACGATCAGCTCCTTGAGCGCCCGCATGGGCCCGCTCGATCCCACCAGGGCGCTGTCCTCGGCGGCCATGCGGAGGCGGAGCGCGGCCACTTCCCCGCTCAAACGCTGGTGCTCGATGGCGCGCCGCACTTCGTGCACCACGCGCTCCATGGATTCGGCCTTGTCAATGAACCCGTACGCGCCCAGCTTGACCGCGCGCACGCAGCGCTGGTAGTCGCCGGTGCCGGTGTACACGATCACCGGAACGGTGGATACGCGGTCGCTCAACGCCTTGAGCACCTCGAAGCCGTCCACGCCGGGCATCTCCAGATCCAGGATCACGCAGTCCACCGGCTCGGCGGCCAGCAGGTCCAGCGCTTCCTTCCCTCCGGGCGCCACCAGGGTGGCGTAGCCGCCCAGCCGCTTGAGGTCGTACGCGTACTGCTCGGCCATGGCGCGGACGTCATCTACCACGAGAATCAGACTCATCAGGCGGTCGGGCGGTCAGGCGGTCCGGCGGCGGGCAGAAGCACCGCCACGGTGGTGCCGGTCCCGGGCTCCGTCTGCACTCTCAGCGTTCCCTGCAGATCCGCCACCAGGCGGCGGACCACGCTGAGCCCCAGGCCCGTGCCGCCCGGCTTGGTGGTGTAGAAGTCTTCGAAGGCCTGCTCGAGTTGCTCGTTGGTCATGCCTGGCCCGGTGTCCGTGACGGTTATGCGAACACCCATGGATCCCTCTGCGGTCTCTCTGTTGACCTCTGCGCCCTCTGCGGTAATCAGTACCGCTGCCTTGGACGGCCGCGCACCCAAGCCGGCCGCATCAACCGCGTTGCTCACCAAGTTCTCCAAGATGCGCCGTAAGACGACCGAGTCCGCCCTGACGGGCGACACGCCGGCTGCGATCTCAGCCTTGAGCGTCACGGCCCCGGTGACGCCGCGCACCACGTCCTCCACCACCGCCCGCACGTCGGCGGAGCCGCCGTCCACCCTGGGCGTCAGGCGAGCATAGTTGGCGGCCAGGGTTTCGAGGTACTGCACGCCGGAATCGAGCGTGCCCTTCCGCTCCTGGAAGATCGTCGGCAGCTGCTCTGGCTCCCGGTCCGCCACCTCCGCCAAGTGCCGCAGCGCATTGCGGATGGGTGCCAGGCCGTTCTTGATGTCGTGATTGACCTGCCGCGCCACATCGCCCACGGCGGCGCGGCGTTCGGCGTCGCGTAGCTGTCGCGCCCCACGTCGCAGCCGATCGGTCATCGCGGTCAAGACGCGGGCGAGGGCCCCCACCTCGTCCGCGCGCCGGCCGGCGAAGTCCACATCGAGCCGCTCCAGATCCAGCAGGCTGGTTTGTTGCGCCAGCTCGGCGAGCGGCCGGCTGAGCCGGGCTGAGGCCCACGCTCCGAGCAGGAGTGCCGCGGCGATCGCTACCAGGCCGGCGATCAGTGACCACTGATCCACGCTCCCCCGCAGTTGCGCCAGCGGTGTCACTGGTTGAGAGACCACCAGCCGGGCGCTCGCCACCCGCGCGCCGCCCGCCTCCGTCACCACGAAGGGGAGGTCAATTTCCTCGGCCACGGCGTAGCCGGTGACCCTCCCGGCGGGTCCGGCGGACGACAGGGTCCCGGCGGCGGACGCCAGCGTGACCACCAAGTCCCCGCCTCCGGCCAGCCGACTCACGAACTCCGGTCCCACCGCGCGCCCACCCACCAGCCACAGCCGGTTATGGCCCACGTGGGCCGAGTCGGCGCGGACCAGGGCCAGGAATGGGCCTTCGGGCGCCCGCGCTTCCACCAACGCCGGCCCGCGAGCTTGCGCCACCAGCCGTGGGAGATCCGGTTCCGGGCGATCGAACTCGTTCCGAAAGTGCCCGGAGCTCACGATTCGCCCCTCAGCATCCTGGACCTGGAGCATCGTGAGGCCGGCCAGCCGCATGGCCTGGGCCGCGTAGTCCAGGAGGTAGCCGCGGTCGGCTCCGCTGATCACCGCCAGCCGGAAGCGATTGTCGCCGGCCAGCGCCCTGGCGACGCCGGCCAGCCGCCCCGCGATCTCCTCACTTTCGCTGGTCAGATCGTTGCGAATCAGATCCACCTGGGACGTGACCCGGCGCTGGTACTCGCCGGTGAGCCGGCGCGTCATCTCCAGGCGAACCGCGAGCGCGAGTCCGCCCACTGAGACCACGGCCAGCGCCACGAACGCGAGTTGCAGCCGCGTGCGGAACGTCATGGCCGGCTCCATCGCGGCGTGCCATCCCACTCCACCTCGAGCGCCACGCGGCCGCGCCTGGCCACGACCGAGCTCCGCGCGTCCAGCAACGGGACGACCCCCCCGGCGGGAAGGTTGAGGCAGGCGTCATACGAGCGCCGCGCCAGCGCCGTGATGAATGCCAGGGCTCGGTTCGCCTGTAACGCGTCCGCGAATTCCGCTGGGGGAAGGCCCAACGCGCGGAGCGAACCCGTTCCGGTGGGCCTCGTTTCGCGGCCCGCCACCGCGGCCAGCCGCTCGGCAATGTCGCGGGCCACCGGATCGGTGTCCACGTAGGCGATGGTCCGCGCCATGCCCGGCGTCAGGTACCCGGGCCCGGCGGCGGCCCCGGGACATCGGGGGGCCCCCACCCACCAGAACGGCGGTTCGGCCCGGCGGACATCGCCGCGCACCGCCTCACGCAATCCCCACCGCTCGAGCGCATCCACGGCCTCAATCACCGGTCCCCCCACCAGGACGTAGGTCCAGGACCACGGCAAGGAGACGATGTCGAACGTCTCGCGGCTGCTGGCGTACCGGAGGGTCTCAGGATCGTCGGTCAGGACGAGGTCAACGCCCTGGTCGAGGAGGTCTCGAAGATCGGCGCCGGCCGCCAAGAGGAATCCCAGCAGGGGCCTCGCCTGGTTCACCGGTCGGGCTTCCAGATGCAGCATGGACCGCCCGGTGACGGCGTACGGCCCGGTGCCGATCGGGAGGGCCCCTGGAGCACCCTGCCTGGCAATGCCGAGTCGAGGATCGGCGAGCCGGCCCGGCGTCGTGTCCGGTCCGCTGAGCACCACGCTCAGGGTCCGGGCGTCGAGCACGGACACCGACTCCGCCACCAGGCCGGCTCGGCCGGCCCACGCCGCCACGACGTCATCGGCGGTGACCCGGGTTCCGTCCCAGAAGGCCGCGTCGTCCCGCACGGTGAACTGCCATCGCCGTCCATCGTTTGCTACACGGGTCCAGTGGCGCGCGAGCCCCGGTTCCACCCGGCCATCGCAGTCCAGCCGGACCAGCGTCTCGTAGAACGCGCCGAACACGAACCGCTCCGCTTCGGTCGCGGGCACCGGCGCGTGGGAAAAATCCACCGGACCGGCGACGGCGACGGTGAGCGTATCGGCGGCGCTGTCTGCCGTGAGGATCAGGCACGCCGCTGTGGCGGGAGCCAGCGGCGCGGACGCCGGCGGCCGGCCGCATGCGGCGGCCAGTGTCAGGACCAGGAGGGAAAAAGCGCGCCGCATGAGGACGGTGCCTACCAGCGGCAATATAACTTCGCGCCATGCCGGGCCCTATTTTCGGACGCCCGGGACCTCGAGGCGCAAGATGCCCGGACGCGCACGCCTGGTCCTATCCGTCTGGGAACGTATGGCTTCCTCGGATGAAGGGTGTGAAAGGTTCGGCTAGTCCTCCCGCAACGCCCTCGCCGGATCGATCGACGCGGCCCGCCGCGCGGGCGCGTAGGCAGCCACCGCCGCCAACAGCAGCACCAGCACGACGAGCTGGAGGTAGACGCGCGGGTCGGTGGGGGCGACCTGGTACAGCATGGCCCGCATGAAGCGGGTGAGCACCAGCGCGGCCACCGTGCCGGCGAGGATGCCTGGGAGCGCCAGCAACACGCCGTCCTTCACCACCATGCCCATGATCTCGCCCGCCCGCGCGCCCAACGCCATGCGGACGCTGATCTCGCCGGTGCGGAGACTCATGGAGTAGGTGATGAGCCCGTACACGCCGATGGTCGCGAGCGTGAGCGCGACCACGGAGAAGGCGCCCAACACCAGCAGGTGAAAGCGACGTTCGGCCAAGGTGTGTGAGATCAGGCCCTCGACTGTCGCTTCGTAATAGATGGTCTGATTGGGTGCCGCGGCCCACAGCTGCCGGCGCAGCGCCGGGATCAGCTTGGCCACGGCATCGCGGGCTTTGACCACGAAGGTCACGCTGCCGTTAGCGGTCTGCGCCAGCGGGACGAACACCTCGGGCCGCGGGTCGCTGTCCAGCGTCACCGGCCGCACGTTCCCCACCACGCCTACGATCTCCCAGGTCTGCGGCGCGCCCATGACACCGAAACGCACCTGCTGGCCCACCGGGTCCTCGTCCGGGAGGTAGCGGCGGGCGGCCGCCTCGCTGATGAGGGCTACGCGCGGCGCGTCCGCCCGATCCGTGGCCGAGAACCCCCGCCCGGCGCGCAACGGGATCCCCATCACGCGGAAGTACTCGGGACTCACGATGGTGGTGTACACCCGCTGCTCCGCGCCGGTCTCGGGCACGGGCCGTCCTTCTACCACCAGGTTGCTCATGGGGTCGATGGCACTCGGGTGGAACGGGATGGCGGTTCCGATCCCGACCGCCTCCACCCCCGGGGTCGCCAAGAACGCGTCCGTGATGGCCTGGACCCGCTGCAACCGCTGCTCGGGCGTCGGGTTGAGGTCCCAGAGGAACACCTGGAAGGTGGCCCGGTTCTCGGGCGCGAACCCCAGGTCGTTGTCCAGCAACGTCATGAAGCTGCGCACCAACAGCCCGGCGCCAATGAGCAGCACCAACGCCAGGGCGACTTCGCCGCCCACGAGCACTCGGCGGAGCCCCAATCGCTCGATGGCGCCGAATGTCCGGCCGGCGGCGCGCAGCGGCGAGAGGAGATCGGGGCGTGAGGCCCGGAGGGCGGGCGCCAAGCCGAACAGCACGGCGGTGAGCAGACTGGTGGCCAGCGCAAACCACAGGATGCGGCCATCCACGGAGATGGTGTCCAGCCGCGGCAAGTTCGGGGGAGACAGTGCCACGAGGGCCTGCACGCCCGCGTACGCCAGGGCAATGCCCGCCGCGCCGCCGACCAGGGCGAGCAGTAGGCTCTCCGCGACCAGCTGCCGGATGAGCCGGGTCCGAGCGGCGCCCAGCGCGGCCCGCACCGCCAGCTCGCGCTCCCGCTCCGCCGCTCGGGCCAGCAGGAGGCTCGCGACGTTGGCGCACGCGATCAGCAGCACGAAGCCGACCGCCACCAGGAGGACCATAAGCGCCGGCCGCACGTCCCCCAACACCTGTTCCTCGAACGGCACCGCGCTGACACGCACGCTGGCGTTGGTCGCTGGATACTCGGCCGCCAGCCGCGCCGCGATCGCGTCCAGCTCGGCCTGCGCCTGCGCCGGCGTCGCGCCCGGCCCCAGGCGAGCCACGGCGTACATATACGCCGAGCGCCGGTCGGTCTCCTCGTTGGGATTCCAACGCTTCGGGTTGTAGAGGTCGCTCTCGTCCGGGTACTGGAGCCACGGCGGCGCCACACCCACCACGGTGGCGGGCGCGAAATCGAGCTGAATGGTGCCGCCCACGATCTTGGGGTCCGACCCGTAACGCTGCTGCCACATCCGGTGAGACAAGATGACCGCGCGGGGTGCGTTGAGTGCGTGCTCTTCGGGAAGGAAGCTCCGACCCAGGATCGGCCGCGCGCCGATGGTCTCGAAGAACCCTTCGGTCACGCCCCACGACCGGACCGCCGCCGGCGGCCCGTCCGGGCTCGTAAGGTCGAACCCGTCGGGTTGGATCAGCGCCATGGAAGCGAAGCTCCGCGCCCGGTCTCGCCAGGACACGAAATTGCCGGGCGCGACCTCCCTGCGGGCCTGGCCGGCCCGGGGGTCCACCTCCCAAATCGCCAGCACCCGCTCGGGGGCCTCGTACGGCAGGGGCCGCAGCACGACGTGATCAGCGACGGAGAACACCGCGGTGTTGGCGCCGATGCCCACGGCCAGCGTGAGCACCGCCACCATCGCGAACGCCGGCCGGCGGCGGAGCTGCCGGTGGGCGTGCGTCAGGTCCTGCAGGACCTCCCCGAGGTAATCGCGCCGGCGGGCACGCCGCTCGCGCCGCCGGTCGGCCGCGCTCATCTCCGCCCGAGTGCCTTCCAGGTCTCCAAACATGCGCACGGCTTCCTCACGAGCTTGCGCCGGCGAGCGTCCCTCTCGAATCAGCTCCTCGATCCGCATTTCCAGGTGAAACCAGATCTCGTCGTCCACGTCGGCTCGAATCTGCCCCGGCGTGATGGGCCCCTGGAACCGGCGCGGGCGCTCGGCCGGCTCGCTCATGCGGCGTCCGGCTGCAGCACGCGGAAGACGGCCTCCGCATACCGGAGCCAGTTGGCGGTTTCCACCCGGAGCTGCCGGCGGCCGGCCTCGGTCAGCTGGTAGAACCTGGCGCGCTTGCCGGTCTCGCCGTGCCCCCATTCGGCCTCCACCCACCCGCGCTCCGCCATGCGGTGGAGCGATTGGTAGAGCGCCCCGTCCTCGATCGCGAGTGCCCCGCGGGTGCGCGCCGCGATGCGCGAGGCGATGGCATAGCCGTGGAGCCGGCTGCCCGCCAGCGTTTTCAGAATCAGGATGTCCAGCGTTCCGCGAAGCAACTGCAGCGAGTCGGCCACCGGGATTCCCTCAGGGTCTTTGGCTAAGAACCTAATGTAATATCCCTCCTGGCTGCCGCCAGCCCCCTGGCCCACGGGCGAACGCGGCATATGTTCGTCGGGCCGTCATGTCGGCCTGGTGTGTCGATCTCGGGTCCCCCTGAACGACTAGCTGGTGACCACAGCCTGTCCACCCTTACTCGGAGGGACCCATGCGGTATCTGTGCATTATCTATGATGAAGAGAAGAAGCTGAACGCCATGTCCAAGGCCGATGCCGACACCTTCATGAGCGAGTACTTCACCTTCACCGAGGCTATCAAGCAGAGCGGCCATCACCTTGCCGGCGAAGCCCTTCAGCCGGTCCAGACGGCCACCACGGTGCGGGTCCGCGCCGGTAAGGTGTCCACCACCGACGGACCCTTCGCCGAGACCAAGGAGCAGTTGGGCGGGTTCTACATGATCAACGCCAAGGACCTCAACGACGCCATCCAGGTGGCCGCAAGGATCCCATCGGCACGCACGGGGAGCATCGAGGTGCGGCCCATCGTGGAGTTTGACCAGCAGTAGTCACACGCCCAAAGGGGTGAGCGGGGACGCCGCCGAACAGGCGCGCGCCATGGTGGACGCGGTTTATCGGTCAGACTCGCGCCGCGTCCTCGCCACCCTGATCCGCCTGCTCGGCGACTTCGACCTGGCCGAGGAGGCGCTGCACGACGCCTTCACCGCGGCGCTGGAGCGCTGGCCGCGCGAGGGCGTTCCGGCCAACCCCCGTGCCTGGCTCGTGTCGGCCGGCCGCTTCAAGGCCATTGACGCCATCCGCCGGCGCGCCCGGTTCGACCGATCCCAGGCCTTGCTGGCGGAACGCCTCGAGGCCGAGGGGCCCGCCGTCGAGCCGGGTGACGACGAGGGCGTCGAGGACGACCGCCTTCGACTGACCTTCACCTGCTGCCATCCGGCTTTGACATCGGACGCGCAGGTGGCGCTCACGCTGCGGGAAGTATGCGGCCTCACCACCGAGGAGATCGCGCGCGCCTTCTTGACGACGGCGCCCACGGTGGCCCAGCGCATCGTGCGCGCCAAGGGGAAGATCCGGGATGCGGGTATTCCTTATGAGGTGCCCTCCCGTTCCGATCTGCCGGAGCGACTCGACGGCGTGCTCCGGGTAATCTACCTGGTGTTCAACGAGGGCTACTCGGCGACGTCGGGCGAGACGGTCGTCCGAGCCGAGCTCTCGACCGAGGCCATTCGCTTAGGCAGGCTCCTGGTGTCACTGCTGCCGGAGCCCGAGGCGCGGGGTCTGTTGGCACTGATGCTGCTGCACGAATCGCGGCGGGCCGCGCGCACCTCGGCGGAGGGCGAGCTGATCCTGCTGGACGATCAAGACCGCTCGCGTTGGAACCGGGACTTGATCGCCGAGGGGCGACCCCTCGTGACCCGGGCGTTGCTGTCACGCCGGTTTGGCCCCTACACGCTTCAGGCGGCGATCGCGGCGGTGCACGCCGAGGCCGCCACGGCGGGGGCGACGGACTGGGCCCAGATCGTGGGACTGTACGACCTGCTGCTGCGGGCGGATCCCGGGCCGGTGGTGGAGCTCAACCGCGCGGTCGCCGTGGCGATGCGCGACGGCCCCGCGGCGGGCCTCGCCTTGATTGACGCGATGCTCACGCGGGGGGACCTGGACGACTACCACCTGGCCCACTCGGCGCGAGCGGACCTGTGCCGGCGGCTGGGGCGAGCCACCGAGGCCCGAGCGTCCTACCAGCGGGCGCTCGCCCTCACCCGGCTGGAGCCGGAGCGGCGCTTCCTCGAGCGGAGGCTGCGCGAGGTCTCGTGAGGTCCTTGATGCTGGCTTGACTGGCCGGTCCCAGAGTTAGGCCAACCGACAGCG